>JAJZQG010000129.1 GCA_021847645.1 Myxococcales bacterium
GTGCGGCCGATTTTCGATCGATTCTCTGTTCGAATTCCCGTGTTCCTGTTCCTAGTTCCTAGTTGTTTTCTGCGCGATGGGCTTTTCGGATGAGCTCGAGCTACTACGGCGAGGAGCGGTCCGTCCGGGCGGCGTGCAGCAGGCGCAGGGCGCGGGGCATCAGCGCCAGGGAGAACACGGCCTGGACGAGCGTGATCCCCACGGCGAAGGTGAGCGTAGCGGCCACGACGGCGGCTTGCTGATCGGCGGGGGAGCCGGGACCGTACTGGGAGAAGCAGTGCAGGGCGAACCAGTCGCGGGTACCGACGCCCTGCGGCGTGATGGGCAACGCCGCGACGACCATCAATACCGGCACGTAAGCGAAGGCGGCTCCCGGGGGAATATGCACCCCGAAGAAGGCGAATGGGATCCAGGAGCCCGCGAACAGCACGAGCATGTGGGGGATGCGAAGGGCTACGGCCTCGAGGTGTCCACGAATTCCGATGTCGAACAGTGGTGCGAGGAGCTGACGTCGGGCGAGGGACGGCGGGGCGATGCGCAGAGCGAGCAGATAGGCGAGGCCGGCGACGGCGACGACGGCGAGAACGGGAGTGAGCCAGGGTGCGGCGTTGTGCTCGAAAAGGAGCGAGACGGTGCCGAACAGGAACAGGGAAGCGAAGGTGGTGGCGTAGTTGATCAGCGTGGAACCGGCGACTCGCCACAGCGGAGCCTGGTAGCGGCGCGACAGGTACCAGGTCAGCCAAGCCTGCCCCACGTGGTGGCTCAACAGCGAAGGCAGGTACGAAGCTCCGCGGATCAGGAAGAACTCGCGGAACGTGATCGGGCAGACCGTGCGCTGGTAGACGAAGGATGTGGCGAGTGCGTCGGCGGCGACCAAGGCGACGGTGAACACGGCGCAGAAGGCGGCGAAGCCGGGCACGCTGACGCTACGGACGTGCTGCACGAAGGCGTGCAGGTCGAGCCGCACGAGCAGCAGGCCGACCAACGCGACGGCGAACAGCAAGGGAAGGGCGCGGCGCCACCACGGCCGATCGTCGCGGGGAGACGCGACGATCGGGGGCTGGGCAGCAGAGACGGTGGGATCCTGGGAGGCCACGTTGGACGAACTCTGTCATAGCCGCCGGCTGCGGATCGGGCAACGAACAAGCGGTCCGCGCCGCGCGCACGGTCACGGACGCGCGGCGGCGAACTGCCGCAGAAAGGCCAGCACGCGTGCGGGGTCGTGCTGCTTGCCGCTTTCGAGCGGCTTGGAGTCCTGGGTGTGGATCACATCGCCGGACGTGTCGAGCACGACGAGCACCGGCACGCCGAGGCGCGTGGGATTGCCGTAGTGCGCCACGATGTCCTGGTTCGTGTCCGAGTCCTTGTTGCCGACGCTCACGTGCACGAGGTGATAGCTGTCGGCGAGTTCGTGCGCGATCGCGGGGGCGTTTCGGAACAGGTGATCGAGGGCTCTGCACCACGGACACCAGTTGGCTCCGAACACGAGCAGCACGCGCTTGCCATCGGATCGGGATGCCGCGAGCGCCTTGTGGATGTCGGCGGCGGCGTCCGCGTCGTCATCGTACGGAGTGTCGGCCCCGGCAGGACGGCGTTTGGTGCACGAGGCGCCCACCGAAGCCCAGCTGCTCGCGGCGAGCAACGCGAGGAAGGAACGACGATCCATGGGATGCGGTGACCATGGTGGGTGGGGGGCTGCACCGCAAGGTCGGTGCGGCTCACAGGCAGTGAAAATCCGATCGGGCGTGTTGGGTCCGCGCCAACGGATCAATCCGCGCTCACTGCTCCCAGTGGCGATCCGCCTTCCGGTCGACTAGAGCTTCGGTGGACCGTTCTGCCATGCGATTCGCCTTTCTCGTTGCCCCCAAGTACACACGACGTCCCGCTCTGGCTCGCTGCAGCACGTCATCGCGCGATGCGGACGCGGTTCGCGACAAGCTTTCGCGACCCGGCTTTGACTTCCGGGTCGTGGACGTTCCGGACGCGGACACGCCCGCGGGATGGCTGGGCCACCTGATGACCGAGCACCACCTGGGCGTGGACGACGCGGTGGTGGTGTACGTGTCGGCCGTGGCGCAGCTCGACGAGGCGGGCGAGTTGGCACTGGAGGTGGACCGGGCGGAGGGCGAGGCGGAAGGGGAGCTGCGCACGCGCATACCGGTCGCCAGGATCCGCAGCGCGCTGACGACGGCCGGAGTGAGCAGCGCGGCGCTGGTGATGGACCTGGTGCATCAGGGCGACCAGGACCCGGTGCTGGCGAGCGAGATGGCGGGAGCGGTGCGTCGGATCTTCGCTCCTGAGCTCTCGGGCTACTCGATCCTGTGCGCCGTGCGGTCGGTGGAGCAGGCGATGCTCGACAAGGGAGGCCCGGCGCCGTTCACGTCGCTTCTGCTGCGAACCATCGACAAGGCCGAGGTGCGCAACACGGTCGGCGTGGTGCTCGTGTCGCGCGTGATGGAACAGGTCCGCGAGGACCCGGACCTGTACACGGACGTCCCGTGTTTCTCGCTGGTCGCGGGGCGCCGGGACCTGTCGCTGTTTTCCGCCACGACGATCGCGCCGCCGGCTCCGAACGGGGGGCCGTTGTCCACGCGCATGTCGAGCCCGCCGAGCTCGCGTCCCGGGCCAGGGATATCGGAGTTGCTGGACGAGGCGACGGCGGCCAGGGAACGGGGCGAGCTGGACGTGGCCTCGGAGCTTTTCAAGAAGGCGCTGCTGCTGTTGGAGGACAAGAGTCCGACGCGGGCCGACGTGTACGTGGAGCTGGCGCGGCTCAAGGCCGCGCAGGGGAGGCGACGGGAGGCGGCGCTGAACTTCCGCAAAGCCGTGGCGATCACGGCTGGCAAGAAGGACGCGTTGGAGGGGCTGGCCGGCGTGCTGCATGCCGAGGGCGACTTCGCCGAGGCGGCCAAGGTGCGCAGGGAGCTGCTGGCGGCTACGTCGAGCCCGGAGGAGCGCTTCGATGTGCTGCTGGCGCTGGCCGACGACGAAGAGAAGGCGCGGAACGTGACGGGAACGCTCGAGGCGTTGGAGTTGGCGCGCGAGCTTCGTGCGCAGGACACCGCGGTGCTGGCGCGGTTGGCCCAGGTGTACGACAGCCAGCACGCATTCGACCGGGTGGTGGAGATCAAGGTCGCGATCGCGCAGCTCAAGCCCCAGGCCGAGGAGGTGGCCCGTTCGCTGGTGCTGGCGGCGGACTTTGCGGCGGAGCGGGCCGCCAGCGTGGATCGCGCGCTGGAGCTGTACGGTTTGGCGCTCGACCAGGATCCGGTGACGGCGCGGGCCTTCGATGCGATCGCCTCGGTGCTCATCGAACGTGGCGATGATCGGGCGTATGAGCAGGCGCTTCTGGCGCAGACGGTGCGTCTGGACCGGGCGGGCGCGCACGCGGCCGAAGCCGAGATTTGGCGGACGATCGCGGAGCTGCGCCGGGGGCGGCTCGATGACGTGCAGGGGGCCATCGAGGCGCTGGACCGGTGTGTGGAGCGCATCCCGACGGACGTAGAGGCGCGCGTGGAGCTTGCGGGGATGCTGGCAGAGGCGGGCGAGGAGGCGGCCGCGCTGATGTCGCTGGAGATCGCTGCGTGGCACGCGCCGGGGCGGTCGGACACCTACCGTGCGATGATGAACCTGTGCGCGCAGGCGGGCGACCTGGACCGCGCGTGGAACGCGTCGGCCGCGCTCTCGCAGTTGGGCGACGCAGACATGGACGAAGACTTGTACTTCCAGCAGTACCAGCCCGACGCGCCGGTCAGGCCGACCCGATCGCTCGATGACGCTGCGTGGCAATGGATCTACCCGCTGTCGCACGACCAGCACGTGCGGGCGATCCTGCGCGTGGCTGCGTCGCCGGCGATCGAATACAAGCTTCAGCAGCTCAGGAGCCAGGGGCAGTTGCCCGAGCTCGATCCCAGGGCCAGGCAGGACCCGGAGACCAGCACGGTGAGCGTGACGCGCACGTTCAAGTGGGCCTCGAGGATCCTGGACGTGCCGCTGCCCGAGATCTACGTGACCGACGAGGTGCCCGGGGGCATTGCGGCGGTTCCTGCGGAGATGCCGACGGCGCTGGTGGGGCGGTCGGTACTCACGGGCCGGTCGCTCAAGGAGCTGGCGTTCCTGGTGGGGCGGGACATCACGTTCTATCGTCCGGAGCACTACGTGCTGGTGATGTACCCGAGCCTGCGGGAGTTGACGACGTTGTTCCTGGCGGCGGTGCGGGTGGTTCGACCGACGCTTCCGCTGCCGGAGGCGACGCGCCGCGAGATTGGGGATGCGGCGCGGTTCATCGAGCGCAAGGTGACGGGCGAGAGTCGTCGCGAGCTGGAGCTGGCGGTCGAGCACTTCGAGCAGGCCGGGGGGCGGGCGGACCTGACGGGCTGGGCGCGATCGGTGGAGCTGGCGGCGATGCGAGCCGGGCTTCTTCTGTGCGGTGACGTGCAGGTGGTCCAGCAGGTGCTCTCGAATGACGACCGGGAGGTCGGTGACCTGACGGTGGTCGACCGCATGAACGATCTGATGCCCTTCCTGGTTTCAGAGGCCTACGGCAAGCTCCGGGACCGTCTGGGCGTGCGGGTCAGCGACGTTGCCGGCGAGGCTGTTCGGGCTTAGGATTCGCCCACACACGGCCGGGTTGTCGGGCGCAGACCGCGGTCCGTTCGAAAGGTGAGGGCGCATGTTGTCCAAGGGCATGAACGAGAAGCTGAACGAGCAGATCACCTGGGAGTTCTACTCGTCGTACCTGTATCGGCAGATGGCGTCGTGGTTCGACGCCAACGGTCTGAAGGTGTTGGAGGACCGCTACCTGACGCAGGCGGGCGAGGAGCAGATGCACGCCGTCAAGCTGATCGACTATGTGCAGAAGGTGGGCGGGCAGCTGGAACTTGGGGCCATCGAGGCGCCGCCCCACAAGTACAAGAGCGTGGTCGACGTGTTGGAGCGGACCTACGAGCACGAGCAGGGGGTGACCCGGCGGATTCATGCGCTGGTGGCCCATGCGGAGAAGGACAAGGACTACTCCACGCGAAGCTACCTGCAGTGGTACATCGACGAGCAGGTGGAGGAGGAAGCGAGCTTCCAGGAGCTGCTGCTGCTGGCGAAGATGGCGGGCGAAAATCTGCTGGCGCTCGAGGACCGGGTCGAAAAGCTGGTGGCTGCCGCGGCCCAGAAGGCAGCAGCGGCAGGCGGCGCGGCATAGCCAGCCCGGGGCGTCGTACGAAAGGCCTGCATCCAGCCCGTATCCAGCTTGCTCGCGGTTCGCCGGGCCGCGCACGTTCGTCGCCCCGGCTCGTCGGGCCTGTGCGACAATGCCATTCATGAATCCGCATCAGGCGCTCGAGGTGATTGGCGCGCTGCCGGCGGCGCGCATTCGCGATGTATGGGAAGCTGCGAGCCCCCTGGCGGGAACGCAACTGCGGGAAGGGCTGTGGCTGGGGCGCAACGGCGGGATGCCCTGGCCGATGAAGCGGTTCGTGCGTCATGTGGTCAAGCGCGACTACTTCGCCAAGCTTATCCTGGCGGGCTGGGGCATCAACGTGCGTGTGCGCCAGGACGGGTCCCACGCCATCTTGCGATCGTCGAAGGTGGCAGGGGACGTGAAGGTAGACCTGCCGTTTCTGTTGACCGGGGAAGGGCTGGACTACGGCTATCACGTGCTGGGGCGGGACATCGCACCGAGCGGGTTCGGCCTGCAGATGAGGGACTACCTGAGAGGCATCGGGCTGCGCGCGCTGACCGAGCTGGTGGACCACGACCGTTTGCGGCGCGTGGGGGTGTCGCCCGGGCAAGGGGACGACCAGACGCTGCTGGTCATCGGCTACATTGCGCCGGCCGGCGTGCGGGCCTGGATGGGCACGCCGTTCGGGATGGTCTGGGAGCGGGAGGCGACGGACGCGGAGCGGGCGTCGGCGGAGCGTTACGCCAGGCGGATGCGCATTTGGGACTCGTCGCGGGGCCCTGCGGCGTAGGAGCGGGCCGGTGCGTCGGGGCGGCATGACGGCCGTGACACGGACGAGGGTGCCGACTATCGTGCAGACGCCATGAGCGTTTCGCAAGGCAAGGCGTCGTTGCGCGGGCGCTGGCTCCTGGGGGCAGCGCTGATCGGCGTGCTGGTGGCGGTCGTAGTGGGCTACCGGGTTGCTGGCGGGCGGTCGTGCGAGCAAGTCGAGTCCGAGATTGCCAAGCAGCTCGACGACGACAAGGGGGCGGCGGCGCTGGCGCTTGCGGACGGGGCGCCGGACAGGTGCAAGGCTCTGCCGGCGATGCGGGGGCGTCGCGCGGAGGCGCTGGTGCGCATGGGCAAGAATCAAGAGGCGTGGGCAGAGGGAGCGGCGGTGCTGGCGGCAGGCTCGTTGGACCCGTATGCCACGTACGCGGTTGCGCAGGCGCAGCACGCGACGGGCGATTTCGCGAAGGCGCGTGCGAATGCCCAAGCGGCCGTGCAGCGGGGCAGGGGGCCGGCGGCGCAGCTGCTGCTCGGAATCCTGGCGTACAAGGTCGGGGACTACGACACTGCGCGTCGAGCGTACGGCGCGCTGATCGCGGCGAACCCGAACGACGTTGCCGCGATTTACAACTTGGCTTTGCTAGACCAGCAGAGCAACCGGTACCGCGACGCAAGAGAAGGATACCTGCGCGTGCTGCGTCTCGATCCGAATCACGTGGATGCGCGATACAACCTGGTGCTGCTGACGAACGCAGCCGGGGCCACGATGGAAGCGCAGCACCATCTGCGCAAGCTCGAGGAACTGGCGCCGAACGACCCGCGGGTGGTGCGGCTCGAGGACATGCTGGCTGTGGCGCCGGCGGCTTCGGCGTTGGTCGTGGGGAGCTCATCGCCGCCCGATGCTGCGGGATCGGCCGCGGCGGCCGTGTCGCGGTGAGATGGGCGGGGCGGTGTTGCGTGGCAATCCGGACGCGGGGCGAGCCAACCGGGCATCGTGCGCGCGGACGCCATCGCGCGTTGATCGGCACGTGCGGCGATCGCGCTGGGAGCGCGGGGCGATTGGATGATAGCGCACCGACGCGGGTGTGATGAGCGCACGGGACAGCGCGTGATCGCGATGCGCTGCGGCCCATGGCGCCACGCAGCATGCCGCAGAGCGGCGCCCACTCTTGCATAGGAGTAGGCGTCGCTGTGCTCGCGTCCCACCAATCTTCGCGTGCCGGGCCAGCGAGGAGGGACGACGAAATCCAAGCGTGATAGCTTGGGTTCGCATTGCGCTGTCCTGCGATGCAACCGCTTCATGAAGTACCTCATCCGTTGTGCTGTTCTCGCTAGCGTATTGGTAGTCAGCCTGACCGGGAGCCGCCCTGCGGCGGCGGGGAGTCTCTCGGAGTCGGCGGGGTTGCGTCTGCAGCCTTGCGCCTTGCTGCAAGGCCCGGCGAGGCGGGAGGTCGCCTACCCGGATCATCTGCACCTGCGGCTGGGCGACAGCGCGAGCAGCGTCCCCGACGTGCCGGCCTCGGACGACATCGCGCTGTTTGGGGTACTCGTGTTGAAGCGTCCCTCGGCGAGTCGGTTCGTGGTCGGGCCGGAGGATGTCGAGGCGGCCAGGTGGCGTTGGGTGCGTTCGACGATCGCGGATGTGGTCCGTGCGCAGCGGGACTACTCGTTTGGCGGGTGGTTTCCGACGGCGTGTCTGGCGGCCGGGGCGCTGACGCTTGCGTGGCAGAGCGGGACGCTGGGGGAAATCAAGGTCGCGGCGAAGACCTGGCGCGCCGGGGGCGTGCTGGGGATCCAGGCCGCGTTTTGAGCCCGCGGCAGTGTCCGCCTTGACAGCCCCCGCCATCGCGAAGCACGGTTCTGCTCGTGCAACGTCCTGTTGATCTCACCTTCGAATTCCTCTGCGACCTGCTCCAACGCGAAGGGATGCTCGACGCCGAGCAGCGTCGCGACGCGACGGTGCGCGAGGATCGGGAGCGGGCGCGGATACTGCGTCAGCGGGGCGAGGCGGCCCAGCGAGGCAGCGCGCAGCTCAGCCCGGAGGAGGTGGTGCATCCGGCGCAGGTGCTTGCGGCGATGGGCTACCTCATCGGCGGCGACAACCGCTACCCGCTGACCGAGGATCTGATCATGCAGGCGTTGGCGAAGGCGCTGGGCATGCCGTACGTGCACCTCAATCCGTTGGACATCGACGCCAAGCTGGCGACGCAGACGCTCTCACGGCCTTTCGCGCGGCGGCACAATGCGCTGGTGATAGGGCAGGACGACGCCGGAGTGGACGTGGCGGTGGCCAACCCGATGGACGTGCGTCTGGTGGAGAATCTGCAGCAGTTCGTGCGGCGCCCCGTGCGGTTGAAGGTGGCACCGCCGAGCCACATCCAGCAGATCATCACGGACATCTACGGCTTTCGTACGTCGGTGAAGGCCGCGGAGCGCGAGTTCAAGCAGGGCGTGGACATCGGCAATCTCGAGCGCTACGTGCGGCTCAAGCGGGTCGAGGAGATCGAGGCTACCGACAGCCACATCGTCAACGCGGTGGAGTACCTGTTCCACTACGCATTCGACCAGCGGGCCTCGGATATCCATATCGAGCCGCACCGTGACCAGTCGGTGGTGCGCATGCGCATCGACGGCGTGCTGCACACGATCAACGTGCTGCCCAAGATCGTTCACCCGGCCGTGTGCTCGCGCATCAAGACCCTCGCGCGCATGGACATCGCCGAGAAGCGTCGCCCGCAGGACGGGCGCATCAAGACGGCCCTGGGCGACCGGGAGGTGGAGATCCGGGTATCGACGATGGCCACGGCATTCGGGGAGAAGGTGGTGATGCGCATCTTCGATCCCGAGGTGATTCTGAGGGATCTGCCGGAGCTCGGGTTGTCGTCGCGGCAGCAGCCGGCCATGGAGCGATTCATCGGCAGGCCTAACGGTCTGGTGCTGGTCACGGGGCCGACAGGCAGCGGCAAGACAACGACCTTGTACTCGGCGTTGCGGGCCATTGCCAATCCGCAAATCAACGTGACCTCGATCGAGGATCCGATCGAGATCGTGGTCAATGTCTTTAACCAAGTAGAGGTGCAGACCAAGGTGGGGGTCGGCTTCCCCGAGGCGCTGCGGCACCTGCTGCGTCAGGACCCGGACGTGATCATGATCGGCGAGGTGCGCGACACCGAAACCGCGTCGATCGCCGTGCAAGCGTCGCTCACCGGCCACCTGGTGCTCGCCACGCTTCACACCAACGACGCGGCGTCCGCGATCACGCGCTTGCTGGAGCTGGGTGTGGACCCGTTCCTGCTTTCCTCGACGCTGGTGGGGGTGGTGGCGCAGCGGCTGGTGCGCTTGGTGTGTCCGTCGTGCCGGGTGGAGACGTTCCTGACGCAGGACCAGATGTCGCTGATCGGGCTGGATTTGCAGGAGCTCGAGCAGCAGGGGGAGTCGCCCAACCTGATGGTGGCTGTGGGCGAGGGATGCGTGAAGTGCCGGTCCACGGGCCTGTTCGGGCGAAGCGGTGTGTTCGAGGTGCTCGAGGTCAACGACAAGATCCGCAAGCTCATCCACACCAGGGCGTCGTCGAAGGAGATTGCCAAGCAGGCGCGGCAGGATGGGATGTTGACGCTTCGGGAAGCGGCGATTCGCAAGATGGCCAAGGGGATCACGACCTTCGACGAGGTCTTGCGCATGACGGTGGAGCCGTGAGCGCCGGCGACTTGGACAGGGCCGTGGGCTACGCGATTCGTCGTCGTGTGGCCGCCGGATTCCCGATCGTATGCCTGGTGACGCACGAGGAGAAGCGCGCGATCGAGCTGGTGAGGGCGGCGGTGGGGGCGGAGCCGGTGGCGATCTGGACGGCGACGCGGGGCTTCGAGCACGCGCCTGAGTTGGTGGTGGCGGAGCAGGCGATCGCCCAGGCGGGGATGCAGGAGGGCACGCGGGTCACGGTGCTGCTGGACGTGCATCCGTATCTGTCGGAGCCGCGCGTGGTGCGGGCCCTGCGTGAGTTTGCGCAGCGGGCGGAGCAGACGGGCAGCGTGATGTTTTGGGTGACGCCGTGGGTGGACGTGCCGCGCGAGATCGAGAAGGACGTGGCGATGCTTGACGTCCCGCTTCCGGGCGCGGACGATCTGAGTGCGCTGCTGGCGGGCGAGGTGCAGCGTTCCGGCCGGCGGCTGCAGGATCCGGAGGGGGCCGTGTTGGCGGCGCGGGGGCTGACGGGTGCGGAGGCCGCGCGTGCATTTCGATTGGCGATGACCGCGGCGGACCCACACGGCGCGGTGGCCGAGATCGTGGCCGAGAAGAAGCGCATGATGCGCCGGAGCGCGGCGCTGGAGCTGACCGAGCCCGACGTGGGACTGGACGACGTGGGCGGGCTGGAAGTGCTCAAGAGCTGGCTGCGGGCGCGCGTCCCGGCGTTCCGGGAATCGGCGCGGGCCTTCGGGCTGCCCGAGCCGCGTGGCGTGCTGGTGTGCGGCGTGCAGGGCTGCGGCAAGTCGCTCGTGGCGAAGGCGGCCTCGCGCGTGTTCGAGCTGCCGTTGGTCAGGCTCGACTTCTCCGCGGTGTTCGCCTCGTCCTCGCCCGAGCTGGCGATTCGAACGGCGACCCGGATTGCCGAGGCAGTGGCGCCGGTGGTGCTGTGGGTCGACGAGATCGAGAAGGGGTTGGCGGCGGACGCGAGCGGCACGCATGCGCGGGTATTCGGCGAGTTCCTGGTGTGGATGCAGGAGAAGAGCGCGGCGGTGTTCGTGGCGGCGACGGCCAATGAAGTCGAGCAGCTGCCGCCGGAGTTGGTGCGCAGAGGCAGGTTCGACGACGTGTTCTTCGTGGATCTGCCGGGGGTCAAGGAGAGGGAGGAGATCCTGTCCATCCACATGCGACGACACGGCAGGGACCCGTCGCGCTACCCGATAGCGGAGCTGACGAAGGGGCTGGAGCACTTCTCCGGGGCCGAGCTCGAGCAGGTCGTGATTGGAGCGCTGTTTCGCGCGTTCGGTGCCTCCCGGGACCTGTCGGCGGAGGACTTGAAGATAGCCGCCAAGGAGACGGTGCCGCTCGCGAGCATGTACGAGGAGCGGGTGCAGGCGCTGCGCACATGGGCTGCGACCAGGGCCAGGAGGGCGTCGGCGGACCGGCGTACGTTGGAGTTGTTCGAGGACTGACTCTTCGGTGCGCTACGGCCGAGATCAGTTGGCGTCGGCCCCGGCGTCGCCGCACAGCGACGGATTGGGAATGGGTGGATCGACGACGGCGCCGAGCCGGGCGGGCTCGGCGGTGAAGGCCATGCCGATGGACATTCCGTTGCAGTCGAGGGTAGGTGCGGGCTTGAGATCCACGCGGATGTCGGAGGCCTTGGAAAGGGCGCCGCGCGCGGCGGCGTACTGGGGCGTGTCCGGGCAGATGCCGCTCTGCGCCGCGTAGGCGTCGAGGGCCGAGACGGCTTCGGATGTGTACCACACGCCGCTGATGACGCCGGAGACGATGTGCTGGTGGTCTTGCGACAGATCCAGGATGAAGACCGAGTTGGTCAGGGAGACTTGGAGCAGGCCCGAACCGGCGACGAACTTCAGGGGGAGCCCGTCGGGCAGGTGGCCGACAACGCGATTGGCCGTCACGTACGCGGCATCATCGACGTACTTGGGTTGGTTCTGCGGAGGGGTGACCGAGTCGCGATCGATTGCCCAGTAGTCGTTGCCGTCCCAGTTCGCGGTGAGCTGGGTGGTGCCGGTCGGGTCGTAGACCCCGCGCGACAGCAACACGCTGACGAGCACCTGCGGGTCGTCGGTGCCGCCGCCGAACTTGTCGATTTCGAACAGCAGCCCCGTGCCGCCCTTCGCGAGCGAATCGTTCCACTGCTGCTCCACGTCCGTCGTGATGAGGTTGAACTGCTCCATCAGGCGGATGAGGCCGCCCAGGTTGTTGCCGAAGCTGTTGTCGCGCCCCTGGTCTCCGTCCGCCACGACCGACGTGGTCGAGGTCAGGGGCTTGCACTGCATGGGCGAGCCGTTGCTTTGCGTAAACAGGCAGTCGAGATCGAGGCCGATCGTCTTCCAGTCGTTCGGCGCGGAAGCGCTCATGCCCGCGCGGATGGAGTGCATGGCGAAGACCAGGGGTTGCGCTTGGTCCGGCGGATCGGGCATGGCAGGTGGGCAGGGAGCGCGAGCGAGCGACGGATCGTTGCAGGTCGGGTCGCAGGGCGTGCTGGTGCCGGTGTCGGCATCCTGGCCGGCATCGGCTTCGGGGGGCGCGTCGGGCAGCGCGTCGGGCAGCGCGTCGGGCAGCGCAGTGTCGCCGGTCGGGGCGTCCGGGGACGAGCCGTCCTCGGCGGAGGCATCCGAGAAATGCGAGTACGTGAGCAAGCTCGAGTCATACTCGGTGCAGGTGGCGGACCACGCCGCGAGCGCACAGGCTCCGCCTGCGATAGCGATTAGGCGCATGACGGCGAGGGGTGGATGCGAGGCCATCATCGGATGATGCATGATAGCACAGGTGGGATGACCGCTCGCGGGCGTGGTCGACGAATTGACGCGGCGCGTATGAGCGAGGTGGCAGTGAATTCTGTATGTCCACCCGATCTTGTGCGAAACTGGCCGTGCGATGATTCGAAGAAACGCGCGGGCGAGAGCAAGCTCCAGCCTGCAGCATGTGTTTGCCATGTGCGCCGCGTTAGTCGGCGGTCTCGCCGTGTGTCCTGCGGTTCGGGCGGATGACGCGGCCGACGCCCTGAAGGTACGGACCGCGGCGCAGGAATTCGATGCCGGGCGACGAGCCTACACGGCGGGGGACTACACGACCGCTGCGGACCACTTTGAGAACGCGTACCACGACATGCCGAGCGTCGAGGCGCTTCGTCTGGCGATCCGGTCCCAGCAGCGGGCGGGGAACCTGGCGCGAGCGGCGACGCTTTCGGAGCTGGCGCTGGTCAAGCACGGGGATGATGCCGGTACGGTGACGCTGGCGCGCAGCGTGCTCAAGCAGGTGCGTCCCAAGGTCTTCAAGGTGGCGGTCCAATGCACTCCGGAGTGTGGGGTGGTGGTCGACGACCACGCGGTGTTCGACGACTCGTACGGGAAGATCGTCGTGTACGTGACGCCGGGCAAGCACGAGGTGGCCGCGACGTGGAAAGCCGATCGGAGCCGAGCGGTCGAGGTGCAGGGCGAGGCGGGCGAGGAGACGGATGCGGTGTTCCGGGCGCCCGTGCACGAGGAGGCGAAGAGCCCGGAGGAACCCCCGTCCTCGGTGCAGGTGAAGTCGGGCGCAAGCGAGCCGGGACCGGACAAGGGCACGGGGCTTCCCGCCGCGGTGACGTACGTGGGCATCGGGCTGACGGCGGCGCTGGCTGGGGCGACCATCTGGAGCGGCATCGACACCAGGAACAATCCCGGTCGGGACGCAGTGCGCGAGCAGTGCGTGGACCAGGGCGCGAGTTGCCCCTTGTACCAGGACGCGTTGAGTCGTCAGAAGCGCACGAACATCCTGCTGGGCACGACCATCGGCGTGGCGGTGGTGACGGCGGTGATCGGCGCTGCGTACACGGACTGGGGCGACGGCGAGAAGGCGGGCAAGGCGCCGGAGTCGACGGGACCGAGCGTTGCACCGGCAGTGGGCTGGCTGGGTGGCCCGCAGCTGGGCGCGGTGGGAAGGTTCTGAGGTGTCGAAGTTCAAGTTCCTCGGCGCGGATTCGGGACGGCTCCCGCGGATTGACCGCTACGAGCTGATCGCCGAAATCGCCACGGGGGGCATGGCGACCGTCTACCTGGGGCGCATCCTGGGCGTCGGCGGCTTCGAACGCTTCGTGGCGATCAAGCGCTTGCACCCGCATCTCGGCGCGGACGAGAGCTTCGTCAAGATGTTCCTGGACGAGGCCCGGCTCGTTGCCAACATTCGTCACCAGCATGTGGTGCCGGTGCTGGAGGTGGGCGCGGGCCACGATGGCTACTACCTGGTGATGGAGTACGTGGAGGGCGAGACGCTGGGGGCGCTGTTGGCGCGCAGCGCGCAGATGCACCAGCGCGTGCCGGCGAAGGTCGCGATTCGCATCGTGCTCGACACGCTGGCCGGGCTGCACGCAGCGCACGAGCTGGTCGACCCGAACGGCGAACCGGTCGGTCTGGTTCACCGCGATGTCTCGCCGCAGAACATCTTGATCGACGTGCATGGCGTCTCGCGGATCGCGGACTTCGGCGTGGCGCACGCCACCTCGCGGCTGGGCTCGACGCGTGCCGGGCAGCTCAAGGGCAAGGTCGCCTACATGGCGCCGGAGCAGGCGCGTGGCGACCTGGTGACCCGTCGTGCGGACGTGTTCGCCGCAGGCATCGTGCTCTGGGAGACGCTGTGCATGAAGCGTCTGTTCCTTGCCGAGAACGAGGCCGTGACGCTCAATCGTCTCATCTTCGAGCCGATCCCCAAGCTTCGTGCCGGCAATCCGGCCATGCCGGCGTCGCTCGAGAAGGTGTTGGAGCGCGCGTTGGACCGCAACGTCGAGGGTCGTTTCGAGAGCGCCGCGGAGTTCGCCTCCGCGCTCGAGTCGGCCAGTCGTGCCGCGCGCATGTTGGTCGACACGAGCGACGTCAAGGCATGGTTGGCCGAGGCCATTGGCGCGCAGATCGAGGAACGTCGCTCGGCTATCCGTGCGCACCTGGCGTTCATCGATCAGCCCAGGGACGAGTCGGTCGACGCGCATGCCGGGTCGCCGCAGGCGCGGCCGGCCCGGCCCGAATCCCTTTCGCCGCCGCCCCTCACCACGGCATCGTCTGCGGCGATGACGCTGCCGTCTGCGCCCGCTGCGCCCGAGCCCGCTCGCGCGGCCGACATCCTGTCGCAGCGCGGCGCGATGGACGACGACGAGTTCCCGCCCGCTCGACGCAAGTGGCCCATTGTCGTGGCGCTGGCGCTCGCGCTGGTGGCGGGCGGTGCCCTGATCGCCGTGGTGGCGTCCCGGCCGTCGGGAGAAGGCCAGATTGGGGCGGGCCCCGCATCGTCGCTGCGAGATCTGCCGACCGCGACACACTCCGCGCCGTTGGCGGAGACCGAGCAGCTACCGGCTGCGACCACGAGCGCTGCGGTGACGGCCGCGACCAGCAGCGGCAGCACTGCCCCGCGGCCGCCGGTGCGCGGCGCGCCGATGGCAACGGGAACGACGCGGCACGCCCCTAGCGCGGCCCCGGACGTACCAACGGCAGCGCCGCCGTCGGAAACGACCGCGCCCGTGGAGCCAGCGACCACAGCACCGCCAACAGCGCCGCCGGCGGACACGGACGACCTGAAGAAGAACCCGTACCGGTAGCCTGCCGCCCCGCGAACAACGCCTTGGCCCACGAGCCACGCGTTCCCCGGGATGCGTCCGTCGTGACCGTCCGCCGTCACACCCTTCTTGCGAGGCTGTCACACGGTCGTCACGTTGGCGTAGTATCCGCCTCGCCATGCCCGAGCGAATCGTCATTGTCGAAGACGAGCAAGACCTGCTCGACAGCCTGGAGTACAGCCTTCGCCGGGAGGGCTACCAGGTGCGGGGCGCGACGACGGGCAAGGCAGCGTTGGAGCTGGCCTCGCAGGAGCCGGTACCGGACCTGGTCTTGTTGGACCTGATGCTACCGGACATCTCCGGCGTGGAGGTGTGCAGGAAGCTGCGGGCGCAGGAGCGCACGGCCAAGGTCTTCGTGATGATGGTGACGGCACGGGCAGAGGAGATCGACCGTGTGGTGGGCTTCGAGGTCGGCGCCGACGACTACGTTGTAAAGCCCTTCAGCACCAGGGAGCTGCTGCTGCGAATCAAGGCGATTCTGCGGCGCGGCAGGGGGGACGACCAGCCATCCGAGCAGGTGTCGTTCGGGCGTCTGCGCGTGGACGAGTCCGCCCACCGGGTCTGGGTGGACGAGCAGGAGGTAGTGTTGACTGCCCTGGAGTTCCGCCTGCTGACGACGCTGGTCGAGCGCCGGGGGCGGGCGCAGACGCGGGACATGCTGCTTCAGACGGTGTGGGGCATCGAGGCAGACATCACGACGCGCACGGTGGACACCCACGTCAAGCGTCTTCGCGAGAAGCTGGGGCCGGCGGGGGTGTACGTGGAGACGTTGCGGGGCGTGGGCTATCGTTTCCGGTCGCGTCCCGACGAGGACACGGCGTGAAACTTCGATTCCGGACGCGCGTCTTCCTGGTATCGCTCTCGATCGTGGCGATTGCGCTGTTGCTTGGCGGGGTCTGGGCGGAGATCTCGCTGCGGGGCATTCTGCAGGCGCGCATCGAAGCGGAGATGGTGCGCCTGGCGCGGGCGGCGCAGCTGACCGTGGAGGCAGAGCCCGCCGGCATCGGCAACGATGGGCTGGAGCAGCTTGCGCAGCGGCTCTCCCGGGCTACCGACGTCAGGGTGACCTTCGTACGCGTCGACGGCCTGGTTATCGGGGAATCGAACGTGCCACCCGACCGGCTGGACAAGCTCGAGAATCACCACAATCGTCCCGAGATCGTGGCGGCATTGTCCCAGGGCATCGGAACGTCGAGCAGGTATTCGGCCACGCTCAAGACCAACATGCTTTACGTGGCAGTTCCCTACCAGCGGCCCGACCAGCAAGGCGTCGTGCGCGTCGCGATGCCCCTGAAGGAGATAGATGACGCCGCCTGGAAGCTGCGGGGCGCGCTCCTTGCCGCCGGCTTCCTGGCCATGGGAACGTCGATGTTCGTCAGCGGCTTGTCCGCCAGGTACATCTCCAAGAGCCTGCGCGATCTGTTCTACGTCACGCGCGCGGTCGCTCGCCGCGCCCCGCAGAAAGCGTCCAAGCAGCGCAGCGGGGGCGACATCGACGAGCTGGTGGGCTCGATCAACGCGATGGCGAAGGAGTTCGAGTCCACGCTGGTCGAGCTAGAACGGGAGCGCGATCGGTTCGGGGCGGTGTTGGAAGGTATGAACGAGGCGGTGGTGGCGCTGGACAAGCAGGGGCGCGTGACCCTGTCGAACCTGGCGGCGCTGCGCATGCTCGGCTGGAAGCAGACGCCGACCGGCGCGACGTTGCTGGAGTCGATCCGGCAGCCGGCGCTGCACGACCTGGCGATGCAGGTCAGCGCGGGCGAGAGCGTGCGGGAGGAAGTGGAGGTGGAGCTGCGCGACGGCAACCGTCTGTTGGCGCGGGCTGCGCGATTGTCCTCCGAGGAAGGGGGCGCGGTGCTGGTGATGCGCGACGTCACGTCCCTGCGCAGGCTCGAGAATACGCGGCGGGACTTCGTGGCGAACGTCTCGCACGAGCTGCGCACGCCGGTGAGCACGATTCGGGCGACGGCGGAGACCCTGTTGGGAGGCGCGCTCGACGACAAGGAGCACGCGACGAAGTTCCTGCAGGCGTTGCTGCGCAATGCCGAGCGGCTCTCGCGCATCATCTCCGACCTGTTGGACCTGTCGCGCATCGAGGCGGAGGAGTATCGCATCGAGTTGCAGGGCGTGAACGTGCGCAATGCCGTGCAGCGGGTCTCGGAGGTGGTCGAGAGTATCGCCAAGGACAAGGGCATTGCGGTGGTGAATAGCGTCCCGCCGGATCTCCGCGTCATGGCCGACGAGAAGGCGATCGAGCACGTGCTGCTCAACCTGCTGGACAATGCGGTGAAGTACACTCCGTCTGCAGGGCACGTGTCCGTACGGGCCTCCTCGGTGCTGGGCAAGACGCGCATCGAGGTGATCGACGACGGACCCGGTATCGAGCCTAAGTACCGAGCGCGGGTGTTCGAGCGGTTCTATCGGCTGGATCCGGGGCGCTCGCGGGACTTGGGGGGCACGGGTCTGGGGTTGTCGATCGTGCGCAACCTGATGACTCGGATGGGGGGCAAGGTGGGAGTCGAGGGAGCGGAGCCGAGGGGGTCATTGTTCTGGCTGGAGTTGCCGAGCGCGGAGCGCAGTTCGAGCATTTGACGGCAGGGGCCGATACGCGCGGAGGCCCTCCTCGCGAGCTCGAGCCGCCGCGGAACGGGGGAGTAAGGGGCGTCCGATCTGAGGACCATCCCTTTCCCGTGAGTGGCAACAGCTGGCAAGCGTGCTCTGCGATTCGATCCCGCGAGCGCCTATTCTTCAGTAGCCTCCTGCTCGTCTCGCGCTTGCGTGTTCCCCGCGATCCAGGCGTCCGCTTCGCTCACCCGGATGCGGACGCGGCCCTCGATCTGAAAATGGGGCATTCCCTTCTTGATCCAGCGGTGCACCTTGCTGACGCTCACGCGCATGCGGTCGGCGTATTCGCCGGGCTTCATGACCTCGCGCTCCACGAGCGGCGGGCGGGGCTCGGCCGCTCCGCCGATGAGCAGCGTCTCGAGCTCGTCGACGGCGAGGCGCAAGTGGTTGATCAAGGCACGCGCGGCAGCGGTCTTCTCGCTTCCCGGGGCTTCGTTGCTTTTTTGGGCTGTGGGCTTTGTCATCGATGCAACCTCACGGATCCCCATCCTGGTGTCAGGGGCGGCCCGACCTTTCCATGCCGCGCCGGGGAGATCAAGCGCGCGGGTCACACGATCGTCCCGTGCGACCACGATGTTGCGCACCTGTCACATGGCTGTCACACGGGCAGGCTATCTAGGCGGCGAACACAACGGAGGAAGCTCTCATGATTCGATGGATCGATGCTGCCGTCGCCGCTCTCGCCGTTCTTGCCGCCGTCCTGACCGGATGCAGCAAGTCGAACGGTGCGCCGTCGACGACGGAGCCGGCCAACGAAGCCGGCACGACCCTGCTGGGCGCGGGCGCCACCTTCCCCTACCCGCTGTACGCCAAGTGGGGTGCCGCCTACAACCAGGCCAACGGCGTCAAGCTCAACTACCAGTCGATCGGCTCGGGCGGTGGCATCCAGCAGATCAAGTCCAAGACCGTCGACTTCGGCGCGTCCGATGCCCCTTTGAAGTCCGAGGAACTCGACGCCGCAGGTCTGGTCCAGTTCCCCATGATCATGGGCGGCGTCGTCCCGGTCGTTCACCTGGAGGGTGTCGCCGACGGAACGCTCGTGCTCGACGGCGACACGCTGTCCGGCCTGTTCCTGGGCGACATCAAGAAGTGGGACGACCCCAAGCTCAAGGCCCTCAATCCTGGCGTCGCGCTCCCGTCGAAGGACGTCACCGTGGTGCATCGCGCCGACGGCTCGGGCACGACGTGGATCTTCACCAGCTACCTGGCCAAGGTGTCCGACACGTGGAGCCAGAAGGTCGGCAACGACAAGGCCGTGCAGTGGCCCTGCGGCGTGGGCGGCAAGGGCAACGAAGGCGTCGCCACGTACGTGCAGCGCGTCGACGGTGCCGTCGGCTACGTCGAATACGCGTATGCGGTGCAGAACAAGCTCAACACCACGAAGCTCAAGAACGCCGCTGGAAAGGTCGTCGCCCCCGGAATCCCCTCGTTCCAGGCTGCCGCCGAGAACGCAGACTGGGAGAAGGCCCCCGGCTTCTATGTCGTATTGACCAACCAGCCCGGCGACGCCGTCTGGCCCATCGTCGGAGCGTCTTTCATTCTCATGCACGCCGAGCAGAAGAATGCTGGCAAGGCGACGGCGATCCTCAAGTTCCTCGACTACGGCTACAAGGACGGCGCCAAGGCAGCTACCGATTTGGACTACGTGCCCATGCCGCAGAAGGTGGTGAATCTCGTGGAGAAGACGTGGACGACGAAGATCCACGCAAATGGGCAGGCGGTCTGGCCGCCGCAAGCCAAGTAGCGCCCCGAGGAGATGGGCTCGTCTGGGCTGTTTCGATGGACGCTCTCGAACCGAACGCGCAATACACCGTGATCGACCACGCGACCGCATGGCACCGAACCCCTCCCAGCGCCCGTCGCGACGCTGCGGGGCTGCGGTTCGACCGTGTCTTCCGCGGCGCTGCCCTCGTGGGTGCGGTGGTCGTGCTCCTGCTGGTGGCCGCCATCGGCGTTACCCTCGTGCAGGGCGCCTCGACTGCCCTGCTCACGTTCGGCCCCCGCTTCTTCACGAGCAGCCAGTGGGATCCCGTTGCAGAGCAGTTCGGCGCGGTGCCTTCCATGCTCGGCACCATCATCGCCGCTACCCTCGCCCTGGCCATGGCCGTTCCCCTCGCCATCGGCATTGCCGTGTTTCTCACCGAGCTTGCCCCTGCGTGGCTGGCCCGTCCCGTCGCCACCGCCGTCGAGGTCCTGGCCGCCGTACCTTCTATCATCTATGGCATGTGGGGCCTGTTCGTCCTCGCCCCCGTCGTTGCCGACGACGTGCAGCCTTGGCTCAGCAGCCATACGACCTTCCTGCCCTTCTTTCAAGGCCCGCCGATGGGCATTGGCATGCTCACCGCCTCGATGGTATTGGCCTTGATGGTGATTCCGTACATCGCGGCGGTCGCCCGCGATCTCTTCTCCATGGTCCCCGCGCCGGTCAAGGAAGCAGCCGCGGGCTTGGGCGCGACGCGGTGGGAAGTCGTGCGCTCGGTGGTTCTGCCCTACACGCGCTCGGGTCTCATCGGCGCGGTGACCCTGGGCCTGGGTCGCGCCCTGGGCGAGACCATGGCCGTCACCTTCGTCATCGGCAACAGCCACGACATCGGCCTGTCGCTCTACGCACCCTCCAACACCATCGCAAGCACGCTGGCCAACGAGTTCACCGAGGCCACCGGCGACCTCTACCTGTCCTCCCTCATGGCGCTGGCGCTCACCCTGTTCCTGCTCACGTTCGTCATCCTGGCCCTCGGACGCATGCTCGTGCTGCAGACCGCGCGAAAGGGGGCTGTATGAACCTTGTCGTATTCCGACGCAAGGCGGTCAACGCCATCGCCTCGCTGCTCGCCACGCTGGCGGCGGTGGTCACGCTCGCCTTCTTGGCGTGGATCCTGCTGACGCTCGTCAGCAAGGGAATCGCGGGCATCGACCTGTCCTTCTTCACGCGCCTGCCCAAGCCTCCGGGCGAGTCCGGCGGCGGCCTCGCCAATGCGGTGGTGGGCACTCTCCTGCTCACGCTCATGGCCGTCGCCATCGGCGTGCCCATCGGATTGCTGGCGGGCATCCATCTGGCCGAGTTCGGGCGC
This sequence comes from Myxococcales bacterium, assembly GCA_021847645.1. Taxonomy (GTDB): domain Bacteria; phylum Myxococcota_A; class Polyangia; order Polyangiales; family Polyangiaceae; genus JAJZQG01. The sequence continues at coordinate 20,933 of JAJZQG010000129.1, forward strand.
GACGGCCTCATGGCCCGCGCCGTGCGGTTCGTCTCCGACGTGCTCATGGGGGCCCCGTCGATCGTCGTGGGTGTGTTCGTCTATGGCCTGCTGGTTCGGCCTACGGGCAAGTTCAGCGGCATGGCGGGCGCCGTGGCGTTGGCCGTGCTCATGCTGCCGATCGTGACGCGCACGACCGACGAGATGCTTCGCCTGGTTCCTGGCTCCCTGCGTGAAGCCGCGCTGGCGCTCGGCGCTCCTGCGTGGAAGATGGTTACGCGGGTGTCGTTGCGGGCGGCGTTGCCGGGCATCACCACCGGCGTGCTGCTCGCCATCGCGCGGGTCAGTGGCGAGACCGCGCCGCTGCTGTTCACCGCGCTCAACAGTCCCTATTGGACCTTCAATCCCGCGGAGCCCACGGCCACCCTTAACGTGACGATGTTCAACTACGCGATGAGCCCCTATCACGACTGGCAGCAGCTGGCCTGGTCCGCAGCGCTGGTCATCACCATGGGTGTGCTGCTGCTGACGATTGTGGCGCGCGCGCTTCGCTCCAGGGTACGGTGAGGGAACATGGCCTTGCTGGAAGGCGACAAGCCCAAGATTCGCGTCGAGAAGCTCTCGTTCTTCTACGGCGCCAACCAAGCCCTGAAGGACAACACGCTCGACATCGCGGAGAACAAAATCACCGCGCTCATCGGTCCGTCGGGCTGCGGCAAGTCCACGCACATCCGCACGTACAACCGCATGTTCGAGCTGTACGCGGGGCAGCGCGCCACGGGCCGCATTTTGCTCGACAACGTCAATGTGCTTGACCGCAAGAGCATCGACGGCATCCGGCTCCGCACCAGGGTGGGCATGGTGTTCCAGAAGCCGACGCCCTTCCCCATGTCGATCTGGGACAACGTGGCCTTCGGCCTCCAGCTGCAGGGCATTCGCGGCGCCGAGCTCGAAGAGCGGGCCACCAAGTCCCTGCAGGAAGCCGCCCTGTGGGACGAGGTCAAGGACCGGCTCCGCACCTCCGGCTTGGGCCTGTCCGGCGGCCAGCAGCAGCGCCTGTGCATCGCCCGCGCCCTGGCCGTCCGGCCCGACGTGCTGCTCATGGACGAGCCCGCCTCGGCCCTGGACCCCATCGCCACCGCGCGCATCGAGGACCTCGTGCGCGACATGCGCGGACGCATCACCGTCGTGATTGTCACGCACAACATGCAGCAGGCAGCCCGGGTCAGCGACTATACCGCTTTCTTCTACATGGGAGAGGTGATCGAGCACGCCCCCACGGATGTGCTCTTCACCCGCCCTGTCGAGCGCAGAACGGAAGACTACCTCACCGGCAAGTTCGGGTGACGCGGCGATGAAAGACCATACCGACAAGGAATACGAGCACGACCTCGCCACCCTGCGCGACAAGCTGCTGCTCATGGCGGGCCGGGTCGAGGTCATGATCGCCGACGCCATGCGCGCGCTCATCGGGCGCGACGCGGCGCTTGCGAAGAAGACCATCGAGGCCGATCACAAGGTCAACAAGCTCGAGCTCGAGATCGACGAGCTCGCGATGCTCGTGCTCGTCAAGCGCCAGCCCATGGCGCGCGACCTGCGCTTCGTGGTTCTAGCGCTCAAGATGGTGACCGATCTGGAACGCATGGGCGACCTGGCCGTGAACATCTGCGAACGCACCATCGACCTGTCGTCGCTGCCCCAGGTGCCGGCCTACGAGGATATCCCCCGCATGGCGGACATCGTCCAGCGCATGGTGCGTGAGGCCATGGACGCGTTTGTCGCGTGGGACGGTACGAGCGCCGAAGCCGTGATGATGTCCGATGACGAGGTCGACGAGCTCTACCACAGCATCTTCCGCGACCTGCTCGAGGTCATGATTCGCGACCGGTCGAGCGTGGAGTGCTGTTCCCAGCTCCAGTCGGTGGCGAAGTACCTGGAACGGATAGGCGATCATGCGACCAATGTCGCCGAGGAGGTCGTGTTCATGACGCAAGCCAAGGACGTGCGTCATCACGGCAAGCTCTGAACCCGAAGGGATGGCGGACAGCCGTCAGGTGTGAGAGCCCGCGGCCCGGCGACGGCTGCGGAGTTGGGTGAATCGTAGTTATCCCGCGGCCAGCTCGCTCGAGCTGGGCGAGCGGCAAGGTTTCCCTGCGGAGGGAGCAGGAGAGGAACGAATGCGTACACGGATGCTAATGAGTAGTTGCGTCGTGGTCGGTGTCATGCTCGTGGCGAATCTGGCTCGTGCGCAAGGCGCGGAGCCAGGCGGTGCGCCCTCCGTCCAGCCGCCCGACGCGGCTGCTCCCGGGGTCCCTGTGTCCGCCGGGCCTCCCGCGCCAGCCGCTTCTGCCACGGTGCCGGCAAGCGCCTTGCCGCCGCCTGCGCCCCCTGCGGTGCCGCTGCCTGCAGCGGCCGCCACGCCGTCCCCGCTGCCCGCGGCGCCCGCATCGGCTGCCACCGCTCCTCAGCCTGCCCCTGCCCCGCCCGCTCCGGCCATGCCGCCAGCGCCATCCCACGAGGACATCCAGCTGAGCACCCAGTTGTTCTTGCACGGCCTGATGGGTAGCAAGGGCGGTACCGACTACAGCCAATTCTACATCAGCCGCGCCTACCTTACCGGCAAGTTCAAGCCGATATCGTGGTTCGCCGCGCGCGTCACCATGGACGCCCACCAGACCAAGGACAACCAAGATTGGTCGCTGCGGCTCAAGTACGCATACGGCGAGTTCGACGGCGGCAACGTGGGGCAGGCTCTCTCCGGGACCTACGTCGAATTCGGCATGGTCCACACCCCGTGGCTCGACTTCGAGGAGCACGTGAATCGCTACCGCATGCAGGGGTCCATGTTCATGGAGCGAAATGGGCTGTTCAACTCCGCGGACCTCGGCGTGACGGTCGGCGGCAATCTCGGCCCCAAGCTGGGCGACGGCTACACGAGGAGCGTCAGCAAGGCGAGCCCCGGAGCCTTCGGCAGCTTCGCCCTCGGTGCCTACAACGGTGGCGGCTATGCCGCGCAAGAGGCCAATCAGAACAAGACCCTCGAAGGACGATTGACCGTCCGGCCCCTTGGTCCCCTGTTCCCCAACCTTCAGCTGTCCTATCTGGGACTCTACGGCAAGAGCAACACCGCGACAGGGCCACGCTGGTATCTGAACGCCGGCATGCTCAGCTTCGAGCACCCGTACGCCACCCTGACCGGTACTGTCGTCACCGGCAGAGGCAACCAGAAAGGCGACGCCCTCGACGGTTCCAAGGGTCGCAAGTATACGGGGTATTCCGCGTTCGGAGAGGTCAAGCTCCCGTGGATCGATTCGAGCGCCTTCGGGCGGCTCGATCGTTTCGACTGGGAGGGCACCAACGCGCCGAGGCCGACAGACCGGCTCATCGTCGGCGCGGCGTACTGGTTCCTGCACAATAACGCGATAGTCGCGGACTGGGACTGGCTCCACGCGCAGGACCCGAATGTACCAGACTTCAGGGAGATCAAGCTCACGCTCCAGGCCGAGTTGCCCTGATCCGAGGGGCGCGAGCGTCGTTGCCACCCGCACCCGCTACCACGCGACTGCGCGGCGCGAATCGGGATGTCGGATTCCGAACGTCTTCCTCGTCGAATTCGTCCGCTATTTGCGTAACGTGTGCGCGATCGTGTATCGGCGACGGATTCTCACAGCCCGGGTGCCGACATTTCTTCGCTCGGGTTTTCGCATTGCGTTGGCGAAGTCACCCGTGTGAGCTACTCACAGAGGGATCGGAGGTGTGCCGTGCGCCTTTCTGGACTTCACTCGGTTCTGTTTCTCGTTCTCGTGGGATCCTCGATGTCCGCTTGCGCCACCGGGGAGACCGGTCAGGTCTTCGGTCCCGGAGCGGGCGGTAGCGGCGGGGAAGCCACCGGCGGGGGTGGCGGCGCCCTCGTGACCGGCGGACAAGGCGGTGGCTACACCGGCGGCTCGGGCGGTGGCTACACCGGCGGACAAGGCGGTGGCTACACCGGCGGACAAGGCGGTGGCTACACCGGCGGACAAGGCGGTGGCTACACCGGCGGACAAGGCGGTGGCTACACCGGCGGCTCGGGCGGTGGCTACACCGGCGGCTCGGGCGGTGGCTACACCGGCGGCTTCGGTGGCGGATCTTCCGGCGGCTTCGGCGGTGGAAGCGGTGGGTCGTCGTCTCAATGCGGCGCTA
>JAJZQG010000390.1 GCA_021847645.1 Myxococcales bacterium
AGACCTGCCCGCTGGTGCCGGATTCGCGGCTCCTCATGCCCATCTCCGGTATGCTTTGACGCCGATGGGCCCGGCCCCGGCCACCGCTGGCGCCAGAAGGCTCCATCTCAACGTGATCCAGTTTAGAAGAAGTCGGCGGCGTGCCAGGCCGGCGTCGGGGGAAGTTCGGGAATCGGATCGTTTTCCTGCGGGGGAAACGAGTCGACTTGCATGAACCGCACATTGCGCACGATGTAGGGACCGTCGACCTTGCTGTCGCGGATGATGAGCCCCCCAAAGGTGAGCGTGAACGTCGGCTCGCCCCGAGCCACGTTCTCCCAACGCTCGCGCGCGAACGCGACCGGCTTGGCCCCGTCTTCGCCTCCCCACAGCTCTGCATACCCCCAGTAGGTGCCCGGCGTATCGACCTGCGCGCGAAAGGACACCGTGATGTCGCCGTCGTGCTTCTGAACCGTGGCGCTCGCGGGATCGTTCTTGGCGCCGGGAAACTGGACGTTGAAGCTGCCGAACGCGACATGGTCGTAGTGCTCGCCGTTGAACGTGCCGCTGGCCTCGATAGCGTAGTTGACCGTGACGGGAGTCCGTGCGCCTTCTTCCGGGGTGATGTCCACGGTGGGGAAACGGTATTCGAACTGATGGTGAGCGCCCGGTGGAGCGGGCTGCATGGGAAGATTCAAGGCGGCACCCTTCGTGTCGCCAGCCCGCGCGATGTTGATGGCGACGCTGTCCGGGACCACGAGCTTCTGCTCATGGTCGATGACGACGGCTTGGATGAGGGCGTCTTGACCGGCCTGCACGCGGATGCTGGGGACCCAGGCGAGCACAACGGGCTCGCCGCCGCGGGAGGATACCTGTGTAGTGGGGTCAATCGCCTTGGGGCTCGCGTAGGACGATAGCTGGCCCGACCGGCCTTGATACAGGTCCATGTACGGGCCGGGCCCCGGGTCCACGCTGCCCGGCTCTGGCTTGAAGCCGGGAATGGGACGCTCGTCGATGGGCTGCCGGATATCGCCGGGCGGATCCCGGGGAGGGGCGCTGCTGGCCCCGGGCGACGCGGGGCGCTGGGCCTCCGAGCGCCATGGGCTGCGCGGCTGCGACAGGGCGTCTGGCCGTGGGGCGGTGGAATCGGTGGAGGGCGATAGCCGTCCCGGGGCGGTCCGATGGCCTTCGACGGGTGGATGGTCCTTGGAGCGGAGCTGGGGCAAGACAACAAGCGCGCTGGCCGCGAGGATCAGTCCGGCGAAAAGGCCAAAGGCCACGCGCGGGGCGGGGCCTTTGGGGTTCTTGCGTGGTGTTCGGGGGGGCCGCGTCACCGGGGCATACTACTGTAGGTAGAGACCGTTGGACCCGATGTACGAGCCGGGCCACGAGCTGCCGGTCACCCCCTTGAGCTGGTTGCTGTACGAGGCATAGGTGTCGTCGTAGCGCACGTGGTTGTGGTTGTGGCTGATGCGCACCCAGTCCACCCTCGAGCCGCCGACCCACTCGTCCTTGCTCCAGCTGAAATAACCCCAGTAGCCACCGTCCGTGTTGCTGCCGGAGCGCTCGTAGCGCAGCATGCCGGACTTCTCGGTCACCAGGCCGTCACCGGGGGTGTCGCTCGTGAACAGGTACCAGTGGCCCACGTTGCCGAGACAGTCCCACACCGCGTTCAGGCCGATGTCCGAAATCGAGCTGCCCTGATTCCAGGTGCGCGTCGCCATCGTGTAGATGGTGCGGGTGCGGCCGGCGTCCTGGAACCAGCTGCCGCGGGCCGAGGCGTACTCAAGGTTGAGGTAGCGAAGGTACATCGTGGCGTTGTTGCGCTCACCGATGATGCCCGCGATCCACCCCACGAAGTTGCCGCACAGCGTGTCGCTCGTGCCGTAGACCGCGTCCGCCGCCTCGGAGCCCAGGTGCGGAGTAGCCACCGTAATCGCGTAGTCGGTCTTCTGGACGATGCGCGCGTAGTTGGCGCTGTGGTAGTTGTAGTAGGCGGAGCCGGCAACGCCGTTGTTCAAGATCCAACGCAGGACGAGCCCACCCATCGAGTGACCGACCAAACGCAACTCGCGGTCCCCGATGTTGTAGGTGGTGATGAACGCGTTGATTTGGTCGGCAACCCGCTTGGCAGCATCGTCGTCCCAGAACGCCGCGGCGCCGTTGTAGCCGGCCACCAGGGTGGTGCACCCGCCGCGGGAGTAGCGAACGAAATCGTTGGAGGACTCGGCGCCGTCGGGACTCCAGTAGCCGCGCCGCTGTGCGTCCGTCATGACCCCTGGGGACTGGTCGGCCCCCTTGCCGTGGATGTACACGATGTAGCACGCGGCCTGGCTAGCTTCGGTCCAGACCAACCCGGCAAGCACGGTGAGGAGAGCGAGCCACGTTTTCATGACGACAAGCAGAAGCACCGGCTATGCCAGCCAGCACTCATGCGCGCCTTGCGCGAAACCGTGCTGCGCTTTCAGCAACCGGCCGAGTTTGGGGAAGGCGCTCTTTCAAGTTGTCGTCCACGTGCAAGACAGCGCCTGTCCACGATATAGACCTTAGACGGCCGCCGTCGCGCACTTGACCCCGTAGCTTCCGCCCCGCGCATCGCCACCACGGACGCGACCTGTCGCCAGCCGCCTTGCCCGGACCGCCCACGCACGCCTACCCTGCCCGCGCTTTCCGAACCTCGAGGCCCCACATCATGCCTTGGTATGACGACCTGTTCGACGAGCGCTACCTCGCGTTCTACGAAGAGCTGTTCGACACGTCCGTCGCCGATCGCGACGCCGAGTTCGTCGAGCGTGCCCTGTCCATCGCGCCGCCCGCTCGCGTGCTCGAGCTCGGCTGCGGCTTCGGACGACACGCCGTCGCCCTCGCCAAGCGCGGCTACCACGTCACCGGCACCGACCTGTCACCCGCCATGCTCGCCATCGCGCAGAAGCTCGCCGCCGATGCCGGCGTCGACGTGCGCTGGGAGCGCCGTGACATGCGCGAGCTCGCAGGCCTCGGCCCGTTCGACGCCTGCACCTGCCTGTACACGGTGCTCGGCTACTTCGACGACGACCAGAACGAGTCGGTGTTGCGAGCCGTTCATGGCCTGCTGGCTCCAGGCGCGCGGCTGATGCTCGACGTGACCAACCCGCTTCCACAGCTTCATCGCTGGCCCGGCGAGTCGTGGAAGGAGATCTCCACAGGCGTGCGGCGCGAGGCGAGCCGCTACGACCCGCTCACCGGCAGGCTCACCACCGAGCGCGTGCTGTACCGCGCCGACGGCGGCAAGCTCACGATGCCGCCGAGCGTGGTGCGCATGTACGCACCCCACGAGCTTCGCGCGATGCTCCTTCGTTCGGGCTTCGAGGTCGAGCAACTGTTCGGCGGCATGCGCGACGAGCCCTTCGACTGGAAGCGCTCGCCCAGGCAGGTGTGGGTCGCGCGACGCTAGCAGAGCCCCGGGCCGCTGTTGCCGCCCGACGCATCGCCGATGCTCGCGCACACGCCGCCTCCATACCAGTCGCCGGCAGCGTCGATCGGCGCGGGACACAGCCCAGGACCGATCGCCGCGTCGCCCGCGTCGGGCGCGTAGTCGCAGATCCCAGGACCGATGGTCTCCTCGCTCGCATCGGCCTGCACCGGGCACACGCCCGGACCGATGACATCCGGACCCGTCGAGTCTGCCGAGGCATCGACCTGCACCGGGCACACGCCCGGCCCCTGCACATCCGCATTGCTCCCGTCGGCCGACCCATCCTGCTGCACCACCGGCCCCGGGCCTTCGACCTGGCCGCCGCACGACGCCGCCGATACCGCGGTCGCCATCGCCGTCGCCATCACCGCCGCGGCCCACGCGGGTCGCGGCACCCGACGTCGCCCCACCCGCTGCGTCGCCGCGTACCGCCGTATGGCCTCGACCTGCGCGCGCATGAGCCGGCACACGACCTCGGGCACGCCCAGCGGATCGCCCAGCGCGAGCATGCCCTGCGCCGGACAGATGTGCGTGCAGCCGTCGCGCGCCGAGCACGTTGCGCAGTCGCCTCGCTCGGGACGCAGATCGGCCGGGTCCAGACTCGCAAAGCGCGCGAGGTTGTCCGCGCGCGTGAATCCGTTGAACACGTCGCCCAGCACGTAGCGGTCGTCGCGCTCGAACGAGAACCGGTAGCACGGCACCAGGCGCCCGTCGGGCGTGATCGCGGCCAGACGCTCGCCCGCACCGCACGCGCGCTTGGGCTTGTGCAGCAGCAGGCGCGACTCGATGCCGCGCCACACCGGCAGGTCCGGCACCTGCGCCCCGGCACCCCGCGCGCCTATCAGCCATGTGCCGATCAACCTGTGCTGGGTCGCCCACTGCTCGATCGCCTCCTCGCTCCACGGCTGCTCGAAGTCGGGCAGGAACACGATCTTGCGGAACCCCAGCCGATGAATGGCCCGCACGTTGTGCGCCAATTCAGCCACGTTCGACGGTGTCACCGTCATGCGCGCGAGCCCTTCCT
>JAJZQG010000130.1 GCA_021847645.1 Myxococcales bacterium
AAACACATACCGGTCCACGGCGAGGATGCCCGGCGCGCCGGCCATCACGCTCGTGTCCACGCGGCGCTGCTCCTGCGGGTGGCACGCGGGCTGGCCGCAGGTCGCGGCTGCCACGGAAAGCTCGCCCGCCAGAACGACCATTCCCGCGTGGGCCGAGGCCTTGTCCAAAGCCAGCGGATCGCCCAGGTGGCAGGTGCTGCAGCCCAGCGCGACGGGATCGTGGGCAGGGCCCAGCCCGCGCACGTCGGCGTGACAGCGCAGGCAGCCTTCGGGCTCCGCGTGGCCCCGGGCCGCGATCTCCGGGATGGCGCTGGCACCGTATGGCATCGGACCCCGAGTCATCAGCCCGACCATGACCGCCAGGGACAGCAGCGCGCTGACCACGATGCGAACATCAATGTTCATGCCCTCACCGCCGCGATCGTCAGCAGCAGGGTGACCACGAACACCACCGCAAGAGTCCAGCGCATCACCGCAGCACGCTTGGGGGTCGCCAGGGGCAGCACGGTCAGCACCGCCAACACCACGGCCGGGAACATCAGCCCCGCCGCCCAGACAGGAACGTAGCCCAGCATGAGGCGCAAACCGCCCATGTACCAGGGGCCGTGGAGCTTGCCGCCGACCGGCAGGTACACCAGGACGGGGCGGGCGAACAGCGCCACGATGCCCGACAAGCCGAGGGCCGTGGCGGCGGAAATCGAATCCGGCGCGAGCTTGCGGATGTGAAAGACGATAATCAGCGCCAGGGTCAACGTGGCCGTGGCGACATGGTGCGCCGTCAGCACGTGGACGTCTCCCCCGCCCTGCCCACCGACCAGCCACGATGCGGCGGCCGGACCCACCCCCGGCACATGGGCCAGAATGCCGTACATGACCGAAGCGACGCCGTTGGCTTCCGCATCGCCGGGCATGGCCCTGCCGCCGAGCATCAAGTACAACGTAGTGGGCAACGAGGCGACCAGGGCGCCCCAAGTGGCGGCCGGGCTGTTGCGGTCGGACTTGCGGACGACGTGATCGGCCGTGTGCGCGAGCAGCGCAAGGAGCGACAGCTGCGCAGACCAAGCGTGCAGGCTTCGGACGAACCAGCCGAAGGGGCGACCGGTTTCGAACGCGAGCGTGGAGGCCAAGGGGTTGGCGGGCTCGAAGCCGGTGAACAGAACGACGCCGGAAGCGACGCAAACGGCCATGGCGCCGAGCGTCAAGGCGCCGAGGGGCGGAAGGAAGGGGACGGTCAACCCGGCAGCGGGACGCGAGGGCTCGGACGCTGCTTGTCGCGCAGGTTCGGCGGTTGCGAGGTTGTGCTCCCGGTCATTCATGGCGCTCATCGGCCGGCGGCGTAGCGCCGCTGATGCTACCAGCATCGCCCGACGCGCCGCGGAGAAATGTGTGGGTTGTCGCCGACCGGCAGTCGGGCAAGCCGTCGGCGACCCGGCGTCCGGTAGCACCTTCCCCTGTCCTCGGTCCGGGCTCCGGTGTAGTGTGGCGTCCGGACTATTCCCTAGTTGAGGTTGCGATGCGTCCCTATCTGCTCAAGCTCCGGCTGCTCTTGCTTTGCCTGGCGGCTGTGACCATTGGTGATCTGCTCGGCGGCTGCGCCCAGGAGCGCCCTCCCATCAATCGGGTCCAACCCGACGCGCTGCGCAAGGCGTTCTTCGTCGGCGAGAAGCTCGACGACCCCTCCGACGATCCGGAGTTCTACTATCGCACGACGGTGGTGGACGCGGCGGCGGGTGCGGGGGGCGACGGTCTGTTCACCAGCTCCGACGGCCAGCCGACGAGCCGTATCCGCTGGGAGATCACCGAGAAGATGCTCATCGGGCGGCTGACCTACGAGCTTGTCAACGACACCGACTACAAGGGAGCGCGCCGCACGCCGGACGGCCAGACCGTGGTGTCCTTCGCGATCGAGAAGCACTTCGACATCCGGCGCGACTACAACCCCCAGACGGGCGAGGAGCTGAATGTCATCACGGAGAACGACACGGATCGCCCGTGGTACGCGCGCGAGTACTTCCGCGTCGACTTCTCCAAGAACCTGGTGACCGACGCCTACGACCTGGATGCGCTCTCCCAGATTGGCATCTACTACGGCGTGAAGTTCGAGCCCATGGCCTACTACGTCAATGACCCGTCGAGCCCGGACGCGCCGGTGGTGGATCTGGACCGGGGCTACTTCGACGTAACGACGAAGGTCTACGCCGCGCCGCAGACCATCCACGACCCCGAGTGGGGCGACTTCCCGGCCTGCTGGCTGATCGGCCAGTGGCCTGCCGTGAGCTGCAACCCCTCCGAGGTCACCTTGCGGCTGTCCTTCCTCAAGGTGGTCGACCACGACTACGAGCCGCTGGACTACGACGGACGGCGCATGGACACGTTCGGCTGGTTCACCGACGACCGGTTCGGCTACGACCGTCGCTACGGAGTAGTCGACGACAAGTGGCACCGGTTCGCGGCCCGATGGAACATCTACGAGAAGTCCCACGTGGATCCGGTGGTGCCGTGTGCCGAGGTCGATCCCGCGCATCCGACGCTGGACGTGCACCGCGACACGGACGGCGACGGGACGGAGGACGAATGCGCGGCGGTGGGGCGGGGCTCGCGATGCGACGAGTTTCGCGGTGAATGCACGATTCCCTTCCGGGATCGGAAGATCAAGACGACCCCGTGGTACGTGAATTCGGATGCGCCGGCAGACCTGTTCGAAGGCTCGGCGCAAGCGCTCGACGGCTGGAGCGAGGCCATCCGGGTGGCCGTGATCGCCAGCCGTCTGGCGGAATGCCGACGCACGAAGGGCACCGACTGCGAGCAGCAGGTGGGTTGGCCGGTGCCCTGGTCCGACAACTATTCACCGCCGCTGGGCTCCTCGAGCCTGGCGGAGGTGCCGAAGATCTTCGTGCTCTGCCACAACCCGGTGGACGCCACGCTCGACGACACCACCGTATGCGGGCCGGCGGGGCTGTCCCCGCGCCTGGGCGATCTGCGCTACAACTTCATGAACGTGGTGGCGTCGCCGCAGTTCACCTCGCCCTGGGGCATCATGGTCGACGCCGAGGATCCGCTGACCGGCGAGAAGATAGCCGGCAGCGTGAACGAGTGGGGCGCCGTGCTCGATCGCGCGGCCGCGACCCTGGTCGACTTGCTGGGCCTGATCAACGGCACGATGGATCCGTCTCAGTACATCTCGGGCCAGAACGTCTCGGACTGGGTGAAAGAGAACCAGCCCGGCGGGGCAGCCGCGCGCGGTGCGCCCATGAGCGCGGCGGAAGTGTCCTCGCGCAAGGCGGCATTCGACCCGAACTCGATCGAGCCGTACGTCGCCGGGCTGCCGGACGTGACGAGCAAGGGCGGCAGGCCGCTGCCGGCGGCGCTGCGCCACAAGCTGCGGGCACAGCAGCTGACCGACGCGCAGCGTCTGGGTCCCGGCAACGCGGCGTTGACGGCCCGTCTCAAGCAATTGCGGGGATCGGAGATCGAGGCCAAGATGATCTCGCCCGAGATGATGCAGCTGTCGGGCCTCGATCCGGCTGCGGTGCCGTCCGCCGATGACGTGGCGCGCGCCTCGCCCTTCGGCCGCTCGAATCCCACCTACCGCAAGGCCGACCGGTTGTCGGCCATGGTGGAGCGGGCCAAGCGCCATTCCTGCCGCATCGAGGCCGACGAGCCGGACAACCTGCTGGGCATGGCCCGAGCGGTTGCCGCCCAGTTCCCGGCGCCCGATCCGAACGATCCCGCGGCGGTCAACGACTACCGCACCAAGATCTACAACTGGGCCCGGCAGGCCTACCACAAGGGCGTGATCGCCCACGAGCTCGGCCACTCGATGGGGTTGCGCCACAACTTCGCGGCCTCCTTCGATTCGCTCAACTACTATCCCCAATACTGGCAGCTGCGAACGCGCAACGGCACCGTGACCACCCCCTGCCCCGACGGCACCACGGACGGCACCGATTGCATCGGTCCGCGGTGGAACGACCCGATCACGCAGGAAGAGGTGGACAACAACATCGGCCGGTACGCCACGTCCAGCGTCATGGACTACCCCGGTGACCAGAACCACGACCAGCTGCTGCAGGGCAAGTATGACAAGGCCGCGGTCAGGTTCGGTTACGGCAATGTCGTCGACGTCTGGGCCGACGACGCCGTCAGCGTCAATGCCGGGAGCGCCGAGCAGGCGCAGGCCTACCACCTGACCGCCTTCACGACGAGCCCCGGGTTGACTGGCATCTACTACTTCCCGACGGTGGGCGGGAAGGACGACGCGATTCACTACAGCCAGTACCAGAACCAGTTCCACCTGATCTCCCAGTGCCATCCGGACAGCTCCCCCGCCGCCGTTCTCGGCCAGACGTGCACCGAGCGTGCGATGGATGTCGTCGACTACCGCGACATGAAGGATTTCGCCCCGTATCCGGACTACGCGGCCTTCCCCGAGTTCAGCGACTCCCACGCGATCGACCCGCGCGGCCGGGTCCGGCGGGGATACATGTTCTCCTCCGACGAGTACGCCGATACGGGCAACGTGCCGTCGTTCACCTATGACGCGGGCGCGGACGCCTACGAGCAGATCCGGTTCCTCGAGTCCTCCTACGAGAACCGATACCTGCTCGACTCGTTCCGTCACGACCGGGTGATGTTCAACTCCTGGGACACCAGCGCCCGGATGCAGTCCCACTACCTGGACACCATCCAGCTCATCGCCAAGACGTTCGCCTTCGGCGCGGTGCTCGACGGCGACCCTCTCAACCACAGCTCCTCGTTCATGCAGGACGGCGCGTACGGCCCGCTGGAAATGGGCTCGACGGTCGCCCTCGACCTGTACGCGCGGATCCTGACGCGGCCCGACCCGGGCTGGTACTGCAATGATACGGATTGCGGCAGCGGACAGCCGGCGGGCGTGAACCACAACGTGTTCAAGGCCGATTCGTATCCCATGCCCACGCAGTATCCGGACTACTACGCTTTCCAGGTCCCCCTGGGCAAGGGCCGCTTCGTCCACAACGACTACGACTACACCCAAGGCTACTATTGGTCCGACTACCAGAAACAGGTGGGCGCCTACTACGAAAAGATCTACGCCACCTTCTACCTCTCGGAGGCGTTCGACTACTTCATCTCCAACTCCAAGGAGGACTTCACCGACTCGCGCTACAAGAACGTCAACTTCGCCACCGTCTTCCCCGAGCAGATCCGGCGCCTGTACGGCAGCCTGTTCACCGGCGACCTGGATGTCTATGCACCGTCAGCCAAGTACTCCCAGGCCGGCGGCACCCCGACCGCGGACGTGCAGTACCCCACCTGGTCGGACGCGTCGGGCCTCGGCGCCCGGGCGAACAATGCGCAGCTCATCGATCCGAACTTCGCCTTCAACGAGCAGCTGTATGCCATGGTCTGGGGTTCGATCTTCTTCCCCACGACCTGGTCCCAATCCTGGATCGACGAGGCTCGCCTTGCCGTGTACGTCACCGATGAGGTTTCCTGGCCCGCCAACGAGATCATCGCGTTCCGCGATCCGGTGAGCGGATTGCTCTACAAGGCGCACGCGACCGGCACCGAGACGGTCCTGGGGCAGGTGCGGCAGAAAGGCGTGGGCGCCCGCATGGTCGAGTGGGCCAATCGTCTCGCCCTTCAGGCCTACAAGGTCGTGCTCGGCGGCGGCAACATCCCGCGCACCAACGCCGACGGCTCCTGGGTCTACGAGCTCGACGCCAATGGGCACGTCCAGGTCCAGGACGCCGCGGCCCAGGCCACCCTGCGCAAGTACGTCGACAATCTCGATATCCTGCGGCAGCTCACCGCGGACTTCACCCGTCCGCTGGGCGACCAGAATCTGCCCAATCCGTAATCTGCCTGTCTCCCACGCACGCAACGGCCCGCCGATAGCCGTGGTGGATCGAGAACGTGCTGCTTCGGAGCGCGAATCCTCGTGGAACGCCGGGGCTCACGGGTTCGACGGCCGCCCTTGACCTATCTCAACCGGGTGGACAAAAAACACACGTAGGCATCGGACAGGAGGATACGGGTTCCGAAGCTCGGGAATTGCGGATGCAGGAAGGTGCCGCCGAACTCGCGTTCACGGGACTGGGACCCAGGCATTCTCCAGGAGGGCGGGCATGAGAACGATCATCGCCGCGATTGATTTCTCGGACGTGACCGACGCGCTGGTGGCGACCGCGACAGAATTCGCCTCTGCGCTCGGGAGCAACATCGTCCTGTTCCACGTGGCGCCGGCCGCCGACCCCTGGGTGGACACGGCCTTCGACCGATACACGGTGGGCGCGCCGACCAGCCCGCACTGGGCCGAGGTCGAGGCCCGGCACCGCGAAGGCATTCTCGATCAGCTCCGCGACAACATCCGTGCCGCGGGAGTCGAGGTCTCGGTCCACCTCGCCCGCGGCGATGATGCGACCGAGATCTGCAACGAGCTGGCCGCCCTGCGTCCCGACTTGATCATCATCGGATCGCACCGCCACGGCATGTTCCATGACATGCT
Organism: Myxococcales bacterium; assembly: GCA_021847645.1. Taxonomy (GTDB): domain Bacteria; phylum Myxococcota_A; class Polyangia; order Polyangiales; family Polyangiaceae; genus JAJZQG01. Next base: position 6,491 of record JAJZQG010000130.1, read on the forward strand.
GCTCGGCGGCGTCTGCCCCAGGGTCGTACGACGCGCGCCTTGCCCAGTGGTCGTGGTGCATCCGGGCGACACGATTCCACGGCAGTCCCAGCCAGCCGCCTCGAAGTCGGCGGCTTGATCGACCCGGCTTCCAGCCTGCGTCCCAGGCGCGCATCGCAGTCATCCGCAAACATCGACGCATCCGTCGACGACGCACCTCGGCCGGCGCCAGCCCCGCCCCTCTACCTGCGTCGCGCTCGGCCTGCGCCGCCACGGTGCGCCCCCTGAGCACGAACCCGGTGTGGATCTTCGCCAGCGCGGAACCGATAGATCCCCTCCCGGCGCTCGAGCGCGGGCGCGCGCGACACCAACTGCTCGTAGGCCTCGCGCGAAACCTCGCGCGTCTCGTAGACCAGCGTGGCCCATATGCCCTGTTCCCGCTCCTCGGCTCGCCACGCCTGCCTCAAGTCGAAGCTGGCCGGCGCGTCGAATCCTGGGTCGTCCGCGCCCGGCGGCTCCTTTGGGTCGCCTGCGCGATCGCGAAATACCCGCGGCCCGAATCGGCTGTAGTACAGAATCGTATGGGCCGTGGACACCGCACCCGCCCACGGATAGGGCCGCAACGACCAACTCGCCGACAACCTCTCAAGCTCGGCGTCGATGCTCTCGCGCTGCGCGTCGCTCTTCCACGGTCGCCGAGGTGCGAACATCAACGCCAGACCCAGCAGGTCGCCCCGCAACGTCCACAACTCCCGAATGCCGAAGGCGGACGGCTCGTGCGAAACCCGGGATCCGTGCGTGATGCCGAATTCCCCCACGATGAAGCCCGCCACGCTGTCGCTCTCGCGTCGCAGGAACCGCAGCGTCTGCAGGGCTTCTTCCGACGTCTCCGTCGGAAAGTCGGTAAAGCACATGGCCTCGACCGCGATGCCCGCGCGAGCCAAATGGCGCATCACCGTCGCAACGGTCTCGATGGGCTGGCCCTTGTCGATGAGGCGCAGCACGCGGTTGGATGCGGACTCCACGCCCAGTGCACACGCCACCGCGCCGCCTCGTCTCAGCGTCTCGCTCCGGTCCGCGTTGACATACGGCTCGGGCTTCAAGTCGGTAGCCCAGCGCACCGGCGTTCCCCGATCGGCCAGCGCCTGAGCAAGCGACACGAGGGTCTTGGGCGCTATCGAGTCGTGCGACAAGTACACGTGCCGCACGCCGTAGCGCGCGGACAGAGCAGCCAAGTGCTCGGCCATCACCGGAACGCTGCGCTCGCGGTACTTGGCCGTGCCTCTCTCGGCAAGGCCGTAGTGGCAGAAGGCGCACCGGCCCCAATAGCAGCCCCGCGTGGGATCGTAGGGTAGAACGACCTCGGGCGCGAAGTAGCGAGCGAGTGGCAGCCCGTCGAAATCGGGCGCAGGTAGTGTCTTCAGGTCCACGGGCCCGCAGCGCGACAGCTCCACGTCCAGCACGCCTTCGTTCCGGGATACGACATTCGGCAGGCCGGCGACGCTCCGCCCCGCCGCCAGGGCGTCGAGCAGCCCCGGGAGCGCCCGCTCTCCCTCGAACAGCACGGCGGAATCGAAGGGACCCAACGCCTCGGCCAATCGCTGGCCGGTCAGGCGCGCGAGGATCTGCGTGATGCCCGGGCCTCCCACGGTGAGGTGAACACCGGGCAATGCCTGCTTGAGGCGCAACGCCAGGATGTACGCCGGATGGATCTGGCCGGGGAAGCACACGGACAGGCCCACGACATCGGCCCGCTCGCCCGCCAAGCGAGGAATCAGCTGCGTCCGGACGTAGGATTCGAACGGGAACTGCTCGGCGGAGGCCGAGGCGACAAGCTCCTCGCTCGAGGTCAGGCCGAAAGGCGTGCGATAGGACATGAAGTCGACAAACGTGGGGTACCAGGCCGCCGACACCGCCTGTAGACCAGCCTGGATGATTCGCACGGCCCGCGCGTAGGACGCTGCGTCGTAGAACCTTTGCGGGTCGCGCAGGACGGCCTTGGCATCGTCGATGCCCGCAGGCACGAGACGCGCCTCGGCCCGGGCCCGGGACAATGCGGCATAGGCAAGGCCCTCCTGATGCGAGAGGCTGCGCTTGCGGTCGAGCCGCGCCAAGCGATCTTCGAGCCGATCGCGAGTCGCGCTCATCCCCTCGGCCGACAACACGGAATCGAACGCCTCCACGTTCGCGTCCACGAGGACGACGTCCGTTCCGCGGGCACGCAGGAATCCCGCGAGCGCAGGCAAGGCCAGGTAGGGCGCCGTGGGATCGCACGCGGGCGGATGGATGACCGCAACCTTCACCCGCACGCCCCTCCGCCACACCTTGCCTGGCAACTCGCTTTCATGCGATCAACCCCGTCCGTCAGATACCCACATAGCGAGCGTGGAGGGTCCGCGCCCTGGCCTCGTCGCCCGTGCCCTTGACGATCGCACGGCCGTCCTCGAACACGGTCAACTCGTGCTCCTCGACGGTGAGCCGGACCATGTAGGGACGCTCGACGACCGGGCCAATGTGCTGCCAGCTCCTGGCCAGGGCGGCGAGGTCGACACGCTGCTCTTCGCGCGAGGAAATCTGCACGGCATGGCCGCCGCACAGGGTGGTGGCGCGCACGCCCCGTCGTGCCTCCAGGAAGTCATACTTGCCTTGGCCGCAGGCGGGGCAGGCCGGGTCGCGAGCACCCAGCTTGACCTCGAGCAGCTTGGAGGTCCATAGGTCGACGTGCAGCAGGGTGGTGCGAACGCGGTCCATGCCGCCGGACAGGATCTTCAATGCCTCGGCGCACTGCACGCCCGCGATGACCGAGACGACGGGTTCGATGATGCCGACCGTATCGCACGTGGGCGCCATGCCGGCCGGCGGCGGCTCCGGAAATGCGCAGCGGAAACACGGCCCTCGCCCGGGCAAGAACGGGAACGTCATGCCGTAGCTCGCGATCACGCCCGCGTAGACCCACGGCTTGCCCAGCTTGACGCACGCGTCGTTGAGCAGGTAGCGCGTCTCGAAGTTGTCGGTGCCGTCGATGACCAGATCGGCGGACGCGATGAAGCGTTCGGCGTTCCAGGGAGCGAAGTCGACCACGATCGGTTCGATCCGGCATTCGGAGTTGGCGCTCGAAAGCTTGTCGGCCGCGGCCACCGCCTTGGGCAGACCGGCGCGTGCGTCGTCCTCGTCGAACAGCACCTGGCGTTGCAGGTTCGTCAGGTCCACGAGGTCTCGATCGATGAGCACGATCGTTCCCACACCCGCACGAGCCAGGGAGTTCGCCGCGTGCGTCCCCAACGCGCCGCAGCCGACGACCACCACGCGGGAGCGCCGGATGCGGGCCTGTCCTTCGGGCCCGATTCCGTCGAAAAGCTCCTGCCGGGCATAGCGTGTGATCATGAACGAGTATCGCCTCCGGGTGGTGAGCCGTGGTGTCAGAAGGGCAAGACCACATTCGACGCGGCCTGGATGCCGACGACCAACTTGACGCAAGCCGTGAGGACTTCTTCGCGCGCGACGAAATGGTCAATCCTGCTGGGCCACGTGAGCGTCATGATGAGCGACGATTCCACGCTCCGCACGGCAGCGCAAGGGCGCGGGCGCACGGCGCGGCTCACGCCGATCGGGAGACGAGCACCACGCGCGCCGGTGCTCCGTCGCTGCCCTCCAACGGCAAGGGCAGACAGAACAGCTCGTAGTCGCCCGGCTGCACCGCGCGCAGGTCGAGCCCTTCCACGATCACCACCGGCTCCGGGCCGTCGAGCAGCGCGTGGTGCACGGGGAACCCGGGAGAGTCGAACGCTTCGATCGACAGGTAGTCGATTCCGACGAGCTTTGCCCGGGTGCGACGGCGCAGGTACTCCGCACCCGAACGCGTCACGTGCGCGTAGCGAGGAGTGAAGGGACTGCCGAGCAACGCCCCGTTGGAGGTCTTGAACAACAGACGCTCAACCTCGCCCAGCGCACAGCCGGAAAGCACGACGTCGTCGATTTCGAGCCCCGCGTCCGTCAAATCGAGGACGCGGCACGGGCCGCACAGGACCGCCAAGTCGAGGTCGGTGACCGAGGGGCCACCGGCAACGAAGTGACGCGGCGCGTCCACATGGGTTCCCAGGTGCGAGCCCAGGGTGACGACGGTGACGCCGTACGAGTCCGCATTTCCCGCGACAGGCGCGATGCAGGTATGCGTCCATAAGGGCGGATCCCCTTGGTAGACGGGCATGCCTTGCCGCACGACGAGCGTGACGTCGACAATCCGCATCATGCCCTGGCGAACGGAGCAGCAAAGAGAGAGTGGCTTCTCATGGGTCGAAGAGTAGCCGATTTCGGACGTCGCCGGGCGCGCTCGATGGGCGCACCCGCATCGACAGCGCGCCGGTGGGCGCCTGCTGCAGCTCCATGGCCTTCCAGACCTGCAGAATGGTCGGTTCGGGCTGCTGCATGCAGCGCGAATCGTAGTCCGTCGCAAGAGAAGTGATGGCCGGCCCCACAACCCTGCGTACGCCCGGCAACGACAGCAGCGAATCTCGAATGCGAAGGAATCGGATCAAGGCCGGCTCGCCGCTGTTTCCCACCCGTCCCTCCCCATCGCCGGGCCGTACGTCTCCGATTCGCTCACAGGTCTGGAGATCGATGACGGCCATCATGGGAGTGATTTTCGACCACTCTTCGGCAATGTCCCACGCCACCGGACTCTCCTCCATGACATGGGAACGATCCGGCGAGTTGCGGTACAGCCTCGAGTGGTAGAGAGCGAAATGATCGTGCACGAACCCGTTGCAGCTGTCGCTCAGGTCCCGTGTCAGCTTCAGGCACGCACGGCTGTCGAAGTCGTCGATGTGCGAATTGACGGCCACCAGCGCGAGCCGCATGCCCGGCTGGTGCGCACGGGCATGCACGCAAATCTGGGCCTGCGTGTGCAGGCCGGGCCCCATGAGCGTGGGCAGCTCGACCGTGCGTGCAGGCACCGAATCAGGAAACGGTCCCCCGCGGGAACCGGTCTCAGTCCAATAGCTGCACGCCGAAACCGAAACGGCGAGGAAGACGGCAGGGATCATTCGGTGCCCCCCGGCGGGCACACACGGTTGTTTCCGCCCCATGGAACCCTCGGCCCGGCGTGCAGGTGCCTTTGGCGATCAGCCAGTGCTTCGCCTCCGGCACTCCTCAATGTAGGGCCATGCCCTACCGAGACAAGGGCGAGCCAAGCAAAAACAATCCTCCGACAGATTGCCCCTTACCGCCCCGAAGGAGCGGACGAATCCGTCAACGCCACGCGCAGCTCCGTCAAGCCTCTCGTCGCCGGACCCGATATCCTGTTTCCGTCGAGATCGAAGCGGCTGCCGTGGCACGGACACGTCAATCCCCGCTCGTCCGCGTCAAGCGACAGCTTGCAGCCGAGATGAGGACACCGCAGCGAAAACGCCCGTACTTGCCCGCCGCGACGCACCACCAGCGCGTCGTCGATCACTGTCAGCTTGTCGTGATCATCGGCCGGCACGCGAACGACTCGATCGCGCACGCGCACCGGACGCGCGGCGCGAAGCCCGAGCAACGCAATGAATCCGGTGGCCGACACGGCGACCGCACGCAACGACTCGGCGACCCAGGCACGACGCGACACGCTCATGGGCGCGCTCCAGCGCGCACGACGCTCGAGGCCGCCTCGACGGCTCGCAACTCGCACGGCCAAGGACGGGGCATGGGACAGGGGATGTTGCCGGGGAACGGCTTGATTGGCAATCCCGGCGAGAGGAATGCCGTGCGCGTCAGCAGCCTTCGTGCTTCTTGGGCTCGGCCGGCCCGGAAGGAGCAACGACGGGACGGGGCGCGGCGACCGGGGGAGGCGCGGCGCTCGCGTCGCCGAAGTAGCGTCGAAGCGCCACATCCGCCCGGTACTCGCTCCATGCATCCGCGCCCGCGGTGTCCGCGGGGGCAGGCGGGTCCGCGTCCATAACCTTGTCCCATTTGTCGATGCCGCCCGCGAGCACGGAGACCGATCTGCCGGCCGCGATGAGCTTTCGCGCCACGCGGTCCTCGCGCACCGGATCCTTGGCCGCGAGCACGATGCTCCGCGCCTTGGGTGCAGCGGCTACCAGCGCGTCGTCGCTCGCCCCGAACATCGAGGCCGGCACGGCGCCCGCCAGCGCGTGGTGCGCGTCGTCGAGTGCAATCACCACTACGTCGGGAGGCGACTGGGACAGAAGCCGCGCCAGGGCGAAGGGCTCGATGGTGTGAACCGTCAGCGTGGGCGCTGGGGCGGCAGGCTCGGTACGCGCCCGGGCGCCGAGCGCTGCGCCGGCGACCGCCGCCATCGTGGCGACAACAGCGAGGGACTTGCGAAGAGTCTTGCGATCCATGGTCGACCTCACGCGGACTGGGCTTCGGTGGTGGAGCCGCTCGCAGGCTCGGCCGGCTTCTTGCCGGCGCTCTTGCCTGCCAGCTTGCGCTCGATGAACTCGGCGCCGACGAACATGCCGAGCGCCATGAGGGTCACCAGGATGGTGGCCACGCCGTAAGACACATGGAGCCAGTCGTACAGGAAGCGACGCTGGCCGCCGCCGGAGGTGGCGAAGCCCTGGATCTTGGGGAGCACGGCGCTGAAGCCCAACACGCCGCCGCCCATGCCGACCAAGAACGCGAAGGCATCGACGCGTCCGGTAGCAGCTGCCACCACGCTGGTGCCGGGGCAGTAGCCGCCCACCACAAAGCCGATGCCGAAGATCAGGCCACCGACGATCTGGGGCGGTAGGTAGGTGGGATTGACGTACAGCTCGTTCCAGTCGAACAGGCCGGCGGCGCGCAGCAAGGTCAGGCCGAGCATGGCGGTGACGATGGCCGCGAACATGACCTTCAGCACGCGCATGTCGGTGAGATAGAACTGCGCGGCGAGCTTGCGGGTGCTTCCGAAGCCGCCGCGCTCCAGCACAAAGCCGAAGGCGAACCCGGTGAGCACCGCGAGGAAGTAGGAGATCCAGACCGAGGGATGGATCGGCATCATGTCCACAGCCTCCTGACGAAGAATGCGAGAGCGTAGGCCCCGCCGAACACGCTGAACATGAAGGCCCAGCTGCCCAGGGCGAAGGTAGCGCCGCCGGTCAGGGCCTGGCCGCTGGTGCAGCCCATGGCGAGGCGTGCGCCGAAGCCGGTGATCGCGCCGCCCACCAGGGCGAACAGGATCCGTGTCTTGGCGGTGATGCGAGGTCCGCGTTCGACCGCGACCTTGAAGCGGCCGGCGGTCAGCCCGGCGAACAATCCGCCAAGGACCACGCCCACGACCTCGAAGACCAGCCAGTCGTCCCACCAATGGGCGCCAGGCGCGAAGTAGCCGCCCAGGTGTGCATTGGCGTCGATCCAGCCGGGGGCGAACGCGTGGGCCACGACGGCGGTGAAGCGAGCCAAGGCGCCGGACGCACCCAGGCCGCGTCCGAAGACGAGGAACGTGGCGAGGAGCACGAGCCCGAGGGCGACGCCGGCGATATAGGGATCCCACAGCGGCTTTTCCGCCACGGTCTCCTGGTGCTTGATAGAGGTGGATTCACTCATAGCGCGATCTCCCGGGGCTCAGACGGTGAAGAAGCGGACTTCTTGACCGGCGTAGACGATGACGAAGCGCAGCAGCAGGCCGCCGACGAGTACGAGGCCGGGGACCAGGCGCGAGTGCATGGCGCGCCCGCGCAGGGCCAGGGCTTCGAGGGTCAGGGGCACGACCAGGCCGCCGAACACGACGATGCCGAGGAACAGCGGCGCATAGGAGCCCGACAGGATGACCGAGACCGCTTCGCGGTACAGGGGACCCTGCGTGGCGAGGCCGATGATCCAGGCGCCGATGACGAACAACTCGGTGACCATCAGCCCGACGTCGGCACGCGCCAGAGTTGCCTGCGAATCGTGGTCCTTCTCGGCAATCATCAGCGCGGCCACGCCGGTCGACGCGCCGGACACCAGGAACAGGAACCCGAGCGCGGAGGAGGACCACAACGGATTGGCGAGCGTGGTCGACAGCAGGATGCCCGTGTAGATACCGAGCGCGATGCCTGCGGCCAAGCCTGCCCAGGCCAGCTTGCGGACATGCTCAGCGGCGAAGCTGGCGAGTCTCTCGGCGGCTGCGACGGAGGTGATCCTGGACGCGATGGGCTGCCAGGGCAACGCGAGCACGAGCAGCAGCTGCACCGGATACACGATCATCAGGACCCAGGAGCCGACGGACATGGGCGCAGTCGGCTGCAGGGTCAGGTAGAACCGGAACACGTGCAGCTTGAAGGTCAGGTCGAGAAACAAGGCACCCATGCCCAGAGAAAGGAGGACCGGTGCGCCGATGAGCCCGAGGCGCATCCCGTCGGTCACGCGCTCCTTGCCATAGCGCAGGATGACGACGCTGACGGCAATCATCAGGCCGGCGACCAAGCCGCCCAGGAACAGGTAGACCGGGATTTCCCAGCCCCAGAACTGGTGTCCGAGCTCCAGGATGTGCGCTCGCGTGGAAGACAATTCGAGATGCGGTTCCATCGGAGTCCCTCAACGTTCGTAGTAGACGTTCGGCCGGGTCCCTGCTTCGGGACGCACGACGTGCAGCGAGCCGCGCCGGAGCCTCTTGGAAACCTCGGACTGCGGGTCATCGGCATCACCGGTCACAATGGCCGATGTGGGGCAGACCGCCTCACAGGCCGTCGGCTCGCCGCGGTCGAGGCGGTGCTCGCACAGGCTGCACTTGTCGACATAGCCGTCGGGGTGCGCGTAGCGCGCGCCGTACGGACAAGAGGCTATGCAGGCCCGGCACCCGGTGCACTTGGACCGATCGATCTGCACGGTCCCGTCACTGGCGTGGTGGCTGGCGCCTGTGGGGCAGTTGGTGACGCACGGAGCGTCGGTGCAGTGATTGCAGCGCTCGGAGCGAATCTCCAGGGCCACCTTGGGGTACTCACCGCGGACCTCCTGGACGACCCAATCACGGTAGTTGTCGTCGGGTACGCGGTTCTCGTTCTTGCAGGCAATCACGCAAGCTTCGCAGCCGACGCACCGCGAAGTATCAATGGTCATCACGCGGCGCATCGCTCACGCCTCCTTTCGCAGCGCGACGAAGTTCACGCGCATGCCGGTGCCCCCCATGACGGGGTCCACGTCGACCTGGGTGATGAGCGCCGAGTCGTCGGCACCCTTTCCGTAGGCGTAATGAAGGCCTTTGGCCGTGTGTCCCCAACCGTGGGGCATATAGACGCAATCCGCGCGGATCCGCTCGGTGGCCTTGACGCGGACGGGATTGCTCGTCTTGCCGTCCTGGTTGACCATCACGACCCGATCGCCGGTCTTGATGCCCATATCTGCTGCGGCCTTGGCGTTGACCCAGAGCAGGTCGCCGTGGGTCAGCTGGCCCAATAGCCGATTGTTCGTGGTGCGCCCGAAGGTCTGGGCGGGAGTCCTGCCGTACAGCAGGCGGAAGTAACCCGCGGGCGGCGGGACCGGACGCTTGTAGACCGGCATCGGGTCGAAGCCGGCTTTTTGCAGCGCGTCCGAGTAGAAGTTGATCTTGCCGGTCTCGGTCGCGAAGGTCAGGCCGAGCCCGTCTTCGGCCGTGGTCGGGGCGGTCGGGCCCAGAATCACGCCGTCGCGCTTGAGCTGCTCGAAGTCGATATTGGACAACCGGGCTCGCTCGCGCAGGTACTCTTCCGCATCCTTCCAGGGGAAGTACTGGTCGAGGCCCAAGCGGTGGCCCAACTCCCGGGCAATCCACCACCCGGGCTTGGCGTCGCCCGGCGGATCGACCACGGGCTGCCGAATCGCCACCGCGCCCCGATGCCAGGTCAGACCCATCAGGTCGTCGTGGCGTTCGAGATAGGACGCTTCGGGCAGCACCACGTCGGCGTAGCCCGCAATCTCGGCCGGGAGCAGCTCGGTGACGACAAGCAGGTCGAGCTTGTCGATGGCCTGGAGGGTCAAGTCGCGTTGAGGCAGCGATTGAATGAGATTCGTGCCGGTGACGTGCCAAGCCTTGATCGGGTAAGGCTTGCCGTCGATGGTGGCGCGGCGAAGGCCCTGGGTGAGGGGCTCGAAGGCGAAGGGCGCCTCGCCCGGCAGACGGTCGGCGGGATCGCGCGTCTTGGGATACGGCGGCATCGGGTAGCGGGCGAGCTTCATGCCGGTGGGGATGAAGATGCCGCCGCGGTGACCCCAACTGCCCACCAGGCCGTTGAGGATGGCAATCGCGCGATGGCGCTGCGTATCCTGCTCGCCGTACCAGGTGGAGTGGCGCCCCGGGTGAATCAGGGTCGCGGGCGCAGCGCCGGCGATGCGACGTGCGGTGTCGCGAATGGCCTGGGGGTCGAGGCCGGTTTCGGCAGCGGCCCATTCCGGGGTGAAGGTCGCGACATGCTGCTTGAGCTGGTCGAGACCGAAGGCGTACTTGTCGACGTACTCGTGGTTGTATCGGTCCTCGGTGAGCAGGACGTTGATCCAGGCGAGCAGCAGGGCGGTGTCGGTGCCGGGGCGGATGGGCAACCAGGTGCGCGCCTTGGAGGCGGCGGTGGAGAAGCGCGGGTCGACCACAATGAGATCGACGCCGCGGGCCACGCCCTCGGAGAAGTCCTGCACCTGGGTGTTGTGCATGTTCTCGCCCAGGTGCGAGCCGATGAGCACCAGGGTGCGCGTATTTCTCATGTCGAGGGCTTCGGGCGAGCCCGGGCCGGAGCCGAACGTCTGCTCGAAAGCCACGTCGCGAGCGCCGCGGCACTGGGCAAAGGAAGGAGCGCCGAAGTTGGGAGTACCGAAGGCCTTGAACAGGTGCTCGAACCAAGAGGCGCCCGAGCCGTGGTTGAACTGGGCGACGGCCTCGGGGCCGTACTTCTTCTTGATGTCGAGCAACTTGTCGGCGACGAAGCCCAGGGCCTCGTCCCAGGAGACGGGCTTGAACTGCTCGGAGCCGCGCTGGCCGACGCGCATCAAGGGACGGGCGAGACGATCGGGGTCATGGGCCAAGCCGGCGCCGCCGTTGCCGCGGGGGCACAGCTTGCCGTTGGACAGCGGGTGCAGGGGGTTGCCCTGGATCTTGGTGATGCGGCCGCCCTGCACATGGGCCTGGATGCCGCACTTCCAAAAACACATCTCGCAGACCGAGTGCACCACCCGGCCGTCGGTACCCGGATCCTGGCTGGCGCCGGTAGCGGCTTGGGCAACAGAATCCACAAGAGGATGGAAGCGAGCCGCGGTGGCGGCAGCCACAGTACCGGCGCCCAGGGCGAGCCACCGACGTCGTGACAGGTGGAGGGTGGAACTCATGCACCGGCGTCTTATCAATTCCGGTGCCACCTCCACGTGCGCCGATGGAATCGCACGCGCGAGCGCATCCAGTCGTTGCACGACGTCCGAGATGATGCAACGATTGGATGCGAGCAATGATGCACAGGGCATCATGAGGATGCACAATGAATCGTGAAGAGCCCGAATCAGCGTACGGAATGACGGCGCAGTCCTTGCTGGTGAACCCCGAGAGCCTCGTTCGCGACGAGGCGACGGTGGCAAGGGCGAGCGCGATGGTCGGAGGCGAGACGAAGTTCTGGGAGACGGTGGTGGAGATGTTGTCCGACGCCGTGTTCCTGGTCGGCCCGGACAAGCGCATCCTGTATTGGAACCGGGCCGCGGAGCGCCTGACCGGATACCCGCGCGACCAGGTCATCGGAAGCCCTTGCCTGCGGGCGGTGCACTGCAGGGTCTGCGAGCATCGCTGCGGCGTCTTCGAGTTCGGCAACCTGGAGAACGTCCCGCTCATCCTCAGGTCCCGCGAGGGGCGACGCATCGAAGTGGTCAAGAGCGCCACCGTCGTTCACGACGAGGCGGGCAAGCCGCTGCTCGGCATCGAAGTGCTGCGCGACGTCACCGACTGGAACGCCAAGGAGCGCGTCGCCAATGAGGCCAGGGAGACGGCCGAGCGCCAGAAGGCGTTGCTGCAGCACGTGCTCGACAGTGTCACCGAGGGCATCGTCGGCGTGTCGTCCGACGGCACCATCCGGTTCGTCTCGAGCTCTGCCGAGGCCGCGCTGGGCGTGCCGGAGTCCGAGACGCTGGGCAAGCAGGTCAGCGAGGTGGCCGGTGACGAGATCGCGCGTATCGCGGAACACGTGAGGTCGTCCAAGACGCCGGTGAGCCGCGCGCGCATCGAGGTCACGGGCATGGGTGCGCAATCGGTGCCGCTATCGGTCACGGTCTCGCCCCTGGAGCTTCCGGACGACCCGCACGGCGTGATGGTGTTGGTGCGGGATCTGCGGGAAGAAGAGCGCAAGATCCGCGAGCGGATGCGCGTGCAGGGGTTCGCCTACGGCACATTGGTGTCCCGCAGCCCGCGCATGCGCGAGGTCTTCGACCTCATCGATCAGGTCTCTCCCACAGGCGCCACGATTCTGATCCAGGGCGAGAGCGGCACGGGCAAGGAGCTGGTCGCCCGGGAGATCCACAAGCGCAGCCGTCGCGCCTCGGGCCCCTTCCACGCGGTCAACTGCGCGGCCATCGCGGCCGAGATCCTGGAGAGCGAGTTCTTCGGCCACGAGCGGGGTGCCTTCACCGGCGCCATCGCGCTCAAGCGCGGAAGGTTCGAGGTCGCCCACTCGGGCACCATCTTCCTCGACGAGGTGGGCGAGCTGCCCCTGGAGCTGCAGGGCAAGCTGCTGCGCGTGCTCGAGGAGCGCACCTTCGAGCGGGTGGGCGGCACCAAGCCGATCCAGGTCGACGTGCGGGTCATCGCGGCCACCAATCGCTCGCTGCGCGAGATGGTGGAGCGCGGCCAGTTCCGCGAGGATCTGTACTACCGCCTGCGCGTCGTGCCGCTTCGCCTCCCGCCCCTTCGCGAGCGCATGGAGGACGTCGAGCCCCTTGCCGAGCACATCCTGCTGCGCCTGGCCGAGCGCGAGGGGCGCGACAAGATCCGCTTGGCCTCGGACGCGCTGCGCCTGATGCTGGACTACCCCTGGCCTGGCAACGTGCGTGAGCTCGCCAACGCGATGGAGTACGTCTCGGTGGTCTCCAAAGGTCCGGTGGCCCACGCCGACGACCTGCCGCGCGAGGTCCGCACGCGCTCCAAGACGGCGCGTCTGGCGGCGCCGAGCGAACCTGCTGCAACGCCCGCCCTGGAGCCGAGCCCGCCACCCGCCCTGCCGATGCCGCCCGCGCCGTCGCACGTCGCCCTCGATGCCGAAGCGCTGCTGGGCGACGAGAAGGCCAGGATCCAGGCAGCGCTGCTGTCCACGCGCTACTCTCACGGCGACGCCGCCAAGATGTTGGGGATGCACCGGACAACGCTGTATCGCAAGCGGCTCAGGTACGGAATCTGACCACCGCCGCGACCGTCCTCCGCGTGCGCCGTGCATGGGCCAGAGGCGCTCAGCGCGTGTTGGCGCGGCAGAAGCCCTCGAATGCGGCGCGGTTGGGCGCGGAGGGCAGCTGGCTGTAGCGGAATGGCCGCGGCAGGCCTGCGGTGAAGTAGCACCGAATCGCGTCTTCGTAGGCTTGCTCGGCTTCCTTGAGCGACGAGGCATCCCCGCGCGACGCCACGATTCCGTCGACCAACGGGCCGAGCGCTGGACAGCTGTCCTGCGCGGCAGGCCAGTCGAGCGGCGGGGCACCGACGCAACAGGAGCGCCGCAAGATGACCACGATCGGCAGCTCGTACCAGGCCAATCCGGACCAGATCTTCATGCCACCGGTGACCGAACCGGCCCCGGCACGGACGAGCATGCGGTGCAACGATATCGCCACCGTGCCCGGATTCGTCTCGTCGCATACGTAGTCCAGCGGCACCTCACGCACGAACGTGTCCGACGGAAAGAACGACTTGACGCAAGCGGGGGCGTCGGCGGCAGACGCAGCAGAGGCGCTGGCCGGGGGCGAAGCGGACGCGCTTGCTGCGGGCGAAGCCGCGTCGTTTTCCGCGGCAGGCGCCGAGGAGGCAGCGGGAGCCGCGCGTGGGGCAGTGGCTGGGATGGCGGGCCTGGCCGAGCGCGTGGGAGGCGATGGCGGGCTGGGGGGCAAAGAGGGTCGCTGCCACGCGGTTCGCAGCCCTGGAAGGGGGATATGCAACCGGTCCTTGTACTTGACGGCCAACAGCGCGCTGACAGCGATCGAGATTGCGATCAGCAGAGCGACCGTGATCCACAGGCCGGCGCGGCCGCGCTTGGGGGGCGCGGGGGCGGGAGCCGTTGCCGGTGGGGTGGGGACCGCAGCGGCGGCGGAGATGTCCTGCGCGGGCGCTTCGGCTGCCACGCGCGGAAAGGCGAGCGGGGCGGACGGTTCCACGGGTGGAACGATGTCGACCGGCGCTTGTGCGGTCGGCAGGGGAACCTCGTCGGTCATCGAGTCGAACAACGAGCGAGCGGGCCAGTCGCCGGTCGACGGCGGCACGGCGCGTCGGTCGAAGGGCAGCTGCGCAGGCGGCGCGACGGCGGGCGGTGTAGGGGGCTGCGGCGCCGGGAAGACGGCCGGTGGGGCAGCGTCTCGGGTCGGCTGATGGGCAGGCTCTTGCGGTGGCTCGGGCGCGCGGGGCGGCGGGGCGTCAACCAGCCTGTCCGCGCGGAAGACCTGCTGACGCAGCCCTTCGAGCTCAGGCGCGGACATGATGGCGGTCTCGTCGTCATCGTCCTGATCGTCTTGGCTGGCATCCGAGGGAGACCGCTGGGCCATCGCGTTCATGAGCGAGGCGATCTCCGGAGGATGGAGCTTGGTGGTCAATGCGGACAGCACGCCCAGGTCGCCGGCCTCGGGGACGTGCAGGACCTGCGGCTCGGGCATGGTCGCATCCGGACGCGTCAGGGCGGTCACGTCGTGCACAATGCGGGTTGGGGGCAGGTCACGCACAGCTGCCGCGGCCACCGCCTCGTCGTCGATGGGGGGCGGAGGAATGCTGCGGGGCAGGAAGTCGGGCGGCGGCGCTCCGGAGGAGCCGTCCGGCTCGATGTTCGCTTGGGTGGCGAGCCACGCGGTCAGCTCGCGGCCGAGATCGGCGACCGTTCGGGGGCGGCGGCCGGGCTGGCGGTCCAGTCCGCGCGACAAGATTCCCTGCAAAGCAGGGTCGTCCACGCCGTGGTCGGCGAGCGAATGGGCGCTCTCGGACAGAATCGCCTGCGCGACCTGCTCGCGCGTCCTGCCGCCGAAGGGCGCGGCGCCCGTTACTGCGGTGTAGAGCGTTGCGTGCAGCGCCCAGGCGTCGTCTTGCGCGCTGGGCCCGCCGCCTTGGACGCGTTCGGGCGAGCAATAGGCGCCGTTGGCGATCGCACGCAGGTTGGTCAGGACCGGAACGGTGCCGCCGCCGGTGCGTGCGACCACGATGCTTCGCGGCGAGAGGGCGCCATGTACGCCGCCGCGGCCGTGGATCGCGGCGAGGGCCGCGGCGATGTGCACCATCCACAGCACCGCGCGCTGAGGCGAGACCGCGCCGGTCTCGAGTCTCTCGTGCAACGTCTGCCCGGCGATGTACTCGGCCACCGCCACCGCCGTGCCCGGCCGCAGGGGCGCGCTGCTGGGCACTTCGCGAGGATCGGCCTTGTCCACGAACTCGAGCACGGTGGCGAGGTTCGGGTGCCCGAGTCCCACGATACGCTTGAGCCCGCGCGAGCGAGGTCCGCTGACCGTCGCGGCCACCACTGTCCGATCCTGCACCGTGTCCGATGCAAGCCAGATCGCTCCGCTCGGGGCCCCTTGGAAGGTCCTCACAAAACGGTAACGCCCGACCAGGGGCTGGGGCGCTTGCATGGCTCGGCCATTATGCTCACCTCTGCCGAGCGACGGAAAGAATCTTGCGTCGCGCCTCTCCCGGATGCGCTACCTTTCCCGCGTGGCCGCGCCGGTTTCGCCGTCTGATTCGAGCTTCCGCCTCGCATCGCTCGCACTGCTCGTGCTGGGCGCCATCCCCGGCCTCGCCTGCAAGGACATCTCTCGCTTCAGCACGCAACCCGGCGAAAGCTACTGCGGCTCGATCGTCCCGGCCGGCTTCGTTCGCCAAGGCTTCGGCCCCGGCGTGCGCATGCGCTTGACCCTGGACACCGACCATCTGAACGACGCCCCGGGCGCCGTCGTGACCGACGACGGGATGTTCGAGTACGCCAACCTTCGGCCGATCCCCCAGCTGGCGCACGACACGCTCTCGACGTTGACGTTTGGCGAAGGCCGGGAGCGCAATCTGCTGTTCGGAATCACGGCAACCGAGGGAGCCCAGGCCCTGGCCGTGATCTCGCTGCTCGAGAATGGCACGGTCGAGGTGCGCGTGGTGCGCGGAGCAAGCCTGCTCCCCAACGAATCGCCCATGCCTGCCTCCCAAGGAGAGCAGCTCTACGGCATCTTCCCCTTGCAGAGGCAACAAGGCACGTGCGGGTTCTAGGAATCGAGTCGTCGTGTGACGAGACCGCCGCCGCGGTCGTCACCGAACAGGGACGCATCCTGAGCGATGTCGTCCGCAGCCAGGTCACCTTGCACGCACCGTTCGGTGGCGTGGTGCCCGAGCTGGCGTCGCGGGACCACATGCGGGCCATCGTGCCCGTGGTGCAGGAGGCTCTCGCGCGCGCCAGGCTCGGTCTGGAGGACATCGACGGCATCGCGGTGACGCATCGGCCCGGCTTGATGGGTGCTCTGCTGGTGGGCGTGCAACTGGCCAAGGGGCTCGCCTTCGGCGCCGACAAACCTTTGGTGGGCGTCGACCACCTCGTGGGCCACCTGCTCGCGTCGTTCCTTCACGACGATACGGCGGTCGCGACGCCTCGATTCCCGTTCGCCGCCCTCGTGGTATCCGGCGGGCACACGTCGATCTACCGTGTGGATGCGCCGTTCGCCGAGCACATTCGGGAGCTGGGCGGCACACGCGACGACGCGGCCGGCGAAGCGTTCGACAAGGTCGCGAAGCTGCTGGGCCTAGGCTACCCCGGCGGACCGATCGTCGACAGGCTTGCGGCGCAGGGCGATCCGCGAGCGGTCGCGGTGCCACGCCCCATGCCCGGGGTCCGCTCGCTGGAGATGAGCTTCTCGGGCATCAAGACGTTTATCGCCGGGCACGTGGCGCGGGCGGGCGCCCCGGCTACAGCGCAACAGCTCGCGGACTTGTGCGCCTCGTTTCAGTCGGCCGTGGTCGAGACGCTGGTGCGCAAGACCATTGCCGCCGCACGACGCGAGCAGCTCGGCACGGTGGTGATCGGTGGAGGCGTAGCCGCCAACCGGGGCCTTCGCGCAGCGTTTGCCAAGGCGTGTGCCGACAAGGACCTCGACCTCGTGGTTCCGCCGCCGTCGCGCTGCACGGACAACGGGGCGATGATCGCCTACGCCGGTGCGCTGCGTCTGGCGCGCGGCGATCGCGACGGGCTGGATCTGGGGGTATCGACCACGACGGTGCTGCCACGCGCGACGCGACGCGGGGGTGGGCGACGCTGAGCGGGGCGCGGGCCGGCCGATCAGCGCACCGGAAAGAGCGCCCGACGTTGCCAGGCGGGCAGCTGCTTGAGGTCGTTCCAAACCTCGCGGGCGGAGGTGTACCGATACAGATCTCGTCGACGAAGCAGCTTGGCGACGATCGCGCCGAAGGGGGTACCGAGGGCCTCGGCGCGCTGGCGCGCGACACCGTCGGCAATCTGCTGCACCAGCGCCTGGTAGGGCACGTTCATGTCCATCGGGGGCTGGCCGACGACCATCCAGTACATGATCAGCCCCAGCTGGTACAGGTCGCTCTGCTTGCTCGTATAGCCCACCGCCAGCAGCTCGGGCGCCATGATCGCGTGGTGCACGACCTCGGGGCGCGCCGCGGTCGCTCCCCGCAGCTCCGTCGAGATCCCGAAGTCGGAGATCTTGACGATAGGCCGATCGGCCTGCTGGATGAGCACGTTGCGCGGGTGCAGATCGTCATGCACCAGGTCGGAGTCATGAAGATACTGCACCGCCGCGAGCATCTGCCGTGACAGCTCGATGGCCAGCTCCTCGCGCAGCGGCTGCTCGAGCATCTCGCGCAAGGTGTGGTCGCACCACTCGAGCGCGACGCAGAAAGCTCCCTGCCACTCGAACGCGTCGTGGATGTAGACGACATTGGGATGACGCAGGGCCAGGAGCCTGCGGACCTCGCGGGTCCATTCCTCGCGGACCCGATCGATGGCACGACCGGTGGGGCGCAGCACCTTGAGCGCGTAGCGCTGGTCGAACGGTCCGAAGCACTCGAACACGGAACCGAAGTGGCCCGCGCCGACTTCACGGCCCACCAGGTACTCGCCCCGCGAAGACTCCACGCGGAAGGCACCCTTGGGGATGTTGTTCCACGAGGGTGCAGAGACCACCGCGGCGGCTACAGCGGTTGGCGAGGACACGGGCGGCTGTGGAACCGAACGCGGGCTCGGATCGTGGCGCGCGGCCGTGGCGGTCGTCGCCCCCGGATCCACGGGCAGCCCGGGCGCCTTGCCCGGCACGGCAACGTTCGTCACGTGCGGCGGCGCAATCACGGCGACCGACGCTGCGGAGGGGACCGGTCGTGACGGTGCGGAGTCGAACACCGGAATCGCCGAGGTGGTCTGTGCCGGCATAGCCGACGCGTACATCGCCGGGACCGCTACCGGCGGC
>JAJZQG010000131.1 GCA_021847645.1 Myxococcales bacterium
GACGCCGGCCTGTCCGTCCTGCTGTTTCGCGACGTCCTGCCGCGCCCCGACAAGCCACCGTTCCTGCAGCTGCTGGTGGGAGGCCGAGCTGCCGCCGATATGCAGACGATGAGCCCGCTGGTGCTGCAGCTGGCGGACGGCTGGCGGTCGGCCGAACACATCGCGATCCGCGAGTGGGCAGGGATTGCGTGCGGCGAATGGTGACCGGTCCAGCGGTGCGAGCGCTACTCGTAGGTCGCCGTGCAGATCGCGCGCACGGCGCTGTGGATGGCGGCGCGCAAGGCGCTCAGCGGGTTGGACGAAACCTGCCGGAGATGTGCCCGATCAGTGCGGCTTGGGCGGGACGGGGGGCCGTCCGCCGGGCGGCAGCTTGCCGGGAGGGGTCGTGGCTGTCCCCGGCGGCTTGGCGCCTGCGTCCGGCAGAACGATGATGAATCGCGGTCCCTTGCCGGCATCGGCCGCAACGGCAGCGTCGACCGCAGCGGCGTCCACCGGGGCGGCGGCGTCCACCGGAACCGCGGCGTCCGGAACCACGCCGGCGTCCGGAACCACGCGCGTGGTGTAGCGCTCCTCGACCCACCCTGGGCAGAGCTTGCCGACCTCGCAAGGATAGTCGACGCACCACCAGGTGCCCTTGCCGCCGAGCAGGTTGACCCACGTGCCCGGGACGATGTCGCTGAGCTTCTTGGAAGTGACGTCGGGCTTCTCGAAGATCTGCAACTGCTTGAGCGCCGTGACCGTGCCGCTCTCGGGCCGCTCCGCGTCAGGGCACTTCTGCTTCCATTCCGGATCGATCGCCGCTGGCGCGGCGGACTCGGTCTCCGTGGGCGCCGCCGTGGCGCTGGGCTCCGCCGACGTGGTCTCCTCACCGCTCGTCTTGCTCTTGCAGCAAGCCGCGACAGCGACGGCCGAAAGCAAAGCCGTCGCGCCGAGCAGCCAATGTGTGCCGTGCAGGGTGCGCTTCATCAGCATCCTCCTTGGAGCCTGCACGTTACACGAGGTCAGGCTCGTTCGCACCACCTGAAAGTCTTGCAGGCGGAGTGACGGGTCGAGAGTTGCGCTCCGCACAGCACGCCGGTGCCTCGAAGCGTTTCGCGGTGGCTCGCCCAGTCCGGCTCAGTGCAGCGCAGGAGGCGGCGTGGTGGCCTCGATCGGCGGCCGATTGTTCATGCACTCGACCAGCCGCGGGCGCAGCTTGGTCTCGTATTCCCCCGGAAGCCGCGGCATGCCCATGACCGATACTCCGATGCGGTCCCAGGCCAGGTTGCCCGACGGCGTGAAGCTCATCCAGACCCACAGCGCGTTGCCACGGATGTAGTAGTACGGAACGCCGCCCCCTCGCCCCTCGAACCAACCCCGCGAGTCGTGGCTGTTCATCCGGTTGTCGCCCATCATGAAGGTCTGTTCCGGCTTGACCGTGTAGGGCCCCTGGTACTCGCCGCACAGGCCGTCCGCGCACGCTTGTCCCGCAGGGCAATCCGCGTCCTTCTTGCACGAGGCTTCCTCTCCCGGAGCCATCATCGTGCGGTCGAAGAACGTCAGATACGCTTCCTTGCCCAGGTACTCCACGTACAGATCCCCCGAGTGGTGGGAGAACGGTCCGTCGCCTTCGTCGTAGCCGAATTCGCCGACCTTGCACCGGGGAGCCAGCCAGCCGTTGATGCGGGGACGCCCGTCGATCGCCTCGATGCGGTCGCCCGGAAGGCCGATGGTGCGCTTGATGAAATCCTGCTCCGGGTGCTCGGGGAACTGGAAGACGATCACGGTGCCGCGCGCGGGAGGCAGGTGCGTGAACAGCCGGGTGTGGGTCCACGGGATCATGGGCCCGAAGGCGAACTTGTTGACGAAGATATGGTCGCCCACCTCGAGCGTGGGAACCATCGAGCGGCTGGGGATCTTGAAGGCTTCGACCACGAACGCGCGCAGCAGCAAGGCCACCACCACCGCGATGGCGATCGACTCGCCGTATTCGCGCAGCTCACCCTTGCGCCATCGGCCCAGGGTGGCCGCAATCGCGTCGTCGGCCTTGGCGAAGGAATCCTCGAACGCATCCGCGTCGATGGGATGAGCCTCCATCGCGGCACGCAGCGCCTTCATCCGATCCTGGAGCGCCTCTCGCTCGGCTTCCGGGATCGCGCGATCGATGTCTCGTTGGTGCCGTCGCAGCACGCGTCCCGCCTCGTCGAGCAGGGCCGAGGCTTGCTCGAAGCGTTTGCGCAACGCGACGGGTACGTCACGACGGCCGGCGACGCCCACGTAGGCCGCGAGGGGCAGGACGTAGCGCTGGTTCCAGAGCACCATCTCGAAGAGGGTGAACAGAACGATGGCGACCGGAACGGGCTGGTCGTGCACGACGGACTGCAGGTAGCCGAAGGCGCCCCCGGAAGCGGTCGCGTCGGCGGGGCTGATGAGCCACACCGTCAGACCAGCGAGGAAGATGGGGACCACGACGAACCAGGCGGTCCAGTAGACGAGACGCAGGATGGATTGGACTGACACGGCGGTTGGGCTCGGATGCGCTTGGGTTCTATACCGCTTGGGGAGGGAGGGGCAACCGCTGTGCTACGGACGGTCACCGACTTGCACCAGGTAGCTGATCTGGACCGCCTGCGACATGCCGGGGTCGATGGGCGTCGGCAACTTGACCGGGGGCCTCGCCTGGCCAACGCCTGTCGAGTTGTCGATAATCACATAGTACGAGCCGCGAGGAAGCGGTACCCATCCGTCGAACAAACCTGTCGCGGGGGTCTGCGCCTGCTGGATGATCGTGGCGCCTTGGGGCGGACCGGGCGGCGGTGACATCTTCTGGTACTGCTGCCGCCACAACAGCCCGACATCCCTCGAAACGATGAATATGTCGACCGGCGCGCCGGTCACCTGCATCTTCAAGTACAGGGCGCGGTCGTCGTCGTCGATCTCATAGGGCCCGAGGAAGTCCTGCTGCTGCCCGTGAATTTCGGTCTGCTCGTTGGCGAACGTATACCGGTCGGAGCCGGTGACGTTCCACGGGTGAACCGGGCGTTGTCCCACGGGCAGATGGCCGAAGCCGAAGTCCTCCCCCGCGTCCTGCTGGATGACCGTGAATCCCTTGCCCAGCTGCTGCTGCACGAACGATTGGGCCAGGTTCTGTACGAACCAGTCGACCGTCGGCAGATGCAGCGCGAGGTTGGTGGCCGGCTGCTCGACGTACGTGATGCGGAATTGCGGCGGCGGCGCGTTCACCGGATCGAACCACACGGTCACGGTGCCGCCGTCCACGTGGAAGTCCGGCTTGTACTCGATGGCCACCGAGCACTCGAAGCTCATCTTCTGCGTCGCCGGCGTCCACGCATAGCCGTCGCCGCTCATCCAGATCGTCAGGGTCTTGGTGTCGTCGTTGGTCTTGGATTGGCAGGACTGGGGGTAGAAGCGGCCCACGGCATTGCCGAACCCCGGGACCGGGACCGGCACGCTGACCAGGGCGCCGCGCTTGGTCATCTCCTCGCATACGCGCGACGCGCCGAAGTTGGCGAACACGAACCACCGGAGCCAGGGCGAGCTGTTCACCACGGTATCCGTGCACGGACAGCCCACGGCGCTGACCGCGAGCGCCAGCGCGATTACCCACAAGCCAAGACGGGACTTCGCCATCATGGTGCGTCTCCCACTTGCACGACGACGTTAACCAAAGCGGCCGGATCGGCCGGCGCGAGCGCGCTGGGCAGCAGCGGGATGGCCCCCGTGCTCGGCGGCGCAACCGCCCCGACCACCGACGAGTTGTCGAGCACCAGGTAGTAGTAGCCCTTGGCGACCGGCAGGGCCTTGCTCCACTGCGCGCGGATGGGCACGACGTCCGAGGTCAGCGGCGGCTGCGGGATGGGCGGCACCCCGGGCGAACGGATGTACTTGTCCAGCCACACATCCCCGACGTCCTTGCTCACCACTAGCGCGTCGATCGCGGGAACACCGTCGATCACCATGTTCACGTACAGCGCTTGATCGTTGGAGCCGACCTCGAAGGGACCCAGGAAGTCGAGCTGCTGTCCGTGGACCTCGGTTCGCTCGTTCTCCAACGTCACGCGGTCTCCTCCCCGAACCTCGAACGGCTTGGTCGGATGCTGGCCGCGCTCGATGAGCCCCGTGCCGAACTCCACCGTGCCGTCGTCGTCGCGGATGACGGTGAACCCCTGCGCCAGCTGCTTGTCCACCACCTGCTGCGCGATCGGGTTGGCAAACCCGCGAAGGGCGTCCGCTCCCGCGACACCCGCCCGCTCCACCATCAGCGTGTTGAACGACTTGGCCGCGATCGTGCGCGTCCGGAAGTACGCATACATCGTCGAGCCGTCCATCAGGAAGTCCTGGTCGTACTGGATCGCACCCGACGCTTCGAAGCCCAGGCGCAACGACACGTTGGTCCACACGTAGCCCAGGCCCGAGAACTGGATGAATACGTCGCCGCTCGCCAGCTCCTGGTAGTTGCACGTCCGCGCGAAGAAGCGGCCGATGACCGGGTCTTCGTCACGCAGCTTCAGCGGCGCGCCCCGGTGCGTGAGCGCGGTGCAGAACTCGTCCAGGCCGTAGCGCAGGATCGAACGTCGAAGCGTGCGGTTCGCCGGATCGTTGACGACCCCGGGCATGATCCCGAAGGAGGCCTGGCCGGCGCTCTGCATGCAGCTCGAGCAGCCGGACAGCGGCAGGACGAACATCGCGAGGGCGATCGATATCGGACGAGCGATCATGATCGGCAAGGATAGCCTCTGTTGCCTAGTGCGACGTGGGGAGAAGGGAGATTCTTCAAATGCGCGCGGCCGGTCGGCGCCCGAACCGGAGATCCCGAGCCGACCGCTCGCGGTTCAACGCCTCGGATTGCGCCGGGAACGCCCAGCGGTTCGCCCCGCGGATGCGAAAGACTTGCCCTTTCGGCCCGTCCAACGGCACACCTTGCCTGCTTACCGGGAGACCGATCATGCGCATCCGTTCCGTGTTGACCATGACGCTGGCCGCCGCCGCCGGCATCCTCTTCGACAGCACCGCGTCCGCTCAAGTGGGCGCAGGGGGATCCTACGGTTGGGGCACCGGCACCGGAACCCAGGTCAATCCGTGGGGCGCCACGCCTCCTGCCACCACGTCGCCACCCGCTTCGTCCTCCGGTGACGCGAGCCAGGTCGAAATGGGCGTCTTGTACGCCACGGCAGCGACCTACGGCGTGGGCGTGGGTGCCTGGCTCGACGCCGAAACCGGCCTGGACGACCCAGGCTTGAAGTTCGTCCCACCCGTCGCGCTAGGCCTGGCTGCGCCCGTGGGCGTGTACTTCCTGAACCAGCCGCCGCTGCCCCGAGGCACGCCTGCCGCCATCTCCGCCGGCATGATCATCGGCGCCGGCGAGGGCCTGGGCATCTGGTCGGTCCAATACACGTCCACCGCCTCGCCCGCGGCCTGGGGCTTTCGAGGGCTGTCGCGCGCCATGTCCCTCGGAGGCGCACTCGGCGGTGCCGGCGGCTACGCCATGGCCTACTACCAGGAGCCGTCGCCCAAGACCTCCCTGTTCGTCGGCAGCGGCGTGGTGTGGGGCAGCGTGGTCGGCAGCATGATCGGCTACGGGGCCACCCAGAAAGGCCTGGACTTCGCCCACGCCAACGACGGCGCCTCGCTCGGCGGTCTGGTCGGCTACAACGTGGCCCTGGGTGCCTCGGCAGCCATCTCCATGGCCTACATACCGTCGTACTACTCGATCGGTTGGATGTGGATCGGCGGCGGGATCGGCGCGGCCGCTGGACTGCCCATCTATCTCGCCTACGCCGGAAGCGACAAGCCCGCCAAGCGCGGCCTCATCTTCCAGGGGATCACCACCGGGCTCGGCATCGCCGCCGGTGGCATCTTCACCAGCGGCGCGACAGACTCCTTGGCTTCCGCGGATTCCACGCAACACCCCCAGATCGCCCAGATCACGATGGTCGGAATGATGCCGATCGAGGGCGGCGCCGGCGTGCAGATGTCCGGCATCCTGTTCTGACCGTTCTCCTCCACCGTCTTCCATGTCCCGTCCTCGCGTCCTGTTCGTCTCCAAAGCCGTTGCGCCTCCGTTCCACGACGGGGCCGCATGCCTCGTGCGCGACTTGTGCGCAGGGCTGTCGCGCTGCGAGGCGACCATCATGACCACCCGCGGCGGTCCGCAGCTCGGAGAGCACATCCACCACGCTCCCATCTACGCCACGCACAGCCGCTTCTCTCCGGCCCTGCGCGACAACGCGCGCGTGTTCGGCCACGTTCTCGCGGACCGCCGGCACGACCTGTGGCACTTCGTGTTCGCGCCCAACCCCCTCTCCTCGCGCGCCGGCACGATGCTCCGAACGCTTCGAAGCGTTCCGATCGTTCAGACGGTCGCCTCCCAGCCACGTTCGTTCGATCACGTCGAGCGCTTGCTGTTCGGGGATCGCGTGGTGGCCCTGTCCCGGTACACGGCCGACCGCCTCGTGCAGGCAGGCGTTGCCGCCGCGCGAATCGCCGTCGTTCCACCCCCGATCGCCGATGTTGCCCGGAGCGAGGCCGATCGCACCGAGGCGCTTCGCGCCGCAGGCTTGCTCGCCGGCGTGCCCACGTTCCTGTATCCAGGGGACCTCGAGTTCTCCGGTGGCGCCAGCACCGTCGCACGCGCGGCCGCCAGCATCCTTCGCGACGTGCCTCGAGCGCAGCTGGTGTTCGCCTGCCGCGCCAAGACCGACAAGGCCAAGCAGGCGCAGGCCGTGCTGTCCGCCGAGCTGCAGCCCCATGGCGACCGCGTGCGGTTCGTCGGAGAAGTGCCCGACCTGCCCGCGCTGATCGGCGCGGCAACCGCCGTTCTCTTTCCGGTCGACGATCTGTTCGGCAAGGTCGACCTGCCCTACGCCGTGCTGGAAGCCGCCTTGCTGCAAGTGCCCGTCGTCGTCGCGGACAGAGGGCCGCTGGCCGAGCTCTCCCACGCGCCGGCGATCGCGCCGGGCGACGCTGCCGCGCTCGCGCAGTGGTGCGTGCGCATCGCGCGAGACGAGGCGCTTCGCGCGCAGATCGGGGCCGCCTTGCGCCAGAGCGTTCGATCGGCCTGCGCGCCGGAAGTGGTCGCGGCCGCTTACGAAGACATCTACGACGAGCTCGCCAGCGCAAAGGTCGATCGCTGACGACGTTGCATCGCGGGATGCCCTACTTGAGAGGCCCTCGCACAACGCGCATTCGAATGACCTCGCCGCCGCGAAGCACCGTGAGGTCCACCGTGGTGCCGATGGTCCCCACCAGCGCCTCGTGTACCTCCTCGGCCTTCATCCGGCGCGCATCTCGCCCGTCGATCGTCAGGATCTCGTCGCCGGGCTGCAGGCCGGCCTTCGCGGCCTCCATGCCCTGAGGCACGTCCTTGACCGTCACGCGCCCGTCCGCGTGGGACTTGCCCAACATCGCCCCGATCGAGCCCATGTCCGCGCCGCAACCCGCGAGGGCCACCAGGCACAGTCCGGTCAGCAGGCGGCGCATCTAGTCTCCTTGCCCCAGCGCATCGCCCAGCGGTGCGTCCTCGATCGTGTCCGCCGTGACGACATTCCTGGCCGCGTCCGACGCCCCGCCGTCCGCGTCGCTGGCGGGTGAGAGCGGCGTGGTGGGCCGAAAGCAGACGCCCGCGCGGCACGTCCAGCCCGGGTCACAGTCCTGGGGATGATCGGTGCGGCAGCCCGGTGTGCTGTCGGCCCCCAGCGAGCAACCGGCGCAGACGCAAGAAGCCGCGAGGGCGCAGACGGCCCGGGCCACACGATCGTGGTGCGATCGGACACGGGTGACGAACCGGGGCAGGGAGTTCATGAGGAACGGGCGCGCCAGGGCTGCGGGCGCAATGTAGCACAGGGCTGGTGGGGCCACGGCGGGGAGCGAACGAGCGGAAGGCGCCGCGCTATGACGGACGGCTCAGCGTGCGGCGGCGGACTCGGTATTGGGGCGGGGCGCGACCGCACTGGAGCGGGAACGCGCGCGCTCGGGCCACAGGTTGGTCCAGACGGGCTGCAGGCCCCGACGCTCGCGAGAGGGGATTTCGCGACGGACGATGACGCGGCTGGCGAGGTGCACCGCGAGGGCGACGGTCAAGCCGGCGATGACGTCGATGAGGAAGTGCCATCGCAGGAACATCGTGGCGGCGATGATGTTGGCGGCGAAGACGGCGGTAACGGGCCAGGTGTACTTGAAGGGCGCCCGCGAGCGGTGGGCGAAGCTGTAGAGCAGGCAGAAGGTGGGTCCGGCGGTGTGCAGGGAGGGGAAGATGTCCTTCTGGGCGCCGGCGTTGTTGACCATCTCGAGCACGCGCTCGTACCAGAAGCCCATCGGGATCGGATGCTCGAACAGATGGGACAGGAAGCGGACCGGGCCGTAGCCGGGGACAATCATGTAGACGACGTGCGAGATGCAGTACACGCCGAGGAACCCGAGGGAGAACTCGGTGAAGTCCTTCATGCGCCGGCTGCCCAGCAGCATCGGCAGCACGTGGAAGGCGAGCACGAAGAAGTAGCTGTAGTAGAAGAACGCGAACCACTCGGTGGTGGCCGGCGTGACGAAGCGATCGAGCCACACGGCGGGCTCGAAGCCGAAGACCCGCAGATCCAAGTGGTAGAGGGCCGCGTCGAGGGAGCCGGAGTTGACGACGGGCAGCAGGCTCTTGAGCATGAAGTAGGAGCCGAGCACGGTGCCGAGCATGACCAGGCGGTAGACCAGCGCCGAAAGCCACGACCGCCCGAGGATCGAGCCGCGGATCGCCAACAGGGTCGTGACGTACACGGCCATCAACCCGGAGAGTCGCTCGAGGTTCATCGTGCGGGCCGCCGAGTCCGGGGCCAGGGCAACGGCCAGGATGAGTACGGACATGTAGCCGAACACGAGCCAGTCCTGCACCGCCAGCTCTGCCAGGAAGCGACGAGTCCACGCGCCCAGCGTCAAGGCGTCGGCATCACGCGAGCGTTGGGGAGCGGAGTCGTACCGGTCGTAGAACATGAAGGTCCCGAGGTCTCTTCGAACGTCTCACCCTGCGAGCCCCTTGGGTCACTGAACGGCCGAACCGGAATCGCTGGCCGATGAGCCGTCGAGCGCGAAAGGGTGTTCGCACGTCCTGGCCCTGTCTGAGAACGTGGCTTCGCAGCGGTTCATCGGCACGAATATGGCCGATGGGCGCCGTTTGCTGATGTTCGCAGCCGAACCAGGCCGTCTTCTTGTCGGACACGGACAGTGCATGCAAACCGTCGACCAGCCGCCGCACTGGTCCGCGCTCGCAAGCCCTGCTCCCGTGGCTTGTGCCCATTGAGCAGCCGCGCGCCCCCGATCACGGTTGTCGAACAGGTGCCCCACGCCGTTGCCCGGCAGGGCAGCGTCACGCACGTCGATCCAGCCGACCGGACCGTCGACCCGCGCGCGCCGCGCGCCACGGGGATCCTCAAGGACGACGGTCGTCACGGCGGCGCAGCAGGATGGCGTGCTCGGCGCGCGGCGCGCCCTGGAAAGCGCCCGCACTCTCACGATGGAAGTGCGGGCGGGCTTGGGAAGCGGTGGCGATCCACGACAGGCCCCCTCGTTCGGCGGCGGACAGCACCAGCGGCTCTGCGCGCACCGCTCGCGTGGCGACGACCGAATCCGCGATGATGATCAGCGCCCGTGCCTCCGGGCGAAGCACTCGATGGATGGCGCGCAGCGCCTCGCCCAGATCCCGGGCGAAGGCCTGGACGGCGTCGCCCGGACGAGAGGGGTCCACCCTTCGCCGTGCTCCGAGCTCATGGTCGGCAAGGGGCCTTTCGTCGAGCCCGAGCCAGCGCAGCCGCGTGCGGTGATGCGCCATGTAGTCGTAGTTGCCCGGGTAGGGCGGCGAGCTCACCACGAGGTCGACGCTCGCGTCCGGGAAGCACGACAACGAGCGGGCGTCCTGTGTCTCGACGAGATAGGGCGGCGGGCTTGGCGGCAGGCGCACGCCGAAGTCGGCGATGCGATCGGCCAGCTCTTCGGCTTTGCGGACGAGGAGCTTGGCGGCGAAGCCGGCGGCCAGACGCCTGGGCTTTTCCTGCACGGAACCGGTGTCGCCCGCGCGCTTGCTGAGCTTGGTCAGCAAGGACGACAGCACCAGCCACAGCGCATCGCGGGCGAAGCCGGCAGGTCCGCGCTCGATGCCGTCACGCAGCCCGTCGAGCTCGAGCAACACGTGGGGCTCGAACTGCTCTGTATCCGCTTCGGGATAGCGACGGGTGGCTCCGGCGCGCGCGGTCCGTCGGGCCTCGGCGTGGCGCGCCACGGCGCGGGCAGCCCGTACCATACGATCGAGCTCGTCAGGGGTCGCACCCCTGCACTTGAGCCCAGCGAGCAGGATGGCGAGCGGATTGATGTCGGCTCCCCACGCCTGCCGTGCCGCGAGCCGTGCCTCCACCAGCACGGTGCCGCTCCCGCAGAACGGATCGAGCACCACGCCGCCTGAGGGTGCGAACAGCTCCACGGCCCGCCGCGCCACGGTCGGATGCAGTCTCGCCGGGTACGAGTGGAACCCATGCACGTGCTGCCGTGCGTCTTCGGCCGACAGCTCGCCGCCGAACGCGGTCGCCAGGGCCGGCGCGATCGACGGGTCTCCACGCGTTTGTACCTGGCCGCCGACGTGGCTCAACGCGCGCCGCATTCTGGGCCGCGACGCATCGTGCCTGGGCGGTCGAGGCCGGGTCACTCGCGGGCCTTGGACTTGTCGCTGGATTCGGATGCCTCCGCCTGCTCCACGGCGGCGGCGTTCTCAGGCTTGTCGTCGGCGCCCGTATCCACGCGGAGCTTTTCCGGTACGCGTATCGACAGCGCAAGGTCGCCCGACTCGGTGACGTCCGTGGTCACTTCGCTCGACGCGCCCAGGCGCGAGACGAGCTGGCGAGAGGCGGCGTTGTCGAGCCCCAGCGCCTCGCCGAGCTGGGCAGCGGTGACGGTTCCGCGAGAAGCGGCGAGCGCGCGCGCGGCCTCGAGCCACGCATTGTCAAGCTCGGTGTCGAGCTCGACCTTGCGCGCGACTGCGCTGCGCCAAGCGACCGCCCCGAAAACGAAGGGCAGCACGGCGATCAAGGCGCCCATGAGCACCGCAAACGTCGGTGGGCTGGCGATCATGGCGACGCCGGTCAGCAGCAACGTGGCGATTACGCCGAAGCCCGCTGCGGCGACGCCACCCGCTTTCCACGTGGCCATCGAGGACGCGGCGCTTCTGGCCGTGCGCAGATGCCGGACCAGGTCGTCGGACGGCACGAACGTCTTGTCGCGAACCAACACGCGGGGTGCTCCGCATGCGGGGCAGGCGTATCGCAGCCGCGGATGCGGTTGCGGCTCGGCGATCGTCCGGCAGAAGGGGCACAGATGCTCGCGTCCGCGTGTGGCGCCGCAGTGCTCGCATCGGCTGGCGCCCGGAGGAATCGGCGCGCTGCACACGCTGCAGATGTCTTCCCGCGGAGTCTGGGGGTTTTCGACCTGAGTGGACATCAAGTGGGCTCGTTTCGTCGATTTCCTGGCGCCGGGGTGGCCGCCCTTGCGTCGCTGGCCCGAACACTCGTAGCGCCGCCGCGGCGTCATGCCAACCGTGCTGACGATCGGAACCGGCACCGGGCGGTTTGACCGCCGCAGGGTTTCCCGAATACGCTACAGAGTCTGCGCTCTTCTTTGCGCGCTGACTCGGAAGGAGACCGCCGATCATGCCGTTCGCTTGGAAGTCCCTCGCCCGGGCGCAACTCGTCTCGCTTCTCGCTCTTGGACTCTGCACCCTCGCCGCGTCCTGCGCCCAGGGTTCCGGCGATGAATCCGCCGGACCATCTAACGTCGGCGGTGCCGGCGGCAACAACGAAGGCGGCGTGCCCGACAGCTCGACCGGCGGCAAGGACGGCTCCTCGGGCACGGGAGGCACGTCCGGGACTGGGGGCACGGGCGGAACCGGGCCGTCCACGCCGGGCGCCCAGTGCGATGGGTGTTCGACGGATGACGACTGCAAGAGCGGGTTCAAGTGCGTCACGTCGCCGGCCGGCGACCGGTTCTGTGCGCAGGACTGTTCGAGCGAGACGTGCTCGGACGCCACGACCGAGTGCGTGGACCTGGCGACCTATGGCGGCGCGGCAGACGCAGGCGCGGCAGACACGGACGCGGGAGATGCGGAGGCGGGAGGTGCGGACGCGGCGGCAGCGACCGGAAAGGCGTGCGTCCCAAAGCAAAACGGCACGTGCCCGTGCACCGCGGCGCGAGAGGGGCGGACGCGCACGTGCTCCAAGAAGAACACGTATGGGACTTGTCTCGGCACGGAGACGTGCACGGCGGGCGCCTGGGTGGGGTGCGACGCGGCCACCGCCTCGGCCGAGATCTGCGACAACAAGGACAATAACTGCAACGGCAAGATCGACATGCAGGAGCCGGGCACGGACGGCAACCAGTTGTGCGCGGGTGGAGCCAAGCCGCCTCACTCGAACTTCATCTGCGTCCAGGGCAAATGCGAGATCGGAGACTGCGACTCGGGCTGGGCGCGCTATCCGACGAACCTGCCAGCCACCGCTGGCTGCGCCTGTGCCGTCGACAAGGGCGATATCGCGCCGGCCAGCAACGACACCTGCGCTCAATCCACCGACCTCGGCAGCATCCCCGATGTCGGCGGCTCCCCCGTGACCGTGACCGGCACGCTGTCGTCGGACACCGACGTGGACTGGTACATGTTCACCGCGCAGGACGTGTCGCAGGTGCCGACGCCCAACGCGTTCCGCGTGCACATCGAGTTCCTGCAACCCGACGGCAACCCAGCAGACGAGTACGTGTTCGACGTGCTCAAGGTGACTGCGTCGGATCCATG
Source organism: Myxococcales bacterium (assembly GCA_021847645.1). GTDB lineage: Bacteria > Myxococcota_A > Polyangia > Polyangiales > Polyangiaceae > JAJZQG01. The sequence goes on from JAJZQG010000131.1 coordinate 12,812, forward strand.
TCCGGCCACCGGGGCCAAGACCGAGCTGACGAGCTACGATTGGTGCGCCGACGTGACCACCGATCCGACGCAGCCCGCCGACGCGGACCAGACGGCACTCTACCGCGTCCGGGTGTATCGGAAGGCGGGTGCCATCGGGACGTGCAACGCGTACAAGCTTCGCATTACGAACGGAGGCAACGGGGCGTGCCCGGCGGCGGACGCTTGCGGCGCGACTTGATGAACAGCGTCGTCGCGACGATCGTCAGGCGAGGGCGGCGCGGCTGATGACCATGCGCTGGACCTCCGAGGTGCCTTCGTAGATCGTGGTGACGCGGCAGTCGCGCAGGTGGCGCTCCACCGCGTAGTCGCGGGTGAAGCCGTAGCCGCCGTGCATCTGCACACAGCGGTTGCACACCCGCACGGCGGTCTCGCTGGCGAACACCTTGGCCATCGAGGCCTCCGCGGAGAACGGTTGGTTGTTCTCCTTGAGCCATGCGGCGCGCAACGTGAGCATGCGCGCGGCGTCGAGCTCCGTGCGCGAGTCGGCCAGCTGCCACTGGATCGCCTGGAAATCGGCGATGGGATGGCCGAACTGCTTGCGCTCCTTGACGTAGGCGACGGTCTCTTCGAGGGCGGCGGTGGCGATCCCAATCGACTGGGACGCGATCCCGAGCCGCCCACCGTCGAGCGCGACCATGGCGATGCGGAACCCCCGGTTCTCTTCGCCCAGCAGGGCGGAGGCCGGGACACGGCACTCGTCGAACAGCAGCGACACGGTGGTCGAGCCCCGGATGCCCATCTTGTCTTCGTGCTTGCCCACGGAGAAGCCGGGCGTACCCGGCTCGACCAGGAAACACGAAATGCCCTTGGTCCCCGCGTGGGTCTCGGGTGATCCCGTGCGCGCCCAGACCACCAGCACGCCTGCACGATCCCCGCTGGTAATCCACGTCTTCTCGCCATTGAGAATCCAGCTGTCGCCGTCGCGACGTGCCGTGGTGCGCAATCCTCCCGGGTCGCTGCCCGCGCCGGCCTCGGACAGGGCGAAGGAGCCGGCCTGGAACTCGCCCGAGCAGAGCTTTGGCACGTACTTCGAACGCTGCTGGTCGGTTCCGAAGCGCGTGATGATCTCGGCGACCATGTTGGACACGGACATGGTGACCGCAGTCGAAGCACAGGCGCGCGCGACCTCCATCATGGCCAGGACATAGGCGATCGGTCCGGCTTGGGCGCCACCCAGAGCCTCGGGCACGTTGACACCCATCAGGCCCAGCTCCGCGAGCTCTTTGATCAGCTCGGCGGGGAACCGGCCTTCGCGATCGATCTTCGCGGCCTCGGGCAGGATGCGCCGCTGGGAGAAGTCGCGGGCGGTCTGTTGGATCAGCGTCTGGGTCTCGTTCAGCTCGAAGTGCATGACCGTTCCTGTGGCAGGGAGGGTGAGGAGCCGACCGCGCGAGTCGGGGCAAGAGGACCGTACAACAAAGTCACGCCGGTGTACCCCCGAACCGGGGCACGCCTGCAAGCTGGTGGGGTGCGTGGCGGAACGAGAGTCGAGGCTACTTGGGGGTGGGAATGGGCTCGGTCTGCGCGGGGCCGGCGGCCACGACGGACCACTTGAAGTTGTCGATGAGGACGGTGGAGTCCCAGTCGTGGTCACCCGTGTCCCAGATGGCGAACTGCAGGGTGATCTCCTCGCCGGGCTTGACCGGCGCCTGGGTCATCAGCCAGCCGGTGGCACCGCCGTTGCCGTTCTCGAGGAACGTGTTGGCCAGAACCGGATCGCTGCCCGCCGTGTGCCCGAAGAAGCCGATGTTGACGCACACGGGAGCGTGGTTCTGATCGAAGGAGATGTTGCCGGAGTCGGCCGGGTTGCCGGCGATCTGTGAACCGAGCAGCGCAACGAACACGTCGTTGAATGCGGTGCAGACCCACTCCGGGTACTCGGCCGAGAAGAAGCTGAAGTTGTAGGAGAACGAGTTGGCGTTGGTGGGAACGCGGATCTTGAGCCACAGGCTGACCGGGTCGTGGGCCTGGTTGTCGCCGGGGCCGGAGCAGTTGGGCGCGTTCTTGGGGAAGCCCGGCGGATACGCCGAGTTGATCGGCGTCTGGTAGCCGCCCGGACCGTTGGGGTTGTGGCCGCCGGTCAGCTCGTCGCGCGCCGTGCCCGACGACAGGACGGCGAGCTTGACGCCCTCCTGCGGATTGTTGTTGCTGCCGAACTTGTCGAGGATGCCGAACAGGTTCGGGTCGGTCCAGGCCTGCGGGTTGTTGCCGATCTCCGTGGTGCCCAGCCGGGCCTCGATGACGCCCCAGGTGCGATCCTTGCCCGTCGCGTTGGGCATCGTCGTCTTGCAGAGCCCGATCGCCTTGGCGAAGTCCATCGGGTTCGTCGAGCCCATCTGCAGGCCCGAGTCGCAATTGGTCGGCTCGTCGTCGACGATTCCGTTGCAGTCCTCGTCCACGCCCGGGCCGCCGTCGACGCCGCCGACCACGTCGAAGGCGCCGGGGTTGGTGTTCGGATCGCAGTCGTTGCAGTCGCCCTGGTTGATCGTGTAGCCGTCGCCGTCCTTGTCCTCGTCGGGTCCGGCGTTGCAGGTGCTGACCTGGCCGGTGCCGCCGTTGCCGACCGAGGCGTCCCACGGGTTGACCGCGGTTCCCCCCGCGCCTCCGGTGCCCACCGGGGTTGTGCCGGCCGAGCCGCCGGTGCCTGCCGGCTCGGAGCCGCCCGTCCCCGTGATGCTGCCGCTGAAGACGTTGTCGCTGGAGTTGGCCGAACAAGCCGCTACGACGGCGATGCCCGCCATGACGGTGAAGGGAGCATAACGAAGCACGCGCATGGTTACCTCACGTTTCCAAGAGAGAGCCGGAAACCCGACGATCACGACGGGGGACGAACGGTGGCCGTCTCCCCTTGGTCGACGTCCCACTTGAAGTCGTCGATGAGCACGGTGGAGTCGAGGACCTCGTCGCCCATGTCCCAGATGGCGAAGCGGATGGTGAACTCCTCGCCGGGGGTGATGGGCGTCTTGGTCTGCAGCCAGCCGGTGGCGGCATGGCCTTCGAAGCCGGTACCGTTGAGCTCGCTGGTTCCCAGCGAGCACTGGAAGGTCTTGCCGTTGAACGTGCCGGGCGCGCAGGCCTCCAGGAAGCCGTTGTTGACCGAAACGGGATTGCCCTTGGAGTCGAACGACACGTTCTTGTTCGGCGGGACCTGCGCGTTCTGCGAATACAGCAGCGCAACGAAGAAGTCGTTGTACTGAGTGCAGATGAAGCCCGGGTACTCGTACGTGTAGAAGTCGAAGTCGAACGACAGGGACTTGGCGTTGCTCGGCGCGCGAATCACCAGCTCGAGTGCCATCGGGTCGTTGGCAACGGGCGTGTCGTCGATCTGCTGGCCAGGGCACGCGGCCGTCGAAGGGGTCGGGAACCCCGGTGGCGTGCCGCTGCGAGTACACATGGATGCGCCGCCGGGCGAATCGCCGTTGATGCCCTGGCGCGCAACGCCGGAAGACAGCGCCACCAGGCTCGCACCGTCGCGCGGACCGACGGCGCTGCCGAAACTCGGGAGCACGCCGTGCGACATCGGGTTGGGAGGGGAGCCCGTGCCGCCCGGGCCCGTGCACGTCGAGTAGTAGCCGCCCGACTGGTCCGGCACCTGCGACTGCGTGGAGCCGTCGGCGAACACGTACTGCGCGCTCAGCACGCCCCAGGTACGCTGCGGCCCGACCACGTTGGGCTGCGCGATCCGGCACAGGCCCAGCGCCTTGGCGGCGTCCATGGGGTTGTTGCCGTCCAGCGGCAGGCCCTGATCGCAGCCCGTGGGCTCGTCGTCCGGCACGCCGTTGCAGTCCTCGTCCACGTTGTTGCCCGGATAGTCGTAGGCGCCCGGGTTCATCTGGGCCGTGCAGTCGTTGCAGTCGCCGTCCTGCGGCGACCAGCCGTCGCCGTCGGTGTCCGCCGTGGGGTCGGTTGGGTTGCAGGGCGGCGGGGCGTTCAGGACGCCGCCCTGGCCGTTGCCCGTGCCGCCTCCGCCATTGAGCAATCCGCCCGAGCCTCCGGAGCCCGACGAGCCTCCGCCGGTGCCCGATGAGTATTGGCTGCCGCTGCCCGAAGCCGAAGAGCAGCCGATGGCCGTGAGTGTCAGTCCGGAGCCAACGGCAAGAAGCCCAATAAGCCATCCACGAGTCGACATCACCTACGCTCCCAACGCGCGCTCGGACGTTATCCGCAATTGCGAGCGCGGCATGACGATGCAAGCATAGCGGGCGGAATCGGGCTTGTCACTTCGGCGACAGCCGATCATCGAGGGAACGCGCGCGATTTGCGGACACGGGAGGATTCCGGTCACGCGGTTGGCGCGGCTGGACAAGTGTTCGGTGCGGGCGTGGGGAACGTCAGTCCGTCGAGGACTCGAGGCGCTTGCCGTTGGTGCGCTTGCGCGAGGCAGCCGGGCTCTTGGGCGCGGACTTGAGCAGATCGTCGGCGATCTGCTTGGCGGGCGAGGTGTCCTCCCACGGGAAGATCGCGCGGCCGAAGTGACCGTAGGCCGCGGTCTGTCGGTAGATCGGGCGCAACAGGTCGAGCCGCTCGATGATCGCCTTGGGCCGCATGTCGAACTTCTCGAGCAGGTAGGCGCCCAGCGTGTCGTCGTCGACCTTGCCCGTGCCGAAGGTGTCCACGTAGACGCCGACCGGCTTGGCGACGCCGATGGCGTAAGCGATCTGGACCTCGCAGCGCCGGGCCACCTTGGCGGCCACGACGTTCTTGGCGAGGTAGCGCGCGAAGTAGCTGGCGGACCGGTCGACCTTGCTCGGATCCTTGCCGCTGAACGCACCGCCGCCGTGCCGCCCCATGCCGCCGTAGGTGTCGACGATGATCTTGCGGCCGGTCAGGCCGGAGTCGCCCTGGGGGCCGCCGATGACGAAGCGCCCCGTCGGGTTGATGTGGATCTTGGTGTTCTTGTCGATGAGGTTGCGGGGGATGATCTTGTCGATGACTTCGGCCCGCACGCCTTCGACCAGCTGCTTGTGCTTGACGTCCGGCGTGTGCTGCGTGGAGACCACGATCGCCTCGACGCGCGCGATCTGATCGCCGTCGTATTCGAGCGTGACCTGGGTCTTGCCGTCGGGGCGCAGGAACTTGAGCACGCCCTTCTTGCGGGCGTCGGACAGCCGCTTGGCCATCTTGTGCGCGAAGGAGATCGGGGCAGGCATCAGCTCCGGGGTTTCGTCGACGGCAAAGCCGAACATCAGGCCCTGGTCGCCGGCGCCCTGCTCCTTGTGCAGCCCGGCGCCTTCGTTGACGCCCTGTGCGATGTCGGGGGACTGCTGCTCGATGGCCGTCAGAACCCCGCAGGTCTCCCAATCGAAGCCCATGTCCGAGCTGTTGTAGCCGATGTCCTTGATCGTCTCGCGCACGATCTTCGGCATGTCCACCCAAGCCGTCGTCGTGATCTCGCCCGCGAGCACAACGAACCCGGTCTTGGTCAGGGTCTCGCACGCCACGCGCGCGTGCTTGTCCTGCTTGAGGATGCCGTCGAGCACTGCGTCGGAGATCTGGTCGCAGATCTTGTCGGGATGGCCTTCGGTGACCGATTCGGAAGTGAATTGTCTTCGGAGCATCTGCATTCCTGGTTCTCGCCCGGTTGCCCGAGCAGGCTTGGGCCGCGCACCTTCATTCGGCGACCGACGAGGTCGGTTCTCGTAGCCTCAACATCACGATTCGTCAACGTTGCGCGCAGGGCCTAGCACGAACTTCGCGCCCGCGCATGGCTCGACGTTCGCGCGCGCGCCACCCGAACGCTTTGCGCGCTCTTTGCCCGCCCCCGGGACGCTGTCGAGCCCAGGGGCCCCTTTCGCCTCGCCAGCGCCGGCTGTACCCTGCCGCCGTCCCATGACCTTCGACGAAGTCGTCGACTACATGCGGGCCGACAACTGGCCCATCGAGCCGCTGCAGCCGCAGACCTTCCGCACCAGCTTTCGCGGCCCGCTGCGCAGCTTTCCGTTCTTCGTCCACGTGGACGGCAGCCACATCATCCTGGCTGCCGTGCCCTACGTGCGCATCCCGTCGGACGTCGAGCGCGCCGATCGGCTCATGGATCGGCTGCTGCACATGAACCGGGACATGAACCTGGCGAAGTTCTCGGTGGACGACGACGGCGACGTGGTGCTGTCGGTGGAGTGGCCGATCGCGGAGCTGGACCCGAGCGAGCTGCGTGACGCGCTGGACGTGCTGACGTACTACGCGGTGGAGCTGTGGCCGGAGATCGCGCGGCTCGCGGGGGAGCCCGAGGTCAAGCCCACGCGCCCGCCGGCGAGCTGAACCGGGCTACTGGCCGCGCAGGAACCGCGAGTACGCCTTGAGGTTGCTCGGACGGCCCAGGAACGCCGTGACCAGGTTGTTCTCGTCGTCGCCCGCACCCTGCTCGAGCACGTCCTTGCGCCATTCGGCGGCCGTTCCCGTGTTCATGTAGCCGTCCTTGTCGAAGCGCGTGAGCAGATCGCGGGCGATCGCCAGGGCCCACTGGTAGCTGTAGTAGCCCGCGTCGTAGCCCATCAGGTGCCCGAAGGTAGCTTGGAAGTGCGTGCCCGGCAGGTAGGAGAAGTGCTGGGAGTTGCTCATGACCTCGTCGAACACCTTGTCCGTATCCATCGGCACCGGCCGCGTGTGGTACTCGAAGTCGAGCATGGCCAGCGACAGCTGCCGCTCGGTGGCGAGGGCACGTCCAAAAGCGCGCGAGCGGGTCAGGGCCTCGAACAGCTTGTCGGGGATCTTGGCGCCCGTCTGGTAGTGCTTGGCGAACAGGTCGAGGGTCTCGCGGCGGTACGCCCACTCCTCGAACAGCTGGGAGGGAGCCTCGACGAAGTCGCGCGCGACGTTGGTGCCGGCGTAGCTCGCCAGGTCCTGCCGGGTCAGCACGTGGTGCAGCACGTGCCCGAACTCGTGGAAGAACGTGGCGACGTCGGGATGGGACATGAGCGCGGGCGTGGCGCCGGGCTTGGGGAAGTTGCACATGAGCGCCGCGATCGGCTCCAGGTAGCGGCCGTCGGCCAGGCGCTTGCCGGTGCGGATCTCGAACATCGCGGCGTGCTTGTACTTGCCCTCCCGCGGGTACAGGTCCAGGTAGATGCGCCCCAGGCGCTTGTCGTGGTCGTAGACGTCGAGCACGCGCACGTCCGGATGCCACTTGGGCGCATTGCGCACGTCGCGGAACTGGATGCCATACAAGCGCGAGACGATGCGCAGCAGGCCCTGGGTGACGTTGCGGACCTCGAAGTAGTTGCTCAGCTCCTTGGAGTCGAAGCCGTACTTCTTCTCGCGTAGCTTCTGCTCGAGGTAGAGCCGGTCGTAGTTCGGGACCGGCGAGGCCTTGCCGCCCAGCTTGCGGTACTCGGTCTGGAACTCGCGGTACTCCTTGCGTGCCGGCTCCTTGACCTCCTTCGCCAGCTCCTGCAGGAAGCTCCTGACCGCCGCCGGCGTCTTCGCCATCCGCGGCTCGATCGCGTAGTCGGCCCACGTGGCGTAGCCCAGCATCTTCGCCTTCTCTTCGCGAAGCTGCAGCACCCGATCCAGGATCGCCACGTTCTTGTCCGCCGCGCGGTTGTCGAACAGCTCGGTCAGCTCCTTTGCTACCGACCGATCCTCGGCATACGTCACGACCGGGAAGTAGTCCGGGTAGTTGGTCGTGAGCGTCACCATGCCGTCCGCGCCCGGCTTGTGCTCGGCGAGGAACGAGTCGGGAAGGCCCTTGAGCCGCTCGGGCTTGACCTTCATGGAGAGCACCGAGTCGGAGATGTTCGACACGAAATCCTGCGAGAGCCGGGTGAGCTCGGCGTTGATGGCGCGAAGCCGATCCTGCTTGTCGGCGGGCAGATCCAGGCCGTTGCGGTGCAGGTCGCGGATGGCCTCGCGCAGCATGCGGGCGCGCACGCCGGTCAGCGGCTCGGCCTTGGCGGCGTAGCGCTTGAGGACCGCGCCGTAGTCGGGGTCGAGCTGCATGTCGGTGCGGAACTTGTCGGCTTTGGGCTCGCAGGCCTTGCCGGCCTCGCGCACCGCCTTGTCCGGATGGCCCACCGCCATGAGCGCCGGAAAGCTCGTGCCCACGCTCAGCTCCAGCGTGATGTCGTCCACCGCGCCCATCGTCGAGTCCCACGTGAGCTTGCCGTCCGGCGAGCTCTTGAGCGCCTTGATGCCGTCGAGGATCTTGCCGGCTCTTGCCAAGTGCTCGTCGCACAGGCGCGTGATGCCTTCGACGGTCATGCCGGTGGCGACCGGATCGACGTCAGCAGTAGCGACAGGAGCGGGTGCAGGGGTGTCTGGCATGGGGAAGGTCTCGGCAGGGGGCGGCATGGGCGGGAGCGGGGGAATCCTGGGCTCGTGCTCCGGGCCGGCGCAACCCGTCGCCAGGGCAAGGGGCAGGAGCAGGACAAGCAGCGGGCGACAGCGACGTGCGATGGGGCTCATGGCGACCTCGTGAGGTGAAGCAACACCGGTCCATAGACCGAGGCGGGCGCCGAGCGAAAGCCTCGTCGGATCTCCCGCGCTAAGTTGGCCCGAGCGGCTGCGGTGCCCTACACGTGGATCCGTGTTTTCTGCCCCAAGCTCTCTGTCTCGACGCATCGCAGGCTGCCTGGTAGCAGCGGCGTGTCTGGTAGGGTGGAACCAGACTGTGCGCGCGGACGGGCCCCGCGTCGACATGCGGCATGCTCAGACGACCGGCGCGGTAGTGACCGCGCCGACGGCCCGTGGCTCTGCGGTGCTGACGCTCGATCCGGGGCTGCAGCACGACGTGGAGCAGCTGCTGGACGGGGCGCGATCGGTCGAGGGCGCGATCGTGGTGATCGACGTGCACCGCGGCAGGATCCTGGCCTGGGCGAGCAACGACACGCAGGGACGGGATCTGGTGTCGACGCCGTACGCGCCGCCGGCGAGTCTGTTCAAGGTGGTGACGGCCACGGCGCTGATCGAGGATGCGGGCGTGCCGGCGAGCGCGCGGCAGTGCTACGTGCGGGGCATGCGCAGCGCCAGGCTGTCGAACCTGCGATCGAGCGGAGCGGGCGGGGCGCGGTGCGAGACATTTGAGACGGCTCTGGGCTACAGCCGCAACATGGTGATGGCGGGGTTGGCGCTGCGCTATCTGCACGGCTCTTCGCTGCGCGCGTGGTCGCAGGCCCTGGGGATCACGTCCGAGCTTCCCATCGACACGGACATGCAGCCCGGCACCATGATGAACGCCGAGTCCAACGAGCAGATCGCCCGGGTGGCCGCCGGCTTCGGCGACGGAAAGGTGAGCGTGCTGGGCGCGGCCTACATGATGTCGATCATCGCCAATGGAGGCGTGCGCCCGCGCCTGTCGCTCATCGACTACGTGATCGGGCCCGATGGGCGGCGGATCGACGTGCCCTCTCCAGCTGCGGGCGAGCGGGTGCTCAGAGAGGCGACCGCGCGGCGGTTGACGTCGATGCTGGAGGTGACGGTGCGCGAGGGCACGGCGGCGCATGCGTTTCGCGATCGGCGGGGCAACCGGTATTTGGGCCGGTGGGGCGGCGTGGGCAAGACCGGCACGCTGGCGCGCGGCAATCCGGCGCGGCTGTTCTCGTGGTACGCGGGGTTTGCTCCGACGCAGAACCCGCAGATCGCGGTGGCGGTGATGCTCGCCAACAGTGACCGGTGGTGGCGCAAGGCCAACGAGGTGGGCCGCGACGTGCTGCGCGCGTACTTTGCGAGGAAGCACGTGCCCGGAGTGACCCACCCCATCGGGGCGATCAGGCCGGCCCACGCGAGCAAGACCCGAGCCAGGTAACGTGTCCCGCGCCCGCCGGACCCGGCGCCCGCGCCGAGGTCCTACGTTCCGCGAGGTTTGCGAACGGCAGGGGCCGATCGGCTCCGGCCCGGTCCATCCGCGATCCGGCGGTCACCGATCGTGCTAGGTTTTTGCCCCCGATCCGAACCGAGGAGGCAAGCCGTGGCAGCGTTCGACATCTTCAACCCCACCGAGGAACATCGACAGCTTCGCGAAACGGTTCATCGCTTTGGCGAGACGGAGCTGGAGCCGCAGGCCGCCGAGCACGACGAGAAGGAGAAGTTCAACCTCGCGCTGTTCAAGCGCTTCGGCACGGAGCTCGGCCTGTTCGGCCTGACGGTCCCGGCCGACGACGGCGGGGCGGGTCTGGACCCGTCGGCGGCGGTCATCGTGCACGAGGAGTTCTCCCGGTTCGATCCGGCTCTGACGCTGTCGTACCTCGCGCACGAAGTGCTGTTCGTGAACAACTTCTACCACTCGTCGAACGCCGAGCAGCGCAAGCGCTACCTGCCCAAGGTCATCTCGGGCGAATGGATCGCCGGCATGGCGATGACCGAGCCGGAAGCCGGCACCGACGTGCTCGGCATGCGCACGACCGCCACGCGCAAGGGCGATCGGTACATTCTCAACGGCACCAAGCAGTTCATCACCAACGGCCCCTACGGGCAGCTGTTCCTGGTGTACGCGAAGACAGGGCCGGGCAAGCGAGACCTGTCCTCGTTCCTGGTCGAGAGCTCGTACAAGGGCTTTTCGGTCGGCAAGAAGGAATCGAAGATGGGCATGCGCGCCTCGCCCACCTCGTGCATCGTGTTCGAGGACATGGAGGTGCCCGAGGACAACCGCGTGGGAGGCGAGGGCGGCGCGCTGGTGCACATGATGCGAAACCTCGAGATCGAGCGTCTGACGCTCGCCTCGCAGTCGATCGGCATCGCGCTGCGCTGCATCGAGGTCATGAGCCGCTACGCGGTGAGCGAGCGCAAGGCTTTTGGCCAGCACCTCATCGAGTTCGGCCAGATCCAGCGGTTCATCTCCGAGTCCTACGCGAACACAATGGCGGCGCGAGCGCTGGTCTACAACGTGGCCCTCGACGTGGGCCCGCAGAGCCGTCAGAGCCTGGGGGCGGCGTCGGCGAAGCTCGTTTCGACCGGGCTGGGCGAGACGGTGGCGCGTAACGCGATCCAGGTGCTGGGCGGCTACGGCTACACACGCGACTACCCGGTGGAGCGTCTGATGCGCGACGCGATCCTGCTGTCGATCGGTGGCGGGACCAACGAGGCGATGCAGAAGAACATCGCGCGCGACCTGATGCGCGTGTACGGGTGAGCGTCCCGCTCCCTCAATCGTAGTCCGGCCACCCCTGGCTATCGAGGCGAGCGCGTCGAATCTTCTCGCGCTGCGCATCGAGCTCTTGGAAGCGAGTGCGCAGCCGGTCGACCACATCGAGCTGTCCGCGCGCTCGTGCCTCGCGTACCTCGAGCTTGATCTCGCGCATCTGTCGGACCAGCTCGATCTCCTCGTCCCACAGGTATCGCGTGCTGGGGCACACGCGCGGCTGCGTCTCGTCGTCTTGCAGGGCGGGCAACCTGACCAAGGGCTGCTTGGCAGATGGGGGAGTCGATCGGGAGGTCATCGTCGCTATCGGTTTCGATGCTGGTCGGCCGGGTCGTTGCGCTCCATGATACGCCCCCGGCGCCGCCGTGGCATGCAGACGGGCTGGCGCGCAAAAGGAGCAGCGATGAAGTCGTTCCGCAAGGAGCTGTGGTTCCAGACCAAGTCTCGCCGGGAGTACATCAACATCACCCCCGACGTGCAGAAGTGCGTGCGCGAAAGCGGTGTGACCGAGGGGCTGTGCCTGGTCAACGCCATGCACATCACGGCGAGCGTGTACATCAACGACGACGAGTCCGGGTTGCTTGCGGACTACGACGACTGGCTCGAGAAGCTGGCGCCGCACGAGCCGGTGTCGCACTACCGTCACAACCGCACGGGCGAGGACAATGGCGACGCGCACCTCAAGCGGCAGGTGATGGGCCGGGAGGTGACCGTGGCGATCACCAACGGCGAGCTGGACTTCGGTCCCTGGGAGCAGATCTTCTACGCCGAGTTCGACGGGCGCCGTCGCAAGCGCGTGCTGGTGAAGATCATCGGGGACTAGGAGCCTGTCGGGAAAACAATTTCGGCCCGGCGGGAGATGGGAACGGCCGCCGGCGCTCCCCGCACTTCCCGCGCTGCGCACGCGTGCCCGCCGCTCGCGCCGGCTTGCTCCGCACTTTTCACGCCCTACCCCCACGTCCCACCCCCCCACGCTTCACTTCC
>JAJZQG010000002.1 GCA_021847645.1 Myxococcales bacterium
CCCGTGTATGCGACCGCCGCGGGCGAGCTCACGCTCGCCCTGGCTCTGCCGACGCTTCAAGGCTCCGGCTTCGCCGGTTGTTTGGCCTCGGCTTCGCGTGATCCAGTTTAGAGCCCCTTGGTCTTGATCCACTCGTTGGTGAAGTCGGCGCCGCGCGTGAAGTCGCGGGTCATGTCTCCGGCGATGCGGTCCTCGATCATGCCGCCGACCATCATGATCTTCACTTCGATCTTGAACGCTGCCAGGCGCCGCGTCTTCTTGTCACCGGCCTTCTCGAGCCAGATGTCCCCGTGGATGTGCGTCTTCTCTTTCGCCACGTTGGATTCAATGTCCACGTGGTAGCGCTTGGCCTTCTTGTCGAAGCGCCCGTGCTCCTTGTACCCGAAGTTGTCCCCCAACACCTTCTTGACCGGCCCCGGCACGTCGCCTACCGGTGGAGCCACCTCGACCGTGCGCTCGAGAACGACGTCGTCATCACGCTTGACCGTGGCCTTCCAAACGGGGAACTTCAGCCTCTGCTTGAACAGGGTCGTGTTGTACTCTTCGTCGAAGAAGATCCTGCTCCAGTAGGTGTCCTCGTCGCACTCGAACACGTGGTCGAACTTGACTTCCTTCATTCTGCATCTCCCAGCTGCGAAACGTCGGCGCCGCACCCCGCGAGGGCCAGCGAATCCCCATAGTTCACGGATGCACGCCAGGCAACCATTCCCGTTCGCGTCCCCCGCCTCCCAGACCGCTGCCGCCCGGTCCGAACGGCCACGCGGGAGGTGTTCATGATGGCTTCGCCCGCAGGTGCCGACGCCGGGCCGACCCGCGGCCCGGTCGGCTCGTGGCTCGCCAACGTCGGCTGGGTCTTTCACAAGGACCTGCTCATCGAGCGCGCGACACGCGAGATCACCACCACCAGCGCGTTCTTCGCCTGTCTGGTGGCCGTGACCGCCTCGGTCTCGCTGCACTCGGGCGCGGACACCAGGGTGCGCGTCGCCCCGGGCGTCATCTGGATCTCCATCGCATTCGCCGCCGTGCTGGCGGTCAGCAAGAGCTGGCACCGCGAGCGCGAGGAAGGCGCGCTGTACGGCCTGCTGGTCTCGCCGCTGGCGCGCAGCGCGATCTTCGCCGGCAAGGCCTTGAGCGTGATCGTGTTCCTGACGGTCGTTCAGGTCGTGGTCGTTCCGCTCACCGCCGTGCTCTTCTCGGTCGACCTTCTGAGCGTGGCGCCTGGCTTGTTGCTCATCTCGGCCTGTGCAACCCCGGGCATCGCCGCCACCGGCACCCTGTTCGGCGCCATGACCGTGCGCACCCGCGCCCGCGACCTCGTGCTCGCCAGCGTCCTGTTCCCGTTGCTTCTGCCGACCTTGCTGGCAGCCGTCGCCGCCACCCGCGAGCTGTTCGCCGGAGCGCCCGTCGGCGAGCTGCAGGACTATCTGGTCATCATGCTCGTGTTCGACGGCGTGTTCGTCGCTGGCGGCATGGCGTTGTTCGGCTCGCTCATCGAGGGATGAGAGTGCTAGGGTAGCGCCCATGCGGCTCGGGCTCATCGGACCGTGCCACGGCAACCTCACCGCGCTCCGCTCGCGGGCGGAGTTCGTTCTCGGCGAGCTCAACATCGACCGCGCCGTCTATCTCGGCGTCGACGGCGCGCTGGACGCGATGGTGCTGTCGTGGGCTCGGGAGATCGTCGCGTCGGATCCTTCCGACGCGGCGTTGTGGGCACGCGCTGCGGACGCTTGCGGGGCGTCCTCCTACCAGCGCATCGACGCATTCATCGAGAAGGAGCGCCGGCGCGCGCGGCTCAAGCTGCTCGAATGCCTGCCGCACGCCACGGCGCGCTCGGTCGAGCTGTTCGAGACCGTGGTATCGGTCTTGATCTACGACAAGGCGCACCTGGACGAAGACGACATCCTGCCCGCGACGATCCTGGTGTTCGGCAAGAGCCGCGAGCCGTTGATTCACCGGGTGGGCTCGCGCATCTTCCTCAGCCCCGGCCCGGCCACCCACCCCGGCGGCGGGGTTGCCCTCCTGGCGGAAGAAGACGACGACAAGGTCATCATCACCCTCTTCGCGCCCGACGGAAAACCGGTGCGCAAGGAAACGGCCGCGCAGCTCGGCGCCAACGTCAGGGTCACGGTCCAGGGGGCCCGGTGAGCCAGACGGTCGCGATCTTTGGGGGAAGCTTCAATCCCCCGCATGTCGGTCACCTCATCGTGGCCGTCTATCTCCGCGCGGTGGCCCAGGTCGACCAGGTCCTGGTCGTTCCCTGCTTCATTCATCCGTTTGCCAAGCACCTGGCGTCCTTCGAGGACCGCTTGGACATGTGCCGCGCCGCGTTCGCTTGGATTCCGGGCGTCACGGTCTCCGATGTCGAACGGGAGCTGGGCGGCGAGAGCCGCACGCTGCGCACCGTCCAGACCCTGGCCGCCCGGCATCCGGACTGGGCCCTGCGGCTGGTGGTCGGCTCCGACATCATCCCGGAGACGCCCCGGTGGTACGGCTTCGACGAAATTCGAGCGGTCGCCCCTCTTCTGGTGCTCGACCGTCCGCAGCCCGACCGTCCTGGGCCGTCCGGCGCACTGTTCCCCAACGTCAGCAGCTCGGCCGTTCGCGAGGCGTGCGCGCGAGGCGACTTCGATGCGGTCCGCGATCTGCTGCCCGCGCGGGTGCTCGAGCACATCCGGGCCCGCGGCCTGTTCGCCCGGAGCAACGACACATGACCGCGCTGGTGCACGTCCACATCCACGGAGCCGGCAAGGTCGGACGCGCGCTTGCTGCCGGGCTCCGTCGAGCCGGCTGGAAGGTTCGTCTGTCGAGCCACCGCAGGGACCCATCGCCGCTCATTCGCAGCCGGATGGTCGTGCTCGCCGTGCGGGACAGCGAGCTGGCGGAGGTGGCCCGTCGATGGGCGCGGGATGGAAGGGTTGCCGAGGGCTCGGTCGTGCTTCACACGGCCGGAGCGCGAACCTGGTGGGATCTGGATCCGCTCCGGCGGCAGGGCACGTCGGTAGGGCAGATGCACCCCTTGCTGTCGTTCATCGGCGGTCGGCAGCAGGTCTGCTGGTCGGGCGCCTCGATGTTGGTGGACGGTGATGCGGCGGCGGTCGCGGCGGGAAGGGAGATCGCCCGGGCGTTGGGCATGCGGCCACGGAGCATGCCCGAGCTGGATCGCGCCGCATATCACGCGTCGGCTGCACTGGTGGCGGGCGGAGCGGCCGCGCTGGTGTGGGCGGCCAGCACGATGTTGTGCCGGGCGGCGGGTGTGAGCCGGCGCGAAGCGGAAAAGATGCTGGCGCCGCTGTTGCTCAGCGTGACGGACAACGTGGAACGCACGGGGCTACCGGGAGCGCTGAGCGGCCCGATCCGGCGGGCCGACGCCGCGACGCTGGGCGAGCACCTGAAAGCGGCGAGGCGATACGCACCGCAGCACGAGGCCCTGGTTCGGGAGGTAGGGCGGGTGCAGCTAGGCATGGCGGGCGAGTTGGGTGAGGCGTCCGTCACAGCGTTGGGCCAAGTCAAGCGGCTGCTCGATGGTCGAACGGCGCAACGGACACGGTCCAAGGAGCGGCCCGGCGTGCGCGACGGCAAGCCCGGATCGCTGGACCGCAAGGACCGGTCGAGACTATGAGCGTTGCGACACATGAAGCGGCGAGCTGGCGCTGGTACGGGAAAGTGTTCGGAAGGTTGATCGATGCCGTCGGGGCCGATAGGCTTACGGGAAGCGGGGTGATCCGTTGAGAGTACGTTTGATGAAGGGTTGGTCCTGGCTTCTTGTGGCAGCTGCGTTGGGTATGGGCGTGGAAGGCACGGCCGCTGCGCAGCACAAGGCCCACGCGGCGGAGCAGACGGCGGACGCCGACACGACGCTGATGCGGGCGCAAAAAGCGTGGGAAGAGGCGGAGTTGACACGCGCGGCGGACCTGTACGAGCAGGCG
This sequence comes from Myxococcales bacterium, assembly GCA_021847645.1. GTDB lineage: Bacteria > Myxococcota_A > Polyangia > Polyangiales > Polyangiaceae > JAJZQG01. Next base: position 3,927 of record JAJZQG010000002.1, read on the forward strand.
CTGAAAGAAGGCGGGCTGTACCCGGCAGACGTGCTGGTCGCGTACGCGCGCATCGGGACGGTCCGCGCGGCGATGAACCAACGCAATGGCGCGCTGAGCGCCTTCCGCGTGGCCGCCTCGCTGGACCCGGGCTTCGAGCTGCCGTCCGAGGCGGGTCCCAAGGCCAAGGCGCTCTACAAACAGGCGCGGGCCGACGCTGCCCAGCAGGGCGGCAAGCTCGAGGTGACGGCCGAGGTTCCGACGCAGGGCGCCGCAGGTAAGACATTCTTGGTGACCGCCCACGTGCCCGAGGCGTTCGTGCCGCTGGTCGTCGACGTTGGCATCACGGTGTCGGACCCGTCGGTGTCGAGCACGTCGGTCAAGCCCTGGTCGGAGAAGAAGCCGGTGGCTCCTGAGGTTCAGTTCGAGGTTCCTGGGAAGGCCGTGGTGCCGGGTGCGAACCTGCTGGTGCGCGTCGATGTGCTCGACGGACACGGCAACCGGTGGGCATCGACGCAGTCGCGGGTCAAGGTCGACGCTCGCAAGAGGCCGCTCGAAACGATGGACGCCGGTGCTATGGTACCCGGTGACGACGAGAACACGACCAAGAGCAAGTCCGGTGGATTCTGGCACAGTCCGTGGCCGTGGGTAATCGGCGGCGCGGTCGTCGCCGGCGGCGTTGCGACCTACTTCATGACGCGGCCGACCTCGGACGTGACGGTGAGTGCGCCAACATGGCAATGAGACCGCAACATGAGTTACCATAGCCCCGCCTTCGTCGCGGATGCCGCAAGGCGGATGCCGAGCTGATGACGAGAGGTCCGAACCAAGACCCTGAGCTGGGCCGTTCCTCGGGGAGCGGAGACACGGGCTCTGCCGCAAGCGACGACGGCGCATACGGAACGTACTTCCTGGGCCGCTACCGCGTCGTCGACGAGATCGGTGTCGGCGGCATGGCGAGCGTGCACCTGGCGCGCATGGATGGGGCCGGCGGGTTCCAGAAGTGGGTGGCCATCAAGAAGATCCACCCGCACCTCATCGAAGACGAGCAGTTCATCCACATGTTCCTGGACGAGGCGCGCATCGCGGCGCGCATCTCGCATCCGAACGTGGCGCAGGTGTTCGATCTGGGCGTGCATGAGAACACGTACTGGATCGCGATGGAGTACCTGCACGGTGAGCCTCTTCGTGAGATCATGCGCTGGAACGAGGACAACGGTCTCGCCACTCGTCCGGAGCTGGCGGCGCGCATGGTTGCCGACGCGGCCGAGGGATTGCACGCCGCCCACGAGCTGCGCGGCAAGAACGGCGAGCCCCTGAACCTCGTGCACCGCGACGTATCCCCGCACAACCTGTTCGTGACCTACGAGGGCATGGTCAAGGTCGTGGACTTTGGCATCGCCAAGGTATCGGGCAGGTTGTCGAGCACGCGGGCCGGAACCCTCAAGGGCAAGCTGGCGTACATGTCGCCCGAGCAGGTGCGCGGCAGCGCCATCGACCGTCGCACCGACATCTTCGCGCTGGGCGTGGTGCTCTGGGAGCTGACAACCGGCCAGCGCCTGTTCCGCATGGACAGCGACCTGGAGACCCTCGAGAAGGTGCAGGCTTGCGTCGTGCCTCCCCCCTCCTCGCTGCGGCCCGACTACCCGGCCGAGCTCGAGTCCGTGGTGATGCGCGCGCTGCAGCGTCGCGCCGACACCCGCTACCAGACAGCGCGCGAGCTTTCCCGCGCGCTGCAGCAGTACCTGATGCACGCCGGTCAGTTCGTCGGCCCCGAAGAATGCGCCTCCTACGTGACGGGCATCTTCGGCGACCGCATCCGCAAGCGCGAGGCGCACCTTCGATGGGCGGCCGAGGTCACGCAGACCATCTCGCTGGACTCCATTCGCGAGTCCGCGGTGCAGGCATACGACGAGATCTCGATGAACTCCTACGAGTCGGTCTCGAACGACGGTGAGCCACGTTCCTCCGGTGGCTCGGCGGTCACCGCGCGCCCTCCCCGCGCGAAAGCCCCTGCAGTCGCGCAAGCCCCTGCGATCCGCTCCGCGGCCGAGCCGGACTACGCCCAACCGGCACCTGCCCCCGGTCCGGCGCGCCTTCCTCCGCCGGCCCACGGCATCCACATGCCTGCGCCACGCGTGCGTCCCGACCTCGCCGCGCAGCCCAAGAGCTCCGTGGTCATCACCACCACGCCCCCGTCCTCGCCCAACATGCCCTACCAGGGCGGCTACAATGAAGACGACGAGGAAGAGGACATCGCCACAATCGTGGTGCCGTCGCGCCTTGTGCTCGATCAGGTCCCGAGCGCGCCGCTGCCTGCGGCCGGAGCGCCGGTACCGGTTGGGCACCACGCTGCCGCTGCCCCGCCTCAAGCCGCCCCGCAGCAACAAGTCGCGTATCCTCCGCAAGCCGGCGGCTATCCGCCGCAACAGGGGACGCCCGTCGGTCAGCCGACCTCGGCCGCGATGGCGGCGCAGCATCCGCCGCAGCCGATGAACCCCATGATGCAGCCGGCGCCCCAGATGGACCAATCGCCGCAAGCCTGGCCCAACTTCTACCCGCCCGGCGTGCTGCCCCCGCGCATCGACGAAACCATGCAACTGCCTGCGGCGCGGCAGAACCACATGGTCGTCTACATAGCGGCCGCCGTCGGGACGTTCTTCGTCGTCGTCGGTCTAGCCGCGGTGATCCTGTTGCGATCCCGTGCCGAGTCACGCGCTCAAGTCGCGGCGTCGGCGACTGCGGAACCCGCCCAGACCACGGCAGCGGCAACGACAACGACCGCTCCGACGGCGACCGCGGCACCGACCCAACCACCGCAACCATCGACGGCAGCTGCGACGACGTCCACGGCGCCTCCGCCGGCAACGACGACCGCGCCGCCCGCCACGCCGCCTCCTCCAGCCACGGTGGCGAAGGCACCGCCTGCCACCACGAAGACGGGCGCGCCGCCTCCGACCAACGAGCCCCCGGCCGCGACCGGCGGCTCGACAGGCAAGGCTGAGCCCGGATATCTCACGGTCGTGTGCAGTCCTTTCTGCGACTCGGTTTCCGCCGGTGGTCGCAATCTGGGGCCGTCTCCCGTCGTTCACGTGGCTTTGCCCCCCGGGCAGTATCGGGTTGTGCTCAAGCGGACGGGCGGTTCGACCAAGGTGGTTCCGGCCGTCATCGTGTCAGGCCAGGTCACCTCCCAACGCGTGTCCATGGACTAGGTCAACATGCGCCACCTTCATCCCCATTCGCTTGCCTCAAGGCTTGTGGCACCCGCAGGGCTGGCCGTCGCCCTCGGCGGCCCTTGGTTCGTCTCTTGCGCGTCCAAGCCACAAATCGATGTCGCGGTGCTGGACCCGAACGGGTTCCGGGCCGGCGCCGCTTGGGCGCAGTTGGTGATCTATCCCGAGACGTGTCCCACGGACGACTCGCTCGAAGCCGGTGACGTGACCTCCAACGTCAAGCTCTACAGCGTGCCGGCGTCGCAGGGGTTCCCGACCATTGGCGACCTGGACAAGGCCAAGTTCGGCTTCGCGGTCATCCTTCGCGACGACACCTGCGGGGTGACAGCGTTCGGCTGCACGCCGGTGGATCTCGAGCACCACAGGCACATCACGATCCTGCTCAACGACCACAAGAGCGACTTGACTCCGGTGGACCCGGGCAAAGCGCGGTGCGACGCGTCCGCCGGGCAGAAGTGTGACCAGGGCTCCTGCATCGGGGGCGAGCCGAGCGACGGCGGGACCGACGCGCCCAACGACCAGCACACCCCGGAAGCAGGCGGGACCTGCAACCTGCAGCTGGTTGGCGCGGCGAACTTCGACGATCCCATCGCTGCGGGCGCGGCGTTCGCCGGTCCCACGGTGGTCGCAACGCCCAAGGGCTTCGTGGTGGTCTACCGCGAGGTGGACTCGACAGGATCGAACGCGAGGGCGGTGCGCCAGTTCGTGGGAGACGACGGGACCAAGGGCGCGCGATCGAATTCGACCGTCAAAGGGTGCGCCGGCCAGCTCGGGTCCGACGGCGTGGCCGCGACCTGGAGCGCCTCTCAGGCCGCCGGTTTCATGGTTGTCGCGGCTCCTGCGTGCAACACCGATGCACCCGAGGCCTACGTCGCCAACTTCGATCAGGATGGGCAGGTCCTGGCCGACGTGTCCTATCCTCTGCCGGAGGAGATCAAGCTCGCCAATGTCGAAGCCGCGGCTGCCTATCCGACGTCGACTCAATACATGCTGGCCGCGGTCTCCGGCGGCGCTTCGAGCGCGGCTCCGGTGCTGTACACGTTCGACGGCGTCTCGGTGAACGCGAACTTCGCCGCGATCCAAAACGGCGGCGGAGTCGCCACGTTCGCACACGTCGCGGCGGCGACGGGGATCGTAGCGACCTTGGCCGACTCCGATGCGAGCGGCGGACAGACCGCGCTTTCCGTACAACCGCCCGGCTCCGGAGTGATCGCAACGTCGTTCCTGGCACAGGGAGCCTTCGCGACGCTGGCCGTGTGGGGCAGCCGTGCGCTGGCCGCGATCCCCAGCAGCACGGGGATGGACTGGAACCTCGTGGACGCCTCGGGCGATCCCGTGGCGAATGGCAAGCTGAGCGGCGGGCCATTCGGCTCGATCGATTCGGCGGCACTCAACGACCACGTGCTGCTGGCCGGCGGAGCCACGAGCAAGATCACCGTGTTCCGGATGGATGATGCATCGGGCACGCTCTCGGGCGGAGCCGCGCTGCAGACCGCGCTGACCTCGTCGCTCGGCAGCGCAACCCTGGCGAACTACGATGGAGGCCGCGTTTCGATCGCAGCCGCGCGCAACCGCGTGGTGATTGCCTGGCTCAACTCCGAGGCCCCCGTTGCCGATGCCACGACCGCGCCGGGTGGCTTCGCCGTGCTGACCTGTGACAACTGAACCGCGATCCCGGCGGCCGCGCGGAACGGGCAACCGCGCGACGGCTCCCCTCATGAGGCTGACCATCACTTCGCTCGCCAAGGGCGGCGAGGGCGTCGCTCGCGCGGACATCGACGGGCGTGGGCGCGTGGTGCTCGTGGCGCGGACCGCGCCCGGTGACGTGGTCGACGCGGTGGTTTCGAGGACCGGGCAGGCGCTGCGAGGCGAAGTGGCGACGATCGTCGTGCCGTCGCCGGACCGGATCACGCCGCCGTGCCCGCACGCCGAACGATGCGGTGGGTGCGATCTGATGCACCTGACCATCGACGCACAACGTGCAGCTCGCGCCCGGATCGTGCGCGAGTTGATCGGCGTGCCGGACGAGGTCGCGTGGCGCCAGCACGATGCCCCGCAAGTACTGCAGTACCGCACCAGGATGCGCCTGGCGGTCGAAGCGCGGCACGGACGAACGGTGGTGGGCTTCCGTAGGGCGCGCAGCCACGACATCGTGCAGGTGGACCGGTGCGTGGTCTGTTCCGAGGTAATCGACGAGGCGCGCGTACGCATGGCGCCGTGGCTCTCGAGCTGCACCGGGCGGGGCGAGATCGGCATTTCGTTGGGCGCGGCGCGGCGCCCGGCCATCCACCTGGCCTGGGACGGCCAACTGTCGCCGTCGGTCTTCTCCGAAGCAGAGGCGCGGGTACGGCAAGGCGAGTGGGCAGGTGTGCAGGTCGCGCTGGCGGGTGCCACGCAACCGGCGGTCATAGGCGATCCGCGCAGCGTGACGACTGCCATGGACGGCGCGACGCTGGTCGCGCCGGCCGGGGGCTTCACGCAGGCGTACGACGCGATGAACCTGCGTCTGGCGAAGCAGGTCGTGCAGAGCGCCGCGTGCGCGGGCCGCAAGACGCTGGAGCTGTTTGCAGGATCGGGTAACTTCACCGTGGGCCTGGCAGCCCAGACCGATGCGCTCGAGACCGTGGAGAGCGAGCCTGCGGCCGCAGAGGCGTCGCGCAGCAACCTGACAGCGCGCGGGCTTGTCGCGCGCGTGCGATGCGGCGACGCGGACGGGTTCGAGGTGCGCGACGACGTGCGCGTGGTGGTATTGGATCCTCCGAGGAGCGGGGCGCCCGGCGCGTCCGCGCGCATCGCTGCGAGTCGGACGAGGAGGGTGGTGATGGTGTCGTGCGATCCGGCGACGCTTGGCCGCGACCTTCGCACGCTGACCGAGCGCGGTCCTTTCTCGGTGGCTTCGGTCGACCTGTTCGAGATGTTCCCGCACACGAGCCACGTGGAGACGCTCGTGGTGCTCGACAGGGCCAGGAAAGGTTGAGCCGTCGATGATCACACGGGTGGACGAGCGGCTGCGGCGCGAGGCGCGAGACTTCTCGCTGCGGTTCAGCTGCGAGAGCTGTGCGGCGTTCGACGCGGAGCGCGGTTGCTGCGCGCACGGGTACCCGAACGGCGAGCATCTCGGCGTGCAGCTGGCCACGGCGCAGACGGTCGTGTTCTGCAAGGAGTTCGAGCTGGCATGAGCGAGGCTCGCGGCAGCCACCCGCCGACCCTGCTGACGTTGGTGGCACGAGAGCTACGCGCGATCGGCGTGCCGTCGCGCGGCCAGCGCGTGTTGGTGGGCGTCTCGGGCGGTCCGGACTCGCAGGCGCTGCTTCATGTCATGGCCCGTCTGGGCGATCGGATGGGCTTTGGACTCGAGGCGTGCGGGTTGGACCACGGGTTGCGCGAGAGCGCGCCGGACGAGCTGGCGCTGGCCGAGGCGCTGGCGGCCTCGTTGGGGATCGCCTACCGCTCGGCGCGCCTGTCGCTGCAAGCAGGCGCGAACCTGATGGCGAGGGCGAGGGAGGCTCGGTATGCCGCGCTTCATAACGCAGCGCACCAAACCGGCGCGTCCTGGATTGCGGTGGGGCACCACGCGGACGACCGGGCGGAGACGGTGTTGATGCGGCTGCTTCGGGGAACCGGTCCTGGTGGTCTGGCGGTCTTCGGTGCCCGCCAGGGAATCTTGCTACGCCCGATGATCCGGGCGCGACGGTCGGACGTGCTGCGCCATCTAGAACGGCATGGAATCGCGTTCGCGCAGGACCCGACCAACCAGGATCGCAGGTACCTGCGAGCGGCCGTGCGACACGAGGTCCTTCCCGTGCTCGAGCGCTACTCGCCGCGGATTGTCCAGCACCTGTGCGATCTGGCGGACGACGTGGAGGCTTTGGGCCTGCCGCGGGGACAACCGGGGTTGGGGCGCGTCCATCTGCGGAGCCTGGCGAAAGCAGCAGCCGGGGGCGACGCGGCGGCGCGAGTGGCTCTGCCGGGCGGCGCGGTGGCCCGTCTCGATCTCCGCTCCGGACGTGTTCTTGTGGAACCTTCTGGTCCGCCGCGGCTCCCACGAACCGACAAACCCGAGAAGCCCGATGGCCGCTGAAGGTCGACGTATTACATTCTTGGTGGCAGACTCTCTGCCGCAGCAGCGCACGATGACAACTCGCTCGAGGCACCCGTGAAGCAATCGCACAAGACCCTTCTGCTATGGGTCCTACTCATCTTGATGTTCCTGGCGATCTGGCAGTTCGTCAGCCCGGACACCACCAAGGCGACCCAGGTCCCGTTCAGCGATTTCCTGGCGCTGGTCAAGGCCAAGCCGGAAGACCCGCATGTCGAGCAGGTCACGGTCAAGGACCGTGAGTACACCTTCACGGTCTACGATCCGACCACCAAGCAGAAGACCCGCAAGGTCACGGTGGGCCCGCCCGCGGGCGACGAGATCACGAAGCTGCTGGCGGACAGCAACGTCAAGGTCCAGTACGAGAAGGACGACGGCAGCCCGTTCTGGTCGAGCGCCCTGATCACGATCCTGCCGATGATCTTCCTGTTGGTGATGTTCTACCTGTTCATGCGCCAGCTGCAGTCGGGGGGCGGCAAGGCCATGAGCTTCGGCAAGTCCAAGGCCCGGATGCTCAACGAGGCGCAGAACAAGGTGACGTTCGCGGACGTGGCGGGCATCAACGAGGCCAAGGACGAGCTCGAGGAGATCATCGCGTTCCTGCGAGACCCCAAGAAGTTCCAGCGCCTGGGCGGACGGATCCCCAAGGGCGTGCTGATGATGGGCCCGCCGGGAACCGGCAAGACGTTGCTGGCGCGGGCGATCGCCGGCGAGGCGGGCGTTCCGTTCTTCTCCATCTCCGGCTCCGACTTCGTGGAGATGTTCGTGGGAGTCGGTGCGAGCCGCGTCCGCGACCTGTTCGAGCAGGGCAAGAAGCACGCCCCCTGTATCATCTTCATCGACGAGATCGACGCCGTGGGACGCCACCGCGGAGCCGGTCTCGGCGGCGGGCACGACGAGCGGGAGCAGACCCTCAACCAACTGCTCGTCGAGATGGACGGCTTCGAGTCCAACGAAGGCGTCATCATCATCGCGGCCACGAACCGTCCCGACGTGCTCGACCCGGCCATCCTTCGCCCCGGCCGCTTCGACCGTCGCATCACGGTGCCTCGGCCGGACGTGAACGGACGCGAGGGCATCCTGCGCGTGCACACCAAGAAGGTTCCCCTGTCGCCGGACGTCGATCTGGAGACGATCGCGCGCGGGACGCCGGGCTTCGTGGGAGCCGACCTGGAGAACCTGGTCAACGAGGCCGCCCTGCTCGCTGCGCGTCAGGACAAGGAGGCCGTGAGCATGGTCGACTTCGAGATGGCGAAGGACAAGGTGCTGATGGGCACCGAGCGCCGCTCGATGGTCATGAGCGAGCAGGAGCGCCAGATCGCCGCGTGGCACGAGGCCGGCCATACGCTCGTCGGCATGTTCGTCGAGGGCAACGACCAAGTGCACAAGGTCTCGATCATCCCTCGCGGAGCGGCCCTGGGCGTCACCCAGTTCCTGCCGACGGAAGACCGTCACATGGTCAGCAAGAAGCAGGCGCTGGCGCGCATCGCCATGGCCCTCGGCGGCCGCAGCGCCGAGGAGATCGTCTTCGGCGAGATCACCACCGGGGCCTCGGACGACATCCGACGGGCCACGCAGATCGCGCGGATGATGGTCTGTGAGGTGGGCATGAGCGAGAAGCTCGGCCCGGTGACCTATGGAGAGCGCGAAGAGTCGATCTTCCTCGGACGCGAGTTCGCACAGCACCGTCCCGATTATTCGGAGAAGACGGCGGTCGACATCGACGACGAGATCAAGATGATTGTGGAGACGCAGCACAAGCGGGGGCTGCAAATCCTGGGAGAGAAGCGCGACGTGCTCGACCGCATGGCGCACGCGCTGCTCGACCGAGAGACGCTGGACCAGGAGGAGATCCACGCGGTTGTCGATGGGCGCGAGCTGCCCAAGCGCGAGCGGGTGGTGATCCCGACGTGGGCCGAGCGCGCCCAGCAATCCAAGGACAAGCGCCGGGGCACGAGCATCTTCGGCTCCCCCAAGCCCGCGACCTCCGGTTGAGCACGTGCGGTCGGGCCTTGCACGGGTCGTCCGCCTCTTGCCTCCCGCGGTCTGCGGGCTCGCCCTGTCCCTGACCACTTCGTCTCCCTCTTCGATCGACCCTCCGGCGCCGCGCTGGTCCCCTCCCCTCGCCGTCCGCAAGACCCCGGACTCGTCGCTGCCGTCCGATCCGGCCGCGCCGATGACGACGTTGGGCAGCCTCGTGTCGCTGCACTTCGACGAGATCGAACCCTTGTCGGACGACGAGCCGTCGCCCGAGGCGTTCGCGGCCATCACACGCGACCGAGTGACCGGCCAGCAAACGCAGATGGCCCCCGAGCTGCTCACGCTCGTTCGGGCCATTGCCGCGGGTCGGGCCCCGGCTCGTGTCGAGATCATTTCGGGCTATCGGAGCTGGAAGCTCAACGAGATGCTTCGCAAGAAGGAGCACCATGTTGCCGAGCATTCCCAGCACTCGCTGGGACATGCGATGGACTTCCGATTCGAGGGGCTGTCGTCCAAGGACCTGGCGCACCGCATCGAGAAGGCCGGGTGGAACGGCGGCCTTGCCTTCTATCCCGGGGATACGGACCGATTCGTTCACGCGGACGTGGGGCCCAAGCGGCGGTGGCGAGGGCGCTAGACTGTCGCGCCGGCTGAGCCCTGTCACCACAATGTCGAAGGGGAGCCGCGCTCTGGCGCCAATACGAACCCGCCCCGGGGCGTTGTATCCTGTATGTTCATGCGGCTCGCACTGGTGCTTTTCGTGGCTGCGGCCTGCGCCGGATGCCACGATAACGACCGACTCAGGCCGACCAACGTCTTTGCGACATCGAGCGTTCCGCCGCCGGTAGCGTTTGCCGCGAGCAGCACGGCGCCTGGGACTATCGCGGCTGCACCCGCCGCCTCGAGCCGCAACGCCGTGGTCGATTCGGGTCCGGCACATCTGATGACCGACGCCGAGCTCGGCGCGCTGGTGTCGTCGGTTTCCGAAGCGACGGGCGAGTTCCCGAGCGACAACTTCGTGTCGAACGAGACGACTCTGATGGACGTGGCTCCGGTGCTGACACGCGACGCGTTACGAGGCAGGGCGTACGTGGGAGTGGGCCCGGAGCAGAACCTGACCTACGCGCGCTCGATGCACGCGACGATCGCCTATGTGGTGGATATCCGCCGGCAGAACATGCTCGAGCTGATGGCCATGCGCGCGTCCATGGAGGCGTCCGAGACGCGTGCCGCGTTCTTCTCGCGTTGGACCAGCAGGCGGGATGTCTCGGACAAGCTATCCGACTCGAAGCGGGCGAGCGTGGAGGACATTGCGCGGGCGATCGACGCGGCGCCCGTGGATCCGGCGGTCGCCGCATCCCTTCGACACGCGACGCGCTCGCTGATGTCGAGGCTGGGAATCCAGGAGCAACCGGGCGACGACCGCGGGATCGACGCGGTCCTGGCGGCGTTCGCTGCCACGGGAATGAACCTGGCGTATTCGATGAAGGGCAGCGGACGAAGGTATCCGGCCCTTCGCGAGGTGCTGTCGCTCGTCGGGCCTGGCGACGAAGGAAGCTTTGCCAAGACCGAGGAGTCCTATGCGGAAGTGCGCCGGATGATGACGCAGAACCGCATCGTGCCCGTGGTGGGCGACTTCGCGGGCACCAAGGCCTTGCGGGGCGTGGCGCAGGACATGAGTCGTCGCGGGCTGGTTCTGGGCGTGTTCTACGTGTCCAACGTGGAGCAGTACCTGTTCGAGGACGGCACCTACGGCCGGTTCGTGAGCAACGTGGAGGCGCTGCCCAAGGACGATGAGAGCGTGTTCGTGCGGGTCTGGTTCGACCAAGGTCGCGCCCACCCCAAGCAGCGCAAGGGACAGCGCACGGCGACCCTCGCGATGTCCATCAGTCACTTTCTGCGGCGCTGCAGGGCGAGCCCCTACCGGAGCTTCTGGGAGGTGGCGACGGATGACGCGGCGATGGTGCGGTGAGCCGGTGCGCTCGCGTGTTTTGGGTGACCTTGACCTCGGGGAGACGGGCACCAGATTCGAAGCATGACACAGCGGGCGAGCAGCAGCGGGGCAGCCGGTCGCACATGGCGTGTCGCCGTAGGCGGGATGACGGCGCTGCTGGTGGCGGCAGGCATGACGGGGTGCATGGCCAGTGCATCCGGAGTGACGATCGGGTCGAACGTGGGGAAGCCAGGCCAGCTGGTGGACCTGGAGAAGCTGGGAACGCCGCCGCCCGCTGTTGCGATGTGCCAGGAGGGCGAACCTGGTTGCATCGAAACCGGGTGGGGGCCTGGCTGGGACATGGAGCGAGGACGAGAGGGCGTGAGTTGGAGGCGGGTGTCGGCCAGGCGCTGCGAGACGCCGCGCGGCAGCGCAATGGCCATGCGCGTGGGGCCGGCCATCGAGCGTCCTTGCGTGCGCCTGTGGGACGATGGTTGCGGCACCGCGCCACCGTTCGGCGACTGCGAGCGCTAGGCAAGGACGTGCTGTTGGCGGTCAGTTGCTGACGTGCAGTACGTACGGCAGGCAGGTCGTGCTCGGCCCGGTGGCGTACACGTGGATATAGACCGTGGTGAACGCTGAAGCCTGCTTGGCGGGATCGATGGCGGCGTTGGCACCGCACGTAGCGGTGTAGGTGAATTCCCAAGTGATGGTGCCTACGGAGGTGCCGCCCTCGGAGCATGCGATGGCGGCTCCGGCGCAATCCGTGGTCACGTCGATGCGAATCGTTCCCGTGCCGCTCTGGTCCTCGAGCTCCACCTTGGGCTGGTAGCAGGTATTGGGCGAGCCGAACGTGACTACGTACCAGTCTTCGTCCCCGGTGGGAACGAGGTTGCCGGACTGCGTGGTCGCGGTGCCGGGAGCGAGCGTTCCCGGAGCGATGGTGGTCGCGCTACCGCACGCGTTCGGGATGCCGTCGTCCGTACACTCGCAGCCGTCGGCGTACGAGCCGTTCATGTCATACGTATTGGCCGCGCACGCCGCGATCGTGCACGCGCTGTTGGTGCAGGTCTCGTCGGCCACGTTGGGCGGCTGCGGATTGGCGCAGTTCGTCGCGCAGGTACCGCAGTGGTCGAGCGAGCTGGTGAGGTCGGTCTCGCATCCGTCGGCCACGCTGGAGTTGCAGTCGCCCCAGCCCGGGTTGCAGGCAACGCCGCAGTTGCCACCGGCACAGTCCGGCGTTCCGTTGGCGGCCTCGCAGACCGTCGAACAGGATCCGCAGTGCTTCGGGTCGTTGGTCGTGTCGGTCTCGCAGCCGTTGGCAGCCGCACCGTCGCAGTTGGCGAAGCCGTTGTGGCAGGGCCCGAGCACGCAGCTGCCTCCGGTGCACAGGGCGTCTGCGTTGTCATACGCGCAGCTCTTGCCGCAGATCCCGCAGTTGTTCAGGTTCGTGCGGATATCGGTTTCGCAGCCGTTGACCACGTCGCCGTCGCAGTCCGCCCAGCCGACCTGGCACTTGACGATGGAGCACTTGCCGGCGGAGCAGGAGGAAGTGGCGTTGGGCGCGGAGCACGTGCACCCGCACTGGCCCGGCGTGCCGCCGCCGCCACAGGATTCGCCGTCGGGACACGAGCCGCAGCTGACCGTGCCGCCGCAGCCGTTGTCAGCCGAGCCGCAGGAGATGCCGAGCTGGGAGCAGGTCTTGGGCGTGCAACCGCACTGGTTGGGCTTACCGGCGCCGCCGCACACGTTGCTGCCGGAGCATGAGCCACAATTCAGCGCCGCGCTGCACCCGTCGGAAACGAATCCGCACGAGGCGCCCACCTGTGCGCACGTCTTCGCGGCGCAGGTTCCCGTACCGCACGTGTTGGCCGTGCCGCCTCCACCGCAGGTCTGCCCCGCGGCACACGAGCCGCAGTCCACCTTGCCGTCGCATCCATCCGGGACGCTGCCGCACGAGGCGCCGAGCTGGGCGCAGGTCTTGGGCACGCAGCCGCACTGGTTGGGCTTGGCGTTGACTCCACAGCTGTACGGTGCCGCGCACTGACCGCAGTCGATGGCCTCGGAACACGTGTCGGACACGTATCCGCAAGAAGCCCCGAGCGACACGCAACTCTTGGGCGTGCACTGGTTGCTGCCGCACTTGTTGGTGCCGCCGCCGCCGCACTGCTGGCCGGTGGGGCAACTGCCGCACGCGAGCTTGCCTCCGCAGCCATCGGGCGCCGAACCGCACGTCGCGCCCAACTGCACGCACGTCTTGGGCACGCAAGCCGCGTCGGCAGCGTCCGCACTCCCATCCTTCCCGCCGCCGTCGGTGGACGAGGCGGAGCCGTCCTGGTTCCCATATGCAGGGGGGCCTGCGTTCTGGTCCCCGCTCGCGCTGCAGCCCACGACCACTACCGCAGCGGCAAGGGACGTCAAAGGCACCAACAGCCGTAACGACGACAGGCCAGCGCGCGGGCCACCCGGCGCAAACATCGCAAGCAATGCGCTCATGATGGCAGCATAGCAGCCTTGCCATGCCATGGACCAGCAACGTGGCTGGCGGCCGACGAGGATTGACGCAACCTCGAGAATGGGCCGGGCCTTGGATTCCGCGACGCGCGCAGTCCTTCGTCCGTGACGCTCCCGGGCCCCCGGACGCCCAGCGACTCGACAACAGGCACGCTGGAGTGCGCGGTGATTTGGTCAAGCCCGGTGTCCAACGACCTGCCGCGGGTCAGTCGACGACGCCGGCGTCCGTTCTGGCGCATGCGCAGGTGCCGGCCGTGGTATCGTCGCCGGATGTCGCGCTCGGGCGGTGATCCAGCGTGAAGTTCGCGCCATCCGCAGCCGCAATGCTTCGATGGGGCCTGCTGGCGTCGACAGCAGTCACTTATCTGGCAACGGCATGCCCCACGGTGCTGGGCGGAGACAACGGCGAGTTCTCTACACTGCTGCACGACGGTGGTGTGGCTCACCCGCCCGGGTATCCCGCCTACACGCTGTGGCTTCGGCTGTTCGGGCTGATACCGACGTTCTCCCCGGCACACGGTGCGGCGATGGCAACGGCGCTGCTCGGGGTCGCCGCCGTCATGATGCTGCGGCAGGCGTGTATCGAAACCGGAGCGTCCGAGCTTGCAGCCACGGTGGCGGCCGGTGTCTTCGCGTTCTCGCCCCTGGCGTGGGACCTGGCGACCCACGCGGAGGTGTTCGCTCTCAATGCCTTGCTGGCAGCGGCGATCATGACGTTGGCGAGCCCTCGGTCCTCGCTGTCGGCCGAGCGCCGGGCCCCGCTGCTGGCCGCCGTCGCCGGGCTCGGCCTGGCCAACCACCACTCGATCGTCCTGATGATCGGCACGGGCGCGGTCGGTTTCGTGATCGCGGTCCTTTCGACGTCGCACCGGCTGCGGACCCTGGCCGTCTCCCTCGCCGCGCTAGCGCTGGGACTCACCCCGTACGCGTACACGTACTTGCAGGGAGCTGTGCACGACGGCCGTTGGGTGTGGGGTGAGACGTCGACGTTGCCGGGTCTGCTGCACCACGTGATGCGTGCCGACTACGGAACGACGCGACTGGCGCTTGCGGACCAGCCCACGCAGCCTCTCGCGCAGCTCTCGTTCTTGGGGATCCATCTTCTGGAAGCGTCGCTGTTCGTGCTCGCGCCGGTGGTCCTGCTCGGCCTCGTCGTCGCGCTTCGTCCGCCGCGCGACGGCGCGCGAGCGGCCTGGTGGGTGCGCGCATCGATCGCGCTGTCGTTCGTCCTCAGCGGGCCCTTGTTCGTATCGCTCTTCAACATCGCACCGACGGGGACAGGACGACACGTGGTCGAGCGGTTCCACCTGCTGCCGTGGGCTTGCTTGGTTCCGTTCCTGGCCGTCGGCATGGATGCGTTGCTCGCGCGGTTGCCCGCACGCACGTCGGTCCGACACGGGGCCGGCCTGCTCGGTGTGGTCGCGGCCTTCGCGTTGCACCTGCCACAGCAGCGGCAGTCCGCCAGCCCGGTCGTGGAGGACTATCTGCGCAACACCCTCGCAGCGGCCCCGCCCCATGCGGTGATTCTCGGCAGCGGCGACATGGAGCTGTTCGGCTTCCTGTACGCCGACCGCGCCCTCGGCCTGCGGCCCGACGTCACGTTCCTCGATCCGGTCATGATGCTCTATCCCTGGTACCATCGCCGTCTGAGCGCGCAGCTCGCCGTGGACCTGGTGCATCCGGTGGGCAAGTCGCTACCGCTCGGCGCGTTGATCCGGCAGCTGATGAGCAGCGGGCACCCCGTGTTGCTGGCCGCGGAGCTCGACTCGCGTGCGCTCGGGGCGTTTACCATCTACCCGCTGGGGCCGTTGCTCGTGGTGGAGCCGGGCGATCGGCAGCCGCCCTCCCCCGCCGAGCTCGAGGCACGCAACTTGCGAATCGCCGCCGGCTACCAGGTGCACGGTGGATTCTCCACGGATCCGAACAGCTGGGAGGCCAGCGCGCAGCGTGCCTACGCGCGCCCGTGGCGGGAGCTGGCCCGCACGTGGATGGCTGCGGGCATGTCCGTGGACGCGGAGCGCGACCGCCAACGAGCCGCGTTGTTCCTGCCCTGGCGCCACGGCTCGAACCGCGATTGACCCGGGATGCTCACGGCTGCTGCCTGGTTGCCGGCCGTACGGGATCGATGGACCGCTGGCAGATGACGGCACCGGCCACGATGAGGGCAGAGGCGGCCCAGACGTTCCAGCCGACGCTGACTCGCAGGTACAGGCAGCTCACGATGGTCGACAGCACGGGGATGGCGTACGAGAGAGCGGCTACGAGCGTGACGTTGCCCCGGCGCACGGCCCGATCCCACATCGAATACGCGAGCAGCGAGGGCAGCAGTGCCATGAAGAGCAACTCGGCGACGGCTCGCGGGGACCAATGCGAGGGTTCGGGGAACCAGGGGCGGAGCGCAAGCAACACGACACCGGCCCCGAGGGAGAACAGAGGGACCGCGCCGCCCTCGGCGTGGGCGGCCCACCTGCGGCTCAGGTTCGAGTACAGGCTCCAGAGCACGGCGGCGAGGAACGCCAGCACGTAGGGAACCGGGTGCAGGCGCAGATTGGCGGCAAGCGCCGAGGCGGACCAATCGCCGAGCCGCAGCGGAGCCATCGCCGCACCCACCAGGGCCAAAGCCAGACCGAACGGCAAGCCCGCGCGCGCCCGGACACCGAGCAACGGAATGGCGAGCACCAGGGTCATCGACGGCCACAGGTAGTTGAGGATGGCCACCTCGAGCGTTTGTTGCCGGGTGGCGGACAGGCCGATCGCCAGGTACAGGCAGACCATGTAGGCCGCGAAGATGGCACCGCCTCCGAACAGGTAGCGCGACGGCAAGCGGAGCATGGCGGTGAGCCGCCGCTCGACGAGGGCCACGTAGGCGCACCCGAGACAGCCGCCAACCAGGAACATGACGGCGCCGGAGGTCAACGCACCCACGCTCTCCGCGAGGCTGCGCGAGACTCCGATGTTGCAGCTCCAGATGACGATCGCGGCCACGCCCATCCAGGTGCTCGTACGTCGATCGTCTTTCACGGCGAGCGAGGATCGCGGACACGAGGCATATCGTCAACGGGCTGGAGGCGAGGGCGGGATCGCGGCGAGACAGGCCGTGGCGACCGGGGGGCCGGGAGCCGGCGTGCGGGGCTGCGCGTGGGCAAGCCGAACGATCACCGTTGTGTTCGCACGATAGTCCGAGCGTGCATGCCGTGCACTGACGGCACGAGGAGCGATGTGCCGGCGTCAATTTCGTCGGCCGCCGACGACCGTGGTTGCACCCAGGCCCCTGCGGATGATACGCGGCACAAGGAGCGAACAATGACCGTGCCCTGGTGGGGCGTTCTGCCCTTTGCGTTCTTGCTGGCGTGCATCGCCACATTTCCGTTGATCGGCCGGACGGCGAAGCTGTGGCACCACACGTGGTTCCAGCTGCTGGTGGCCCTTTTCTTCGGCGTGCCGATGGGCGCGTGGATGTGGGCTGGCGGCGAGCACACGGCGGTGGTTCACGCGCTGGTGGAGTACGGCGCGTTCATCACCCTGCTGCTGTCGCTGTTCGTGGTCAGCGGCGGGATCTTCGTGTCGGGCGACATCCAGGCAAAGCCCCGCAACAACGCCATCATGCTGCTCATCGGCGCCACGATCGCCTCGTTCATCGGCACCACGGGCGCGGCGATGCTGATGATCCGGCCGCTGCTCAACATCAACTCCGAGCGCGTGCACAAGATGCACACGGTGGTCTTCGCGATCTTCCTCATCGCCAACTGCGGCGGGCTGCTCACCCCGCTGGGCGATCCGCCCTTGTTCCTCGGCATGCTCCGGGGCGTTCCCTTCCTGTGGACCACGTCCCTTTTCAAGGAGTGGGCCTTCGTCAATGGCATGTTGCTCGTGGCCTACTACGCCATCGACCGCAAGGCCTATTCGATGGAACCGCCGTCCGCGATTCTGGCCGACGAGACTCAGGTCGAGCCCATTGGCATCCACGGCAAGCTCAACTTCCTGCTGCTCGCCGGCATCGTCGCGGCGGTCGCCCTCGTGCCGTCCGTCGATCTGCACGCGATCCACGAGGGGCACGCCCGTTGGACCGCCTGGGTTCCGTTCCGCGAGGTCGCCATGCTGCTGACGGCGGCGATCTCGTACGGGTTGGGCGACAAGAAGGTCCGGTTCGAGAGCAACAGGTTCACCTGGACGCCGATCCTCGAGGTCGCCGCGCTGTTCATCGGCATCTTCCTGGCGATGGTGCCTGCGCTCAAGTTCCTGCGCCAGATCGCTCCGTCGCTGCCGCTCAACGAGGTCACCTTCTTCGTGTTCACGGGCGGTCTGAGCTCGGTGTTGGACAATGCCCCGACGTACGCCACCTTTTTCGAGATGGGTCAGGCGCTGGGCGGTACGCCCGCCGTCGCCGGGGTGCGTGTCGATTACTTGACATCGATCAGCCTCGGTGCCGTGTTCTGCGGCGCTATCACCTACATCGGCAACGGTCCCAACTTCATGGTCAAGTCCATCGCGGAGTCTTCCGGTATCGAGATGCCGTCGTTCGGCGGCTACACACTGATGTGGGCATTCCGCTTCCTGGTACCGGCGCTCACGATGATGGTGCTGGTGTTCATCGCGGATGGGATCGCCTACAAGGGCATCGGGATCACCTTCGCTCTTGTGTGGGTGATCGTCTTCGTGCGCGAGGCACGCCGTCAACCCATCCCGGACAAGGCTGCGGGGCAGTCGGTCACCGGCGATTCCGGGACGTAGCGAAGCCGGCCTCCACGTCGATCGTGTTCCCGGCGTGGCCGCGCGTCGCGCACGGCGTCAGAATCGCCCCGACAGCTGGAACAGGGCGCCTGCCGGGCGCATTTGCAAGCCGACCCTGGGCGCGGGGGTGGCGGGTGTCGGCTCGCTCCATTGCGCGCGCGGACGAGTCCAATAGAGCCATCCTGCAGCGCCCAGAGAGAGCACGGCCATGCCTGCGGAGATCCGCGCGGCGGTGTTGGACACGCGCACGGCCTCGGACTGGTCCGGGGTACACGCCGGGCTGCAGTCATCCGCGGCCGTGTAGCCGTGATAGAGGAAATACGACGCAACCCCGGCCTCGGCCACGCCGAGCCCGGCCAGAATCCACACCTCTCGCGGGACCCGTTGGGGAAACACCACTTGCAGGTGGCGTCCCTTCTCCCCGGGGCGCGCGAGCACGCTGTAGGTGGCAGGCTTCGCCCCTCCGGAGCGCACTTCGAATTCATGCAACCCCGGATTGACGGCAATCGCCTCGCCGGGGACCGTCGATATCGGCTGGCCGTCCACCGACACGCGGATGTCCAGCTCGTGCCCCTCGGGGTCACGCCCGTCGACGATGAAGGTGGGCAAGGCGGTATCGACTTCTCGCAACCAGACGCCGCAGTCCCGGGTCAGCACGGTGGGGCATTGGGGGGCCATGCAGACCGTGAGCTGGGTCTTGGAGCCGACCAGGTCACCGGCCTTGCGAAGTCGCTGGGCTAGCACATACGAGGCCACGCAGGCGTCCACGGGATCTGCCGCGCGCGCGGGTACAGGGCTCAGCATGGTCACGAGCAACGCGCAGAGCGGCGTTTTCCATCTATGCTGGTAGGGGCTGGATCCCACGGCCACGCTCTTCCCTAGCACGGCTTGCGAGGCGGCGGATAGGCCGAACAGCGCAGGGGCACCGCGCCCTGCCCTCCTGCAATCCGCCCGTCACCCGCCATGGTATCCGCCGGCGAAACGATGCTAGACTCGCCCCGCGATGTCTCAGCCGTCCCCTCCCGTCGCCCGTCCCGCCGGACAGTACGTCGTTTGCGATGAGATCGCGTCGGGCGGCACGGCCACGGTGCACTTCGGACGCCTCCTGGGCCAGGGCTTCGCGCGCACGGTCGCGATCAAACGCCTTCATCCCACCTACGCCCGCGATCCGGTCTTCGTCGACATGTTCATGGACGAAGCGCGCGTGGCCACCCGTATCCGGCACCCGAACGTCTGCTCGGTGCTGGACGTCGTCAACATGGACGACGTGCCGTGTCTGGTTCTGGACTACGTGCATGGAGAGCCTTTGGCGCGGCTCATCCACGCCGCGGTGCGCGATGGCGGCTCGGTGCCGCACGAGATCGCTGCCGGGATCGTCTGCGGCATGCTCGAGGGTCTCCATGCGGCCCACGAGGCGACCGACGACCGTGGAGAGCCCCTGCGCATCGTTCACCGGGATGTCTCGCCGCAGAACGTGCTCATCGGTGCCGACGGCGTGCCGCGTGTGGTGGACTTCGGCCTCGCCAAGGCGGTGGGTCGCCTGCAGAACACGGCGGAAGGCCACCTCAAGGGCAAGCTCGGCTACATGGCGCCCGAGCAATTCGCGTTCAAGCCCATCGATCGCCGCGTCGACATCTATGCCGCCTCCGTGGTGTTGTGGGAGACGCTCACGGGCGAATTCCTCTTCGAGCGCACCGCGCCGAGCACGCTCATGCGTTCCATCCTCGAGGGCGAGGTGCGGCCGCCCTCCTCCGTGGTGCCCGCCATTCCTCCGCAGCTCGACGCAGTGTGCATGCGGGGACTGTCGCGCAATCCGGACGACCGGTTCGCCACGGCACACGAGATGGCTGTCGCGCTCGAATCGGCCATCGCTGTGCCATCTGCACGCGAGATCGGTGCTTGGGTGGCAAAGGTCGCCGGCGATGTCCTGCAAGCGCGAGCCGACGTGCTCGCGCGCGTCGAGGCAGAGCACACCTCGCCACCGTCCCTGCCGTCCCGGCCGTCCTTGCCGTCGCTGTCGTCCGCGCCGAACCACACGGAAAGTCACGCAGACGATCCCGCCCTCAATCCCGCGGACAATCACGCAACCGCCTCCCCCAGGATATCCCGTAAGCGAACAGCCGTGGTCCTTCTCACGGTCGCGGTCGCGCTGCTACTCGTGTATGTCGCGGTCGGCGCGCCGCGTCACTCCGACGATCGCGATCCGTCGGCATCGGCGCAATCCGCTCTAGCAGACCTACCGCCGAGCCTCGCGGCGAACGACGCGGCAGCCGCGGCGTCACCTACGTTGCAATCCGAGCATCTGGTCGCTGCGGAGCCGGGATCCGCTGCGCCGCCCGGGTCGAACGCTGCGCCCGAGCCGTCGGCCAATGCGGCGGCGAAGGCCAGGGCAACCGGGTTCTGCAATCCACCGTATACCGTGGATTCGGATGGAATTCGCCACCCCAAGCGAGCGTGTCTGGTTGCCAATCCGGTTCCGTCTCGTCCCACTCCCTGATGCCCGTGGCGGCAGGTCGGAACGCGGCGTGTCCGTGATACGCCACTGGCAGCGACCGATCCTTCTATCACGTAAGGCATGGCACCCAGTCCGTGCGGGGCAGTCGGAAGGCACTCTCCCATAGTCCAACGCACGATGGTGCGTCTCGCACGCAACAAGCCCAGGCGGGCTACTGCGGTCCAATCGTTCCGGACGAACGTCAAAATCTGCGTCCACCAACCTCCCCAATACAAGCATGTTGAGCTAGCCTCCACGCCATGGGGTCGGGTCCGCCTTCGTCCCGCCGGCGCTCGCCGGCGCTCGAGGCTCTGCCCAGTTGCGGCAGCGCCGGCGCGGCGAGCCCTCCCTCGAGCAAGGCGCGCAGTCCGTTCATCACCGTACCGACGGTGCGCAATGACGGATCGCACGACGTGGGCGAGCCGCGCGGCGTTCTCATCATCACGACCGGTGTGGACCCGGGTCGTCTCGCACCGATTCCCGATGCCCGGATTCTGACCGTCGGGCGCGCCCACGACCGTCTGACCCAGGTCGACGACGCGCGCCTGTCTCGGATCCACGCGAGGGTCGCGCGTGTACGAAACCGGTACGTGCTGGCGGATTCCCGGTCGATGAATGGCATGTTCAGGAGCGGGCAGCTGGCGCGGGGAACGGTAGAGTTGGAGGATGGTGACCGGATCGTGCTGGGGGGGCTCCACGTTGCTGTGGTTCAAAGGTGATTGAGCCGGAATCCGGAGCCGGCCGACGGGACAGCGACAGGGCGGTTGGAACCGATCGGATGCAGAGTGGCCGCGCCATTTGCCAAGGCCGACAGGCAAGGGGGGAGCACGATGAACGGCACGGACAACACGCTGTCGGAGGACGGGGACGACCGGCTGTCCGACCGCCCGCCCGAATCGATACACAAGACTGCGCCGTTCGAGTACTCCTGGGTGTACCGATCCAAGGAGCCGTCCCACGGCTCGCGCCAAGGCACCACGGACAGGCCGCCGAGCTTGCCGGACCCGGCCGCGTGGCGCCGGGCCCTGGCGGCCGTGCGGGCATTCGGGGCCAAGGCGGCCGCCCGCGCCGAGCACGAGGTGCTCGACGGGACGCTGATCCGCGACTACTGGCGCTCGGCGTGGGCGTTTGCCGTTGGGGTGGCCTTGTTCGCCACGCTATGGGGCAGTTGGTCGGACAGGCTGCTCGTGACCGGCTGGCTCGCCGTGACCCTAGCTGCCCACTGGTATTCGCGGCGAGCGAGCGACGTGGCCGTGGCCGTACATCTGGTCGCCGCCTTCCCGACTTCCCTGCTGTATCTGCACCTGACCTCGGGCGGCGCGCTGCACTCCGTGTTGGCGCCGGCTCAGCTTGCGTTCATGTTGGCCTTTCCAGGCTTGTTGCTGGTGGCCTTCTGGGGCCCTCGGGGGCTGCTTGCCTTGCTCTTGCTGGGTATCGGCAGCGAGGCCGTCTTGCACGCCGGACGCCACACCACCGGGTTGGTGGCCTGGGCGCTCCTGCCTGCGGGCATCATCGGCGCGGTGATTCGCAACGCCATTCTCCGCCTGGGCGAGCTCGAGCGCCGATCGGCCAACGCCTCGTCCGTCGACCCGGTCACCGGTCTTGCCAATCGCCGGGCGATCTATCAGAGCGCACGCGCCTGGCAGTCCGAGCGTGGGGGCGCAGCGATCGCGTTGACCCTCGGCATCAACCGCTTCAGCGCCGTCAACACGATCTTGGGCCGCTCGGCGGCCGACGAGCTTCTCGCGCAGGTCGCCATACGCCTCGCGCAAGCAGCCGGACCCGGCGCCACCGTGGCGCGCCTCGGCGGGGACGAGTTCCTGGTGTTTGCGCCCGACGCCACGGTCGACGCTGCCCGGCGCCTTGCCAAGCACATGCTGGCGCGGCTTCGTGCGGTCTTCAGCGTGCGCGGCCACGCGGTACATGTCAGTGCCTGCGTGGGAATCGCGGCGTATCCGGACCACGGCACCGACATCGAGGACCTCGTGCGCTACGCCGACGCCGCCATGCAACGCGCCAAGGAAAGCGGCAATGCCATCGAGGAGATCAGCTGGAACGGCTCGGAGCGCGTGTCCCGCGCGATGAGGCTCGAAGCCGAGCTTCGCCAGGCCGTGCTCGAGCAGAAGCTGACGGTGGAGTTCCAACCCGTGCTCGACCTCGCGACCGGGAGGTTCGCGGGTGCCGAGGCGCTGGCCCGCTGGGTCCATCCCGAGATGGGGCGCATCGGCCCCGACGTCTTCATCCCGCTGGCCGAGGACGCCGGAATCGTTCCAGCAATTGACGAGCTGGTGATGCGCCGGGCTCTGGACTGTCGCGAGGAGTGGGCCCGACACGGGTGGGATGGTTGGGTGTCGGTGAACTTGTCCGCCGAAAGCTTCGGCAACCCCGATATCGTCGGAACGCTCGGCCGTATCCTGGCGGAAGCGGGGACTTCGGCACGCACGCTGGTCATCGAGCTCACCGAGTCCCGGGCCATGCGCAATCCGGAAGCGAGCGCTGCAATGCTCGCCAACATGAAGGAAGCTGGGGTGGGAGTCGCCCTGGACGACTTCGGGATGGGCTACTCGTCGCTCGCCTACCTCAAGATCTTCCCGGTCGACCATCTGAAGCTCGATCGCATGTTCGTCCAGGGAATCGGCATCGACGTACGCGACGAGCACCTGCTCGAGGCGATCATCGAGCTGGCGCACCGTCGCGGGGTCACGATCGTGGCCGAGGGAGTCGAGACGCCGGCGCAGTTGCGCTGGCTCAGGGAGCACGGCTGCGAATACGCACAGGGATACCTGCTCGGGTGCGGCATGCCTTCACAAGCTTTCTCGGCTCTCGTGCTCGGCGCGAGCTCGGACGGTGCCAGTCTGGCGACGGACCGGGCGCCATGAGGCGCTGAGCCGGGGGTTCATGGCTGGGCGAGACGCCCAGGGCGTGGAACCACGTCGCGGGGGGAAACCACCACGAGCACTTCGCTCATGACCAACACGTTGCCCGCGGGCAGGCGGGCTGTTCTCGTTGCGGCGGCGCTGCTCGCTCCCCGTCTGCCCCACGCGGTCCTGGCGGGCCCGGCGTAGCCCCCCAGCAGGAGCATCACGACCGCGGCAGCAGCAGCCGCCACCCCCGTCCCATACAGCCATATCCGGCTGCTCTGTCCGCCTTCCGGGACGTGCGACTGCAGCCCCTCGTGCTCGCAGGCTACCGGCGCAAGCGAGTCGGCCCGGCCTTCCTCGGGCGATTGCGGACCTTGCGGCTCCACGTCGGTCAACTCGAACTCATCCACGACGATCACGTCGTCGTCCGGGTCGTTCAGAGTCGACGGCAGCTCCCAGCCGGAGCAGTTGGAGGACAGCTCGAGAGTCATGACCGCGACGGACGCACCCGGCAGCGGCGGTGGGCCGGGCCTTCCGGTCCTTGCGCACCACTTGCTGCTCGGTACCCGGACCCATTCGGAGACTCCCCAGTCTCGTTCGCGTGCGTCCTTGTCCATCGTTCCCCCCTTGGTTTGCCGTCGTTTCCGTGCAGCCGTCCCGGGCTCGAGGACGCACGCGGCGCGGCGCCGACGCGCGCGTTGGTCGCGTCTTCGAGTCCGAGCAGCGCGAGTCCTGCGTGACGACCCGGGTTAGGAAGACACCGTAGACGATTGTCCTCCCGCCACTGATTTCTCCCCCAACACCTCCACCCTAGTCACCGGATCTTGCTCGTCAAAGCTGAACCTTGTCGCACGTGAGGCGCGGGGGCACAGTGTCCGACCCGGTTGGGCGAGTCCCGCACTCCGCGAGCCCGTGCCCCGGTGGTAGCATCGCGCCCGTGAAACGAGGTTCGACAAGGCCACGCTTGGGCATGCGCGTCATCGTGGCCTACAAGGCAATCAAGGCCGGTGTCGAGATCGCGGGTGCCCTGCTCGTTGCGCTGACCGCCGCCACGAACATCGCGCCGGGGCTTCTCGGCCTCGCCCGGCTGCTGCACGAGCACGTGTGCTCCGAATGGAGCCGGCAGCTCTCCGGCATTCTGATCGCGGCCACCGATCCTCGTCACCTTCGGCTGGCCGCGTTGGCGTTGGGATTGGACGGAGTGCTGACGGCGTTCGAGGGGGCTGCGCTCGGACGCGGGTGGCGCTGGGGGCCTTGGCTGGTGGTGGCGACGACGACTTCGCTGCTGCCGGTGGAGCTGTTCGGCTTGTTCGAGCATGGCCTGAATTGGGCCCGCGGCGCTCTCATCGCCGCGAATTTGGCTGTCGTGGGGTATCTGATTGCCCATGCGCGCCGGGCGGTGACCGCGGGCCGCCAGCGTGTATGATCCAGCGTGGCATGGGACGACTGCGGACAGCCTCGATCCTCGCGCACGTTGGCCTGTTGGCCGGCTGCCTGGCGATCGGCTGTGGCGCCTCAATGGGCACCTCCTCTTCGCCCGAGGCGCCGCCGGCGACCGTGCTCGACCACCGCGCGGGATCGTCATCCGCGGGCCCGCGGGACTTCGACTACACCGTGGTCGTGGAGAACGGCGACCTGATGGGCGGCGACGCCGTGCGTATGGTCCACGCGCCCCTGGCAGATGCGATCGCCGTCCTCGAGCAACCCGACGCCCTGTGGAACGTGATGCCGCGTGTGGCGTCGATGACTCTCATCCAGGGAGCGGGCGATGACCAGCTCATCGAGATCCGGCACTCCGTCGGGCCGATCGAAGGCGGCTACACGATGCGGATTGTCTGGCAGCGGCTGGACGCGCGCGAGGCGACGGTGTGGTTCTGGGTGGACACGAGCCGACCTCGAGACTTGAAGTTCGCCTGGGGGACATTCCGGCTGATACCGTTCGGTCCCCGCGACACGCTGCTAGCGTACCAGGTGCGCATCGAGCTGTTTCCGGGGATCGTGAAGTGGCTCTTTTCGGGCCGTATCCTGCGGGCGGCGTTGACGGTTCCGGATCGGGCGCGGGCGCTGATCGAAAGTCGCGCGCCTTTGCTGCCACATCGGTGATCGCCCACCGCGCGCTGAGCCGACAAGGCTGGGCGGCGCGCCCTCGTTGGGCCTACCTTGCGCGCCCGGTGACGGGTATTCTGCGATCCGTGGCTATCCTTCGCGCTCGGATCCTCGCCCTGCTCGGCGCCGCCTCGGTGTGCGCCGCGATCATGGGCTGCGGCTATCCCGACTACCGGGGCTTCGACAAGAACCGGTCACCTACCGACGCTGGCGCGACCGATGGTGCGCAGGAGGCCGGGGAGGATGCAGCCTACGACGCGACCGAGGCCGAAGCGCCAGCGGATGTCGTGAGCGAAGAGGCCGGCGTCGACGCGCAGGAAGCAGAGGCGGCCGAGGATGCGGACGCCGTGGAGCCGGACGGTGCGAGATGCACGTCGAACGACGATTGCGGGCACGACCCGGCCGGGCCGTTGTGCGATCTGGCGAGCGGACGATGCGGGGCATGCCTGCCGCAGCAGGACGTATGCCCGCCCGGGCAGTACTGTTCGGCGACCACGCTGCGGTGCGAGGTGGGCTGCAAGGGCGATCCGGACTGCGTGGTTGCGGGTCCCGACGGCGGCAAGGACGACGCGGCTCCGGTCGACGATGCCGCGACCGAAGGGGGCACGGACGACGCTGGGCAAGCAGACGTGGGTGCGGACGCGAAGGTGCTCACGTGCGATCCGGCCTCTCATGCGTGTACGGGCTGCGAAGTCGACGACGACTGCCCGCTCGGCACGCTCTGCGTCGCGCCGGCGTGCGTGGCGGGGTGCACGATCGAACACGGCTGTCCTGCGGGCTGGAGCTGTTGCGGTGCTGTGTGCCTGGACACGTCCGTCGATCCCCAACACTGCGGCAATTGCGACACGAAGTGCGCGGACCCGCCGCACGCGCAGGCAGCCTGCGAGAGCGGCTCGTGCGTGATCGCCAATTGCACGGCGCCCTATCAGGACTGCGATTCGGACTACACCACGGGCTGCGAGACGGACATCTCGACGAGCTTGCAGGACTGCGGGGGGTGCGGGGCGGGGTGCGTGCTTCCCCACGCGAAGGCCCAGTGCACGAGCGGCACGTGCGGGATCGCGCTGTGCGACCTGGGCTTCGCGGACTGCGACGACGATCCCTGGAATGGCTGCGAGGTGGAGACTTCGTCGGACGAAGCGGACTGCGGCACCTGCGGTCACGTGTGCGGGCTGCTGCCCCACGCGACACCGGCGTGCATCGGCTCCGCGTGCGAGATCGGGGCCTGCGACGACGGCTACGCCGACTGCAACGCGAGCGCGGCGGACGGCTGCGAGACACCGACCCAGGCGAACGTGAACAACTGTGGCGGATGCAGCGTTGCTTGCTCGATGTTGCACGCCAACGCGGCCTGCGCGGCGGGCACGTGCGCGATCGCGTCGTGCATCTCGCCCTGGGCCAACTGCGACGGGTTGGTGGGCAACGGCTGCGAGGTCGACGTGACGCAGGACCCGGCCAACTGCGGGCAATGCAAGAACGCATGCAGCTATCCGCATGCGGCAGGGGTGTGCGTCGACGGCTCCTGCGAGATGGGTGTGTGCGCGGCGGGCTACGGCGACTGCAACGTACAACCCGGTGACGGGTGCGAGGCGCCGCTGACCACGGACGTGATGAACTGCGGCGCGTGCGGGGCTACTTGCGGGGCGCCGCACACGGTTCCCGGCTGCGCTGGCGGCACCTGCGAGGCCGCCGCCTGCGTCGGCTCCTGGGGCGACTGCGACACGATCTACGCGAACGGCTGCGAGGTCGACCTGGCCACGAGCGTCGACAACTGTGGAAGCTGCGGCAAGGTCTGCTCCTTCCCACACGCGTCGGCGCAGTGCAGCAACGGCACCTGCGCGCTGGGCGTGTGCGACACCGGATACGCCGACTGCGACGGAGTGGCGGCCAACGGCTGCGAGGTCAACACCCAGACCAGCGCCGCCAACTGCGGGGCATGCGGGGCCGCGTGCGACAGCACCCACGGTGTGGCCTCGTGCTCCGGCGGCCACTGCGGGATCGCTTGCCAGCCGGGCTTTGCCGATTGCAATGACAACCCGGTGGACGGCTGCGAAGCAGCGATCACGAACAACGTGGCGAGCTGCGGTGCGTGCGGGGCCACGTGTTCGGTGTCGCACGGCAACCCGGCGTGCAACGGCACGATCTGCCAGGTGGCGCAGTGCGAGCCTGGCTGGGGCGACTGCAACGGCCAGTATGCGGACGGCTGCGAGCAGCAGCTGGTGACGACGGCGGACTGCGGGCTGTGCGGCAACCCCTGCTCCCCGGCGAACGCGACGGGCACCTGCGCGACGGGCACCTGCGTGATCGCGTCCTGCAACCCGGGCTATCTGGACTGCGACGGCGATCCGACGAACGGCTGCGAGGTGAACCTGAACATCGACGTTAACCACTGCGGAAGCTGCGCCGTGAAGTGTCCGTCACCGGGCTGCACGCCCAAGTGCACAACGGGGGTTTGTGGCTGCTCGACGTGCACGACGCCCGGAACGGCGGACTGCGACGGCGATCCCGGCAACGGCTGCGAGACGACAACGTCGTCGGATCCGAACAACTGCGGCGGGTGCGGCTCGGTCTGTTTGGCGCCGAACGGCACGGCGGGCTGTGCGAGCTCGAGCTGCACGATCGCGAGCTGCCATTCGGGCTGGGCGGACTGCAACGCGGTGGTCTCGGACGGTTGCGAGACGAACCTGCACACGCTCACGGACTGCGGCTCCTGCGGCAGCGCGTGCAACCTGCCGCATGCCACCGAGTCCTGCAGCACGGGCACCTGCCAGGTGACCACCTGCGATCCGGGTTGGGGCAACTGCGACAACAATGGCGCGAACGGCTGCGAAACCGACACGTCGCTCTCGCCGCAACACTGCGGCTCCTGCGGCAACGCCTGCGACTCGACCAACGGAACGGCGACCTGCTCGTCGGGTGCCTGCGGCATCGTGTGCAACGGCGGATTCGCAAACTGCGACGGGCTGCTGTCCAACGGCTGCGAGACGAACACCGACACGAGCGCCGCCAACTGCGGGGCCTGCGGCACCGTGTGCGACGCGACCCACGGAACGCCGTCGTGCTCGTGGGGCACCTGCACAATCGCGTGCAACGCCGGCTGGGGCGACTGCGACAACAATGCGTCCAACGGCTGCGAGACGAGCACCAGCGCGAGCGTGTTCAACTGCGGTGCGTGCGGCACGGTGTGCAGCAGCGTCAACGGCATGCCGGCGCGCACCTCGGGCGTGTGCAGCATCGCGTGCAACAGCGGCTTCGGCAACTGCGACAACGACGCCTCCAACGGCTGCGAGTCGAGCCTGCAGAACGATGTGCTGCACTGCGGCAGCTGCACGACCGCGTGCAACTTGGCGCACGCGGTCAACGCATGCGTGGGCGGCGCGTGCGCCATCGGCAGCTGCAACACCGGTTGGGCGGACTGCGATTCGATTGCGTCGAACGGCTGCGAGACCAACACGGGCACCGGGGTGAACAACTGCGGGGCGTGCGGCAACATCTGCAACGCGACCAACGGCACGCCCACGTGCTCGGCGGGCACTTGCGGCATCATCTGCACCTCGGGCTGGGGCAACTGCGACGGCAGCGCGGCGAACGGCTGCGAGGTGTCCACCAACACGAGTGTCGACAACTGCGGGGCATGCGGCAACGTGTGTCCGTCGGTTCCCCACGGCACGGCCGCGTGCCTTGCGGGCACCTGCGGGGTCGGCGCGTGCGACGCCAACTACCACGAGAGTTCCGGAGCCTGCGTGCCGAACGGCGAGATCTGTGACAACGGCGTGGACGACGACAACGACGGCCGGGTCGACTGCTTCGACACCGACTGCCTGACGAGCACGGCGTGCGCGGGACGGTGCATGGACGCCGCGTCGGTCGGGTGCGACGTCACGGTGCTGTCGCAGAACACGGGCGCCACTGGATCGACGCAGCGCATCGCGCCGCCGTCGTACTCGTGCACAACAGCGAGCATGCCCGGCCCTGAATACGCCTACAAGTTCACCGGCACTGCGGGGCAGAACGTGTTCGTCGAGGCCTATGGGCTCAGCGGTGACGTGGCCGTGATGGCGGTGGACGTGGCAACCGGTGCGCAGTGCACGGCCAGCACCTCGTGCGCCAAGGCCGGAAACGCCAATTCGAATGCGAACCCCGAGGCGATCGGCTTCACCTCTGCCGCGGGCCGCGACTACTACATCGTGGTGGATGGACCGTCGGCCCAGGCCTACTCGTTGTCGGTGCAGTGCTCGACCACGGGCGGATGCTTCCCCGCGAGGGCGATCCAAGCCGGCCAGACCATCTCGGCGAGCAACGCCGTCGGCCAGGGCAACACGACGAACGACGCGATCGAGTCCTATTCCTGCGGGAGTTGGGCGGAATCCGGGCCGGAGGCTGCGTTCATCTTCACACCAACGGAATCAGGCAGCTACGAGGTGGACCTGACCTCGCTGAGCAACGACTGCGACTTGTACGTGCTGAGCGCGAACAACTGCGACGGCACCTGCTTCTCGAGCTACAGCTACAGCGACGACTACGGAACGAATCCCGAGTCGGTGACGTTCACGGCGACCGCCAACAAGTCGTACTTCATCGTGGTGGACGGCTACTCGGGCAACGTCTGCAGCTTCAACCTCAGCGTGACCAAGCTCTGAAATGGGTCCGCCGCGACGGCCATGGACAGGCGGCGCACGAACGGGGTGGATCGCCGGCGATTCACTGCTATTTGTCAAGGTGAGGCAGTGCTCTAGGATGTGACCGCGCCGCGGCCATGCCCTGCGGCAGGTCGACCCGAGATGAGTGAACCTATCAGGACTCTAGGCGACGTCGGCGCCGGCCATACTCTCGGGCGCTACGAGCTGCTGTTGCCCGTGGCCACGGGGGGCATGGCCGTGGTCTGGGCCGCACGGCTCAAGGGCACTCGGGGCTTCCAGAAGATCGTCGCGGTCAAGACGATCCGCGCCGAGATGTCCGACGATCCGCGGTTCGAGCAGATGTTCCTCGACGAGGCGGCCCTTGCCTCGCGGGTCAAGCACCCGCACGTGGTCGAGATCCTGGACTTGGGCGAAGAGCGCGATGTGCTCTACCTGGTCATGGAATGGATCGACGGCGAGCCGCTGCACGTGATCATGAAGCAGGCGATCGAGAAGGGCGGCATCCAGCTTCCCGTCGCCGTGCGCGTGGCCTCCCAGCTGTGCGCGGGGCTGCATGCGGCTCACGAGGTGCGCGACGACAACGGCAAGCTCTTCGGCCTGGTGCACCGCGACGTGTCGCCGCAGAACGTACTGATCACGTACGGCGGGGTGGCGAAGCTGGTCGACTTCGGGGTCGCCAAGGCCGTCGAGCGAGGGGGCTTCACGCAGGGCGGGCAGGTCAAGGGCAAGGTGGCCTACATGGCGCCCGAGCAGGCGCGCGGAGAGGTCATCGATCGCCGCACGGACATCTTCGCGCTGGGCATCGTGCTGTACTCGATGACCACGGGCAAGCACCCCTTCCGCCGCGACAACGACCAGGCCACCCTCCAGAACATCACGTCGGATACTCCGGCGTATCGCCCGTCCAAGCTGGTCCCCGCCTATCCCAAGGCGCTCGAAGACGTCGTCATGCAGGCGTTGGAGAAGGATCCGGCCAAGCGCTTTCCGACCGCCAACGAGATGCTCCGTGCGCTGGACCAGGCCCTGCCCGCTTCCATGCGGGTGAGCACGGACGAGGAGGTCGCGTCGTTCGTGCGCGCGGCGCTGGGCGATCGGTACCAGCGCCGAAGGGAAGCCATCCGCGAAGCGTTGCGCCTCGCCGATGAGCGGACCACCGACGACACACGGGACATGAAGCCCTTTCGTCTGTCGATTCCGAGCATCTCGGGCATCACGGCGGCGGCTGCCGTGACAGAGACGGACGTATCGGGCCGCGGGGCGGAACCGGCACTCCCGGACGCGGCGCGATGGGGCGCGGACGGCAGCTCGGGTTCGCAATCGCTGAAGGACCACGCGGGAGTTTCGCGTCCATCGGGCTCGCTGCTCTCGCTCCCGGCGATGGCGGGGACCGGCCGCAGGGCGGGCTTGTCTCCGGCGGGTTGGGTCGCCATCGGTGCTTTGGTCATGGCCGGCGCTGCGACCGGCGCGCTGATCACGGTCCTTCGATCGCGCCCTGCGCCCGCGCCCGCCGCCGCCCCGTCAGCTTCGGCGCCCCTTGTTGCACCGGCCCATGCGACGTCGTCCCCGGAAACGGCCGAGCCCATCTCGCCCAGCGCGCTTCCGGTCGCGTCGACCACGCCCGAAGGCGAGCAGGCGATCAACGATCCGGGCCTAGCGCCCGGCTTGGCCAAGGGTTCGACGCCGCCCGCAGGGCACGCATCCGCCGCGAGATCTGCGAGCACCGCGCCCGAGAGCACGCCCGGCACCGCGTCGTCGAGGACCTCCGGCGAAGCCGCGGCCAACACGACGCCCGCTAACCCCGGCAGCGCTCCCACGCCGATGGTGCCGCAGATCCGCGAGCCGGGATTCTGAAGCCCCCGGAGCCAGCACACGCCCGACGCGCGCTCAGCCAGACCGCGGCGGGCGCGACGGATTGGACAGGCCCACCCTCTTGACCGCGCGCTGCAGAAAGCGGCGTCCGACTCCGGCCTCTCGTGCAGCCGCGGAGACATTGCCGTTGGTCTTGCGCAGCACGGCACTCAAGTAGATCTCGTCGAAGCGCGCCATCCAGGCGACGCGCGCTTCCTTGAGGGGCAGATGCGTGGGAACGAGCTCGTCGACGATGGTGGGCACGGGCGCGGAAACGGACGCGGAGTGCTCCACCGACCACCCGAGGAACAGTCCCCGCTCGAGGAAGTTGCGCAGCTCGCGCACGTTGCCGGGCCAGCCGCGGGACATGAGCGTGGCGAGCACTTCGGCAGGCAGAGACGCGGTGCCGTCGGACAGGGTTGCGAGCAAGTGGCGCGCGAGCATGGGGATGTCCTCGCGCCGCTGCCGGAGCGGAGGCAGCTCCACCGAGACAACCGCCAGCCGGAAGAACAAGTCCTCCCGAAAAGCGCCTTGGTTCACGCTGGCCGTGAGCGGGCGGTTGGTGGCGGCGATGATTCTCACGTCCACCTTGCGCAGCCGGTTGGAGCCGACCCGCCTGACTTCCCGCGTCTCCAGAACCCGCAGAAGCTTGGCTTGCAACCCGAGGGGCAGCTCCCCAATCTCGTCGAGAAACAATGTGCCCCCGTCCGCTTCCTCGATCACGCCCACCCGGTCCGTCACGGCGCCGCTGAAGGCCCCGCGCACGTGCCCAAACAGCTCACTCTCGAACAGCGCCTCTGCGATAGCGCCACAGTCGACTGCCACGTAAGGCCCCGACGCCCGCGGCGAGTGCTCGTGCACGGCCCGCGCCGCCAGGTCCTTGCCCGTCCCCGTCTCGCCTTGCAGAAGCACCGTCGCATCGGTCGGCGCCACGCGCTCGAGCACGGAGAACACCGCCCGCATGGACGGGCTTCGGCCCACCATGTCGCCGAACCGCTCGCTGTGCGACAGCGAGGCGCTCGTGGTCTGTTGCCCCCGCTCCAGGCGCAGTGTCGTGGCTCCCACGCGAACCCGATTCCCATCCCGCAGGTCGGCGTCCCGTACGCGCACTTCCTCCACAAACGTGCCATTGGTGCTTTCGCAGTCCCGGATGCCGACGCCGTCGGGGTGGACGAGAACCTCGGCATGCACGCGGGACACGGTCGGGTCGTGCAGGCAAATCCCGCTCGAGGACGAGCTGCCGATGATCGTCCGGCCGAGAGGGCAGCGAAACACCGCTCCCCGTTGGGGACCGTCCATCACCACGAGGCTGCGCTCCGGAACCTGCCACCGACCCGGGCTTCCAGCCTCGATTTGGACAGTATCGTTTTCGGGATCGATGGGCATCTGGGAGCGGATGCTATCAGCCGGCCGCTTCCTTGCCAATGTGCGCCGCGGCGCTGTGAAGGGCTGCCTCGGTGTGGCCCCCTGCGACAAGCCCGACGCACTTCCCGACCGTCGGCCCCGCATCTGCGACAAGAACGTCGCACTCTTCGACGACCGCGACAGGCCGCGTCTGCCACCAAGGTTGCGCGCGATCGGTGCGCGCGGGGCGTCAGGCCAGGGCACCGAACCGAGCGAGAGCCTGCGAGCAACGTTTGGCACGAGCCGTGCTCCTCAATTCTTGGATTCGACACCGTTCACCCTCTTTCGCGGTGCGGACCTCGCGGCTCGATGGATGGCCGCCCGGCCGCAGCCCATCAGGAGACTTCGATATGCGACGAACCGGAACGATGATCGCGGCGCTGGGCGCGGTACTCACCTTCGCGGGGATCTCCCAAGCGGCCACGCTCGAGGCCGGCCCGGGAAAGCCCTACGCCACGCCCTGTGAGGCCATCGCCGCCGCGCAGCCCAACGACGTGATCGAAGTGCAGCCTGGGACCTACACGGACAGTTGCTACATCAACACGGCCGGGATCACCGTTCGCGGCGTGGGAGGACGCCCCAAGGTGGACTTGTCCGGGACCGACCACCCCGCCGGCTACAAGGGCATCTATGTCATCGGTGCGGACAACGTGACCATCGAGAACATGGAGCTGACGGGCGCGAACATCTCGTGCGGCAACGGCGCAAACGGTGCCGGGCTTCGCGTCGAGGCCGCCGGGCTGACGGTCCGCGGCTGCTACATCCACGACAACCAGGACGGCATCCTGGGCGGCTTCGGTACCGTGACCATCGAGTACACCGAATTCGCGCGCAACGGCCTGGGCGACGGCTGCAACTGCGGAGGGTGCACGCACAATATCTATATCGGCGGCAGCGTCGACAAGCTGGCGTTCCGCTACAACTACTCGCACGACATCGCGACGGACGGGCACCTGCTGAAGTCGCGCGCGAGCGTCAACGAGATCCTGTACAACCGTCTTACGGGTGAGTCCGGGCACGACAGCTACGAGATCGACCTGCCCAACGGCGGCCTCGCCATCGTCATCGGCAATCTCGTTCAAAAGGGGACCAACCCGGGCAATCCCATCCTGTTCACCTGGGGCGAGGAAGGCGGCCTGAAGCCCGATACGCGGGTGTTCGTCGCCAACAACACGTTCGTCAACGACTACGGCTCGGGCACGTTCATCAAGATTGCCGGTGGTGGCACCCTGACCGCGCACAACAACCTGTTCGTGGGACCGGGCACCGTCTCCACCACGGGAGCGCTGTCCGCCGACAACTTGAGCGGGATTGACCCGTTGTTCGTCAATGCCGCGAGCTACGACTATCACCTCACGGCGGGCTCGCCCGCGATCGACACGGGCGTCGACCCGGGCATGGCCGACTCGATGTCTCTGACGCCCACGAACCAGTACGTCCATCCGGCCAATACGGAGCCACGTTCGATCGTCGGGAGCGCCATCGACGTGGGTGCGTACGAGTACGGCAACCCGTCCGGTGGCGCGGGAGGGACAGGGGGCTCGGGCGGAAGCTCGACCGGAGGCAGCGCGGGAACGGGAGGCGCGTCCACCGGCGGCAGCGGCGGCCAGGCCACGGGTGGCGCTGCGGGGTCCGACACCGGAGGAAGCGGCGGAACCGGAGGCGCGTCCACCGGCGGAACCGGAGGCGGGGCCGCGGGTGGCAGCGCCGGCTCCGGGGGCAGCCCAGGCACGGGAGGCGCGTCAGCGGGCGGCAGCGCTGGTTCGGCCACGGGGGGAAGCGCCGGAGCACCAGCCGCCGCGCCCCAGCCCGCATCGGACAGCGGATGCAGTTGCCGCACGGCGCAATCGACGTCGGGTGCCTTTAGCATGGCCTCGCTCGTGTTGAGCGCGATCGCGGCCGTCGGTCTTGCGCGACGGCGACGCCGCTGAGGGCCCACCGCGCGGGATAACCACATAAGCACGGGCCCGAGTTCCAGAGCCATTCGCAGCCTCACCCGGGTGGAGTCCCAGCTTCACCCGGGTGGAGTCCCAGCTTCACCCGGGTGCAGTCCCAGCTTCACCCGGGTGGAGTCCCAGCTTCACCCGGGTGGAGTCGCGCCAAGCGTATGACCATCAACCGCCGTCAAGGTGAACTTCATCAGCCCCTCGGCTCGGTCGGCTCAATCCGAATGCGACCGAAGCACAAGCTGCGCCCTGTCTTCATCGCGGTGAAACGGCCAGGCGTCGTCACCGCACCACCTCTCGCGCGCAACGGCTGACGCCATCTTCCGTCCCGAACCAGACGTTACCGTGCTGGTCTTGGAGCATGGCCTTGACCTCGTTACCGGCGAGTCCGCTCGAGGATCCCACATACCACCAGCGGTTCCCGTTCCAACGTGCCGCGCCGTCGTACTCCGCTCCGAACCAGATCGCGCCGTCGTCGTCGACCAGCAGCGAGCGCACCTTCTCGCCCGCCAGCCCGTCGCGCTTCTGCCATGTAATCCACGTGGACCCGTCGAACCTCGAGGCCCCGCCGCGGGACCCGAACCCGGCGCCCACCCAGATTCGCCCTTCCCGATCCTCGGCGATGGCGTTGATCATCGAATGCGCCAGCCCGTCTGCGACCGAATAGGTGTGTACGCTGCCGTCCTCGAGGACGGTCAAGCCCCCCTCGGCGGTCAGGCCGTTGCCTAGCCACAGGCGATCATGAGAGTCCTGGAACAGCACGGTCACCGCGTCGGATGCGAGGCCGTCCTTCTTCGTCCAAAGCCGGTCTCCGCGGACACCGAGCTGCGCCGCGCCGCGCTCCGTTCCAGCCCAGACCGTGCCGTCGCGAGCGCGCAGCACGGCCCAGACCTGGCCGTTTGGGAGTTGCGGCGAGGTGATTCTCTCCCAGGCCGCACCGTCAAAGTGGCTGAGACCGTCGCGGTGGGCGACCCAGACGTGGCCCTCGTAAGCCGCCAGACCGGCCACGAGCTCGACGGGCCCGCCAGCCAGGACCTCCCGCTTCCATTGGCACGTAGAAGCGTCGATCACGACCAGTCCGTCGGGCCCGCCGGCCCAGACTTCATCGCCGACGCTGGCGAGTGCGAGCACGTCGTGGGGAGGGCGCGCGATGCTCCATCCGGCCGGGGGCTTCTTTCGCGGGCGCCAGGTGCGAACGGCGAACCCGGCGCCGGCGACCAGCGCTACGCCGATGAGCAGCTGCAGAAGCACCACGGCGGCGCGCCGCCCGGATCGACGATCTGGAGCCTGCGCCGTCGGGCTCGCGTTCATGGGCCCGCGCTCCGTTTGGCAAGCCGGAGGGTCGCGCCCGGAACCTCGGCGGCCTCGCGATCGTCGTGCGTTACCAGAATGACGCTGGCCCCGATTTCCCGTGCTTGCGCGAGAACGAACGCCAGCACCGAATGCTTGGACACAGAGTCCAGGTGCGAGAGCGGCTCGTCGAGGATCAGTCGCGCTGGGCTGGCCGCCATGGCTCGGGCGATGGACACGCGGCGCGACTCGCCGCCCGACAGCTGGTGAGGATACTTGTCCAGGAGCGACTCGACGCCGAGCCCCGCAGCCAGCAGCTCGAACCTCGCCCGCGCCCCGGCGCCGTCGCGCAGCGCGAAGCGGATGTGCCGCGCTACGGTCATGTGAGGCCACAGCGCGGCCGCCTGGAAGGCGAACCCCATCGACCGCTCGTGCGGCGGCAGAGCGTACCCGGGCTCGCTCGCGACATTGCCGTCCAGCCAGACCCGTCCGCCGCCGGGTTCCTCGAGCCCCGCGAGGATGCGCAGGAGCGTGGTCTTGCCAGAGCCTGACGGTCCGGTCACGACCAGGTGAGCGCCGGAGGCCAGCTCGAACGACAGGTCGTCGAGCACGCGCTGCCCGCCGAATACCTTGGAGACGTTCTCGACGCGAATCATGGCGATGGCGGCCTCCGGTCGAGGGTGCGGCCACGCAGGGCGGCGAACGCGACCAGCCCGGCCAGCAAGGTGAGCAGCCACATGGTCAGGCAGGTACCTGCCACGGATCGGGTCGCACCTGCATGAAGATAGTTGTAGAGACGCATGGTGAGCGTGGCGTAGCCCGGAGGCGCGACGAGCAGGCTTGCCCCAAGCTCGCCCGCGCTCAAGGCCAGCACGAGCGCGGCCGCCGCCAGCCAACCGGTCCGCTCCAGCCCGAACCCAGCGTGGAGCCACCCGTGCCAGGCGCTCCGCTGATGGACCCGAATCGCATCCAGCAGGGCTGGGTCTCGCTGTCGTGCGACGGCCCAGAGCACGAGCGCAGCGCTTGGCGCGAAACGCTCCACGCTGGCCAGGACCAGGATTCCACGACTCTGCATCAAGGGCTCGAACCAGGAGCGATTCCACACGCCGATAAGGCCCAGACCGATCAGCGAAGGCGGCAGGACCCAGGGAATCCAAAGCAGCGTCCAGGCCAGGACGCCGCGCCATCCCGGACGCGCCAGCTCGCCGGCCCACGGCCGCGCGGCCAGGACCGCGAGCGCAGCAGCCCAGACAGCCACCCAAGCTGTGGTCTCGAGCTCCCGGCTGCCGTTCGCCAGCGCGGCACCCCACCGTCCAAGTGAGCCGGTCATCACGGCCAGCGTCACGAACGGCACACCGACCCAAGCGAGCGCGATCAGGGCCGCCAAGCCTTGAAGCACGACGAGCGCCATGGGCCAACGGACCGCAGGGCGGGGGCGCGCGGGCTGGCTTCGTCCCGCTGCGACCACTCGAATGCTGCGCCAGAACAACAGCGAGGCGAGCGACGCGCTGGCGACCAGGGGCAGGGACATCCACACCACACGCCCGGGCGTCTCGGTCGCGCCAAGCTCGGCGAACACGTCGAGAGCGTAGACGTCCATGTGATAGAGCGACGGTACGGTGAAGTCGAGCAGGCCAATCGCGAAGCAAAGCGAGAAGCTCGCGAGCAGGTGCGGGCGGCACGACGGAAGAACGCCGACCGCGAAGGCTTTCCAGGGCGGCACGTGCAAACGCGCGGCGTCGAACAGCTCCGGGTCGGCTCCGTCGAGGCCTGCAAGACAAAGCGCCAGCGCCACGGGCGCGAACCACGCCGCCTGGACCCACAGCGCAGCAGGCCAACCAGCGGGACCCAGAATATGGGACCAGACCAACGCGTGAATGTAAGGGGGAATCGCCGCGAACGCGAGCGCGCCCCAGGTCAGCGCGGTTCGGGCCTGTGAGGGCACTCGCCACAGCCGCAACGCCGCGAGCAAGCCGACGGCAGTTGCCAGCAGGGACGACCCGGCGGACAGCGCCACGCTGCGCAGCAGCAGGATGCCCCGCCCACCGAGCGGCAGGGCCAAGGAGAGCCAATCCGATGACGGCACCGAGGCCATGGACACGAGCAGCGCCAGGACAGGCGCGGCGAGCAAGCCCCAGGCGAGCACGAGCCATGCCCTGTTCAGCCATCGGACGAGCACTGGGGCCAGGCTAGCTCGCGCGCGCACGTGGTTCCTCTACTTCGCAAACAGGGCGCGCAGATCCTCGCGAGCGCGATCGACCATGCCGGCCATTCGTTCGGGGTCCACTCGCATGCGGCGCAAGGAAGGAAATGAAAAGCAAGGCGGCGCGGTATCGAGCTGCCGTGCGGGCGCGTGACTCCAGCCCGACGCCACGAGCATGCGTTCGGTCTGCTCGCTGAGCAGGAAGTCGACCAAGGCTTTGGCCTGGTCGGGGTGGGGCGCACCGGCCACCATCGCCACGGTGGTGGGGATGACGAGGGCCCCCATCTGATCCGCGCCTTGATCCGGGGCGATGACACGCACCCGGGCCCCCCGCCGCATGGCCTCGCAGGCATCGTCCGTGTCCACGAGTCCGACCTTCAGGTCCCCGCTGGCCACCAGGTCCCGCACCACCGAGTTGCCGTCTGCGATGCGCACGCCGCTGCTGCGGACGCTCTGATAGAAAGCGTTCGCCTTGTCGGGTCCCAACATGGCAAACAGCGCGGCTGCGTGCGTGGCGCTCGTACCGAATAACGGGTGCGCCAGACCGGCCCCCGGGCGGGCCAGATCGTAGAGCGAAGAAGGCATTTCGGCATCCGGCACGTCGGCCGCGACCAGCAGCACGCGTGCCCGTCCCGCGCAGCCCGCCCAAAGCCCTTGCGGGTCCACGAAGTCGCCGGGCAGCCCGGCCGCGCTCGGCGACCGATAAGGCTGAAGGGCGCCGGCGCGCGCGAGCATCAGCGTCTGTGAAAGCTCTCCGTTCCAGAACACGTCCGCTTGCGGGTGGGACTTCTCCGCCACGATACGGCGAGCCAATCCCGCCGCCTTGGCGGCCTCGACGTCGAACACGGGGCGCACTTCAATTCCGGTCTGCTCGGTAAATCGGGCAAGCACGGGCTCCGCGTGGGCCTGGTCGACGGAGACGTAGACGATCACCACCGGCGAGGGCGGCTTTCTCGAGCAGCCGGGCGCCGCAGCCAACCACGCAACCGCCATGAGCGCGAGCAAGGCGAGCCGGCGAAGCCACGAAAAGGCAGCGCGGTGGCTGGCCTCGATCAGCACCGCCGGAGTCATGGGGCGACCTCCGGACATTCGCGCAACCATGCTGCCCGACGCGCGAAAGCCGGTGCGAGCGGTGCGGGCGTCGCCAGACGCGACCCAAAATGAACCGGGGGCTCGGACATGGGGACATGCTAGCAGGTCGGGAACGCTTCGGGCAGATGACGAACGGGCCAAAGCAGTGTACTGTCGGTTCAGGTTCCCACTGCGGCGGTGCAGGCCGATGACCTTTCGCGATCTCGAGGCCCGATATCGCCAGCTCATGATGGAGCAGGTGGCTGGGCGTATGCCTGCCCACCAGTTCGTGGCAGCGCTCGGGCAACTGCAGTGCCAGGACGCGCAAGGGCGTCCGTGGAAGCTGGACGCTGCGGGTACGTGGCTCGTCTGGGACGGCCGGACCTGGCAACAAGCGGCTCCGGCCTTGGATTCCGTTGCGTTCCCGTTGCCGGGCGGCCTGTCCGGGGCTGCCCCGGTCGTCGCGGCACAACCTGCGGCCGCTTACCAGGCGTATCCGGCAGCGGGCCAGCCCAATCCCGCGCAACCCTATCCCGCGCAGCCTTATGCTCAACCCTATCCCGCTCAACCCTATCCCGCTCAACCCTATCCCGCTCAACCCTATCCCGCTCAACCCTATCCCGCTCAACCCTATCCCGCTCAACCCTATCCCGCTCAGCCCTATCCCGCGCAGCCCAATCCCGCGCATCCCTATCCTCATCAGGAACACCCAGCGCAGCCGGCCAACCCGTACACCGGGCGCTCTCCGCAGCCCCCGGTCCCGCGGTCGGCCCCCGCGATTCCTGGTTGGCTTCTCGGCGCCGAAGCTCAGGTGCAGAGACTGCTCGCCGAGCACGCGACGGGCCGGATGCATCCCGCCATGCTGGCGCAAGCGCTCGAGCAGCTCAAAGTGCAGGATGCGCGTGGCGTGTGGTGGAAGCCGCGCGGTGCCTCTGGAGGCTGGGTTGCGTGGAACGGACAAGCGTGGGTCGATGCGCCGCTTCCTCCCGGCCCCGCAGCGCCGTCCGGGGGCGCGCCGTCCTATGCAACGTCCGCCGCGGCTGCAGCAGATGCCAGGCTCGATCTCGACGCGGAGAAGAAGAAGCCTATCGGCCAACGCTCCGACAAGTGGTGGGACCTGGTCGCCGTCGTCGGCGGCACCCTGAGCGGTTGGGTGTGGTTCGTCTACTCGGCCGTTCGCGGGATGCCTCAGCTCAAGCTTTTCGGCCCGGCGCAACGCGAGTCCTGGTTCGACTTCTTCCCGCCGATGATCTTGCTCGGCATTCCCATCCTGCTGCTGCCGTTCCGGCGCCTCGTGTTCAAGCTGCTCCAGAAGATCCCCCTGCCGCTCAAGATCCTGGGCGGCCTGATCCTGGCCTTCGTCGCGTTGACCGTCCAATACGACACGTTCTTCCTCAACCAGCGAGAGGGCCTCGACTTCATCACGCCCCTGCTGATGACGGGCATTCCCCTCTTGTTCACCTGGTTCCGCGGGCCCATCGACCGCGTCCTGTCTCCTTTCCAGGTCATCCGCAGGCTCATCCCCCGCCCCTTGCTGGTGGGCGCCGGTCTGGCGATTCCCTTCTTCACGGCGGTCGTCCTCTACTACCTGTTCGGCATCAACCAATACCCGCTTCTGCGTTGGAACGTCTTTCTGGGGCTCGTGCTCTCCTATCTCGTGCTGCGCACGCCCAAGACCAAGCCGTCGTCCGCCGCGCCCGCAGGGGTCGCCACGGCAACCCTGTTCCTCGGCTCCCTCGCGCTCGTGCTCCTGTGCCCGGGGCTCGCCTGGGCCGACGACTTCCTGCGCGACCCGTTCAACCTCAACGACGGATTGAGGACGCCGGGAATCGCCGTGGCGATCTCCGGCCTGGCGACCACCGTCGTGACGGTGGTGATCAATGGCATCGAGGTCGTACGCGTGTTCATCACGCCGCCGCCGGGGACCACGGTCCCGGGCAGCAAGGACGCGCCACCGCAGCAGAGCGCCTTCGTGGTGGTGGTCCGCACGGTCGACGCCACGGGTGTCATGTCGACCACGCTCGACCAGCAGAAGACGCCCGCGATATTCATCTACGCACACTGCGAAGAAGTGGGCAAGGGGCACTTCCCGCAAGGGGACCCGACGATCCAGTTCTCTTTGCTGAGCGCCCAGCAGGTGGTCGGCTGCCAGGACCTGGGGACGGCCCATGGCGAGCGTTGCGCCCAGGTCGCGTTCCTGCCCCAACTCAGCAAGGACGTGACGATCCCGCCGTCGTGCGTGGTGCAGGTGTCGGCGGGGGCAGGAGGCGGGCTCATCAGCGCGCCTGTCACCTTGAGCCTCGTGGCAGACTTGATCCTGGCCGCAGAGGTGGTGAACGGCGAGCGGCGATTGCCGATCGATCCGGCGAGGCCTACGTTTTGTGTGCGCTACGAGCCCAAGACCAAGGAGTGGCGCCTGGGCGAGGTAGTGCTGTACTTCCACACGCCGGACAACGACCAGCCCGTGCGGCCGCCGTTCCAGGTGTTGTGGCAGCCCATCACCGCGAATCCCCCGTACCTGGAGTTCGACGCGCCCGTGTCGGACGACGGCGGGCTGACGTGGCGGGTTCACCCCAAGCTGCTGCCGGGGGTGAAGCTCCCGGACGACTGGCTGCTGGCGAAGGGAGAGATCGAGCTGGACATCGGGTGCACCACGCTGGAGGGGCCATGACCTCGCTTGCGGGGAGGAGCTGAGATGGCACCGGGCAAGGCCTTCCGCGCGAAGATGGCGTACTTCCTGCGCCCGCCGATCGAGGTCTGCGCGAAGTTCGACGTCCCCAAAGGCAGCACGCGCACGTGGGGCAATGGCGTCCAGCTCGGCCCGGCGGAGTTCGTGGCGGACGGTGAGGACAAGCTTGGGCTCGTGCTGTTCATCCATCGTGCGGACGCCCCGGAAGACGAGCCGATGCGGGAGGTGCAGGTCGAGCAGTATCAGATCCAATTCACCGGCCGCGACGGCGAGCGGTTCGAGCTTCGCGAGGATCCCGATTTCGAGGAGCCGGGACAGAAGCGCTACGAGCTTTGCTCCAAGGAGGGTCGTCCCCTGCTGGCGTCGGCGGATGTGCCCGAGCGCATGAAGCTCGCGCTCAAGGCCCGGGTGAGGCTGCAATCCACTTCGTCTCAGGGCACGGTGGTGATTGACCTGCAGGGCGAGGCGGAGGTGCTGCCGCGGTGCTTCTTCCTGAAGTTGATCGTGGTCCCCGGATGGAAGCCGGGCACGTCGGAGGCCGGTGCGATGGTCGTTCTCGCACCCGGGGGCAAGCCTTGCCAGGGCAGCAACTTGCGGCTCGAGGTGATCGCGAAGGGTGCGGCGCAGCTCGCGGTGGAAGGCACCCCGGATCAAGCGACCGACGCGGACGGGTGTGCGCGATGGGTACTTCGCTACGGCAACCTCACGTGGGACACGATCGCCGGCGCGCAGGTGTCCTTCAAGGTGCGCTGCGGCATCGTGGGGCCTGGCGGCGCTGCGAGCGAAGCCACGTACGTGGAGCTCGACGTCCAGGAGAACGGGGCCAAGCTCTTTGCCGCGTTGGACGGCGCCGCTTCGTCGCTCGAGCTCACGAACCCTGAGTGGCAGTACAGCTCGTCGGCGAGGACGATTCCAGGGCTGCTGTGGCCGGATTACCTGTGCGGCCCGCTCAATAACATCCTCGACATCACGACCGGGAGCACCTTCGGAAACCTCGCCCACTACACCTGCGGCATGCTGCGGGACCGTATTTGGGATTGGATGCTGGCGCGGCGTTTCTCCCAGGACTTGGAGGTGCGCAGGTCGATGAACGGCTTCGACTTCTGCAAGTGGGAGATGGCGCCGATTCACGTGTACTTCGGGCTCCATCCGGCGGGGCTGCCCGACGATCCCCGCTTCGTGGACCCGTGGTGGGACCAGACGTACGCCCCTGGCACGGTGCTCACGCAAGGCGACGAGCGGATGAAGATGGCCGGCACGCTCGCGGCTTCCGCGCTGCTGATCCTGGTCACGCGCGGCATCCTCCTTCGAAAGGGGTTCGCGGTGTTCACGAGCAAGCTGAGCATCGCGCTGCTCGGCGGGGGAGCCGGAGGCGCCACGGGGTGGAGCTGGTACAAGGGAATCCTGCACGAGGGCGCCAGCCCGGTGACCACCCAAGACCAGTACATGGCCGCAAACGGTGATTACCCCAAGGAGTACTTCGACAGCCGCATGAAGGTACGCGTCAATCCCGACTGGAAGCCGCTGCTGCTCCAGGAGGCCCAGAAGAAAGCTCGTCTCGTCGTGGAGCCCGTGGAGCCCTGGTGAACGTCAAAGGAGATCGTTTCGCATGACGCCGTCGATGCCGGGACCCGGCTCGCTCCAAGGCATGCCTGTGGCGGTGGGAGCGTCCCACGCGGCCGCATTGGAGCAGCTCTGCCAGGCGCTGCAGTCGGCCGATCGTGGGTCCGCGCCCGCCGCCGCGGCGCTCGTCGCCGGGCTTCAGTCGCT
Organism: Myxococcales bacterium; assembly: GCA_021847645.1. GTDB lineage: Bacteria > Myxococcota_A > Polyangia > Polyangiales > Polyangiaceae > JAJZQG01. The sequence goes on from JAJZQG010000002.1 coordinate 48,718, forward strand.
ATCTTCGATTCGCGCGCAGGCGGGCATGGGGGGGACCACCGCGTGGACCGGAACCGTGGCGACCACGGATCGCAGCGGCTCGTCGCTGGCGCTCCGGCACGGTCCTTCCGGGTTGGAGCTGGTGGCGCACATCGACGTTTCGGGGCGGGTGTACATGGGGACGTTGGCCTGGATGACGCCGGACGACGTGGTCAACCCGATCGGTTTTTCGGTAGGCGCAGGGCTGTCGGGTGCGATCGTGCACATCACCGGCGCGGCGGGGCAGATCGACGTCGCGCTGGGAGCAGGCGCAACGCTGCCCGGTTGGACGGATTCGCCGGCATTCGGACCAACGTCTGCACAGGCAGGGGGCGCTGCCGGGGCGATGGCGTGGGGAGCGGCGATGGCGGCAGCGGGCGCGGTGGCGGCGGCCGCTGGCGCGATGGTGGCGGCGATGGGACGGGAGCGCTCGGCCCACGCGGCGCCCCCCGTGGTATCGGCCGGAGGGCGAGCCGCTGTCGGCCGTCCGGAGCCAGCACCCACCGCGGTGACCCCCGGAACGCTGGTGATGAACGTCGCGAGAAGGGCGAGCGGCGCGACAAACCGCGGCGCACGGCTGGTCTGGCTGACGGGCCCATCCCCTGGACGGCAGCTCGCCGTGGTTGATCAGCTTCAGTTCGGCAGGGGCAAGGAGCAGGATATCGATCTGGACGGCGTCGAGCCGAAAGCATCGCGAAACCATGCGCTGGTCAGCTGGAGCGACGGACAGCTGGTGGTCAGCGATCTGGGGAGCCGGAACGGCACGCGCGTCAACGGGCAGCGGGTGGCGTCGGCGACCGCATTGAAGTCCGGCGACATCCTGGCGATTGGCGCGATCCAGTGGAGGATCGAGCTGGATCCCACGGGACCGGGGGCGGCAGGCCGATCGCCGCGTTGCTGCGCCCGGTGCGGGACAGTGCTGCAACCCCTCGCGCGAGCCTGCGCTGCGTGCGGCGCGCCCGTGTGAGCTGCAGCCAACGAGGTGTACCTCCGCCCCAATCATAGAGCTCCACACGAAACAACTTCTCAGCCGGCACCAGAAGTCCAGCTACACGAGCCAGCGCTACGCAGGATACCCAGGCGCACCTGGCGTGGCCGTCCGGCTCGCGCCTGGCATCGTCCAGGAGCGCTCATTCCATCGGGCCGCGTCTCATGCGTCGGGTGCTGAACCACTCACGGACGTCGTCCGACCGTTGAGCGCCCCCATCTGGCCATTCACCTCGAAGCCGCGCCCGAGAAAAGCCTGCGAGCTCTACGCTGCACACGAACGCCGCTCGAGGCGGCCCTGCACAGCGAAGGAGTGAACCCATGCAGATGAACGGCAAGATGCTGAAGGTGCTGGCAGTTGGGGTTGCCGCCCTGGCGGTCAAGGTGGGGTGGTTCGAGCAGTTCCGAAGCCGCCCCGATGAGGTACTGGAAGCTCGGAATCGCCCCGACGTGCTCGCGCGGCGCGCCTACCTTCTCGATCGGCTGAGAGGCGATTTCCAGAGCCAAGCCGTGACGCCCGGCTCGAACATGATTCGAGGAGAATGGGCGCTTGGAACGCTGTCGATGACAGCCGCTGCCTTGTGCAACATCGGGTTTGCCCTGCCGGATACGCGCGCGGATTCGCTCGAGCACCTGCCGGGGCTCATCACCCGCGCGATGACTCCGCCAATCCGCGAGTTCGACCGCATCAGCTGGGGCGAGGACCCGCTCGCGTCGCTCGAGGGACCTCACGGCCACGTGGGCTACTTGGGACATCTGAACTTGATGATTGGCGCCTACCGAATTCTCGGCGGCGATGGACGCTTCAATGCGCTTCACAGCAGAATCACCGGGGCTCTCGCCCGGCGCATGGACGCCTCGCTCTCCGCGCACATCGCGACCTATCCCGGCCAAGTCTTTACTGCCGACAATGCGGTCGGAGCGGCAAGCATTGCCGTGTACGATCGCGTGACCGGTGAGGACCACCGCCGGACGCTGCGCCGATGGATCGACTACACACGAGCGCACCTGCTCGACCCGAGCACCGGGCTCGTCGTGTTCAACGTCGACGGGTCGGGCGGTCCTGCCGGGGGCGCCAGGGGGTGTGCGGCCGGCTGGAGCTCGTTCTACCTGCCCATGGTCGACGAGGAGTTCGCGCGCGAGCAATTCGGCGCCATCAAGCGGCACATGGTGCAGCGCACGTTTTTCGGAACGGTCGGGATACGCGAGTACCCGCCGGGCGAGCAGGGGCCCGGCGACGTGGATTCGGGGCCGGTGTTGTTCGGGCTGAGCCCATCGGGTACCGGGTTTGCCATCGCGGGGGCCAAGATGTGGGGCGATGCGGAGCTGTTGGGCCAGCTGCTCAATACAGCGGAGCTAGCCGGGTTCAGTGTGCAGGTGCGCGGCGAGAGACGCTACCTCACGGCACCTCTTGTCGGCGACGCCATCCTGCTGGCGATGGTGACCGCGTGCAGCTGGGATACGAGGTATGTGCGTGGGGCAGAGCAACCGTAGTGCCTTGTGGTGGAGTTCCGGCTTCACCCGGGTGGAGTCGGAAGCGCTCAGAACCGGCCCACGACCGACGCGCCGAGCTGTGCCTGCGGCGCGGCCGGTGCGAACCCCACGGACGGCCGCGGCGTGGACTCCGACGGCTTGTTGGTGAAGTACAAGACCGCACCGGCGCCGACGCCCGCGACGCCCAGAGCAAGGGTGACGTTGGCGATCGTGGTATACGTCTTTCCGCGATTAAACGTGGACTGGCTGTCGGCGGGGCAATCGTCGCGCGCCGCGCCGCAGACCTTGTCGAGGTCGCTCATCGTGCCGGCACGCAACAGGTAGAACACGCCCGACGCGGCGAGGCTGGCGACCCCAACGCCGCCAACGACGAACGGCAACACGTTGGTCCTGGCAGCGGGCTCGACCGCGTTGTCCGAGGAGGCTGAGCCGGTCGGCGTGGCGCTCGAGGCGGTGGAGGGCTCGGCTTCGAGGGCGATGGGGATGGTCTTCGTTGCCTTCTCCGCGATATCGAACGATCGGCTGAACGGCCGATATCCCTTGGCACTGGCCTCGACCAGGTGAGAGCCCGGATCGACGGGCATGGGCTTGTCGAGCATGGCGGCGCCGAGCTGTACGCCATCGATGGAGATGGTGGCGAGGCGTGCGGATGCAGTCTTGTGCACGACGACCTTGGGCACGCGTGCGCGCAGGGCGTCGATCCGCGCCGGGACCACCGAAGCCACGTCGGCGGCGTTGGCGGCGCGAGCATCGACCAGGGCGAGCTCGTAGTCCCCGAGGGCGGCGACGAGCTGGCCGAGGTTCTCCTCGCACAGGGCGATGTTGTAGCGCACCTGCGGGGTCGTCTTGACGTTGGAGACCTCGCGCAACAGCTTGAGGGCGCCGGCCCAGTTGCCCGCGGTTTCGGCCGCAATGGCTTGGCGGAACGCGTTGCGCGCCTTGTCGAGCTCGGCCTTGTCCTGGGCGCGAGCGGGAGCTGGGGCGATAACCGCGCACAGGCCCGTCGCACCGAGCAGGCAAGCAACCGCGACACGACGCGCGGCTCGCACACCGACACCTCCAACATTACGGGGCATGGGGGCTCAGTATACGAGGCGACCGCGCCGCTCGTCACGCCTCGCGACGAGGGATGGGGCGGGTGCCTATTTGTCGGTTGCGAGGAAGCTCGTATCTCAGCGAACGGTGGGCAGGCGACGCGGGGCGATGGACCGAGGCCGGAGGTCGATCAGGTCGGTGCGATGGTGGAATTCGACACCGCGCAAGCGCAGCTCGCCGAGCAGGTGGTCGAGCGTGCGCTTGTCGCGCGCAAACACCTCGGGGAAATGGATGCCGTGCTCCAGGCGCACCGTGCCGTCCAGCAGCATGCGCGCCGCGATGGCGCATGGGTAGCCCGTCGTGCGCGCCATCGAGGTCGTGCCGCTGTGCGGGTCGTACCGATCGAGAAGCTCGTAGGCCTCGCGCGCCGGCTGCTCGTTGCGCACGCCGAACGCCTCGACGCGCATCACGGTCAGATCCCCCTCGCCTTCGGGCAACCGCCAGGCCCCTTCGAACAGAGCGAGGGTCAGATCGATCGGGCGCACGTCCGCGCCGCCGACCCGGATCGCCTGCTTGGACAGGAACCCGGAATCGCGAAGCACGCGCATCCGGTCCGCATGCCCCGGATAGCGCAGAGTCTTCTCCTTCATGAACGGCACGTCCAGGGACCACATCAGCGACCGCAAACCGTCGGTGTTGAAGGCTTCGAGCGTGCCGACTCCGTCGAACTCGAGCCATTCGACATCGCTCAGGGCTGGACGAGTGACGACGTGCCCGGCTTCCACGAAGCGCGCTTCCCGCGTGTACTCCTCGAGCACGTCAGCGGGCGAGAAGACGGCGGCATACTCGTAGGGCTGACGGCGGATCTGGGGCAGGCCACCGACCAGGATGCGGATCTCCTCGACCTTGTCGAGGTCCGAGACGGCGCGGGCGGCGAGCACGTTGGACATGCCCGGGGCCACGCCGAAGTCCACCAGGCCAGCGACACCGGCGGCCACCGCCCGAGCCTGCAGCTCCCGCGGATCCTCAGGCATGAACGAGATGTCGACGAACGACTTGCGGGCCTTGATGACCTCGCTCAGCACCTGGAAGCCCAACCATCCGGGCACAGCGCCGACGACCAGATCGCAGTCGCGCACGACGTTGCGCAGCTGCTCGCCGTCCTTCAAGTCCGCCTTGATCGTTCCAATCCGGCCGCCGTCCTGGGCCGCGATGCGGGAAAGCACGCCGGGGTTCACATCCACGACGGTAACGCGCAGATCGTCATCGGACGCGAGGTCGCGGGCGATGGTGGCGCCGACCAGACCGCCACCGAGCACCATGATGGTGTTCATTGCGAGAGCCTCCTTGAGGTGAGGAGCACGTCGTGCTTCGAAGTGCTGCGGGGCGTCAAGGACGATCGTGAGGCGGAGGTGCAGCGGCGATGAGCTGCTGCAAGGAAGCCAGGCAGGGTTTGCAATAGGAGGCGGGTTTCAGATCGATCTCGTCGGGGTAGAGGGATGCGTGCATGACGCAATCGGGCACGGGGCAGTGCACCAGGCCAGCGGCGTGTCCGAGCTCGTGGGCGACTTCCTTGACGACCCGTTCGATCATGAGCGGGGACATGGCCGAGAGGCCCTCGCCGAGGCGGGCCCAGGAGACCGCACCGCGATGGCTGCTCACGGGAGCTACGCCGCAAACCCAGGCCAGCGGCTGCAGGAACAGGTCCACGCCAACCAGGGCGATCCAGCACCGGGCCGGGTCATCGGCGGGCAGCATCTCCACGAGGCGCGTGGCTTCGAGCTGCAGACGGGACTGATCGAGCAGAGGCTTGAAGTCGACGACGCGCCGCGCGGGTTCGTCGGCATGCCAGGGAAAGGGCAGAGCCGAAGCCACACGACGGGCCAGGTCGGGCGGGGCGTCCTGAAAGACCACCAAGACGACGTTCACGGCCGCCGGATACCGTAGTGCAGGAGCTTCTCTTCGAGCACGACGGGCTCGATCCCGAGCTCCGATGCGGTGCGAACGACGTCGTGGCCGAACATCTCGAAGACCTGTCGAATGTGGTTTTCCTCCATGCGTGCGAGCGAGAACGCAGGGTCGCGCCGCCGTGGCAGAAAGGGGAGATGGACAGGCAGAATCCGCGTTCCGTCGCATGCGTCGACGGCTCGCCGCAGCGCCTCGCGCAGCTCGCTGACGTTGCCGGGCCAGGGCTGGGCGGCGAGCACCGAGAGAGCTTCGGCGGATAGCGCGACGACGGGGCGCTGCGCCTGTCGCGCGAGATGCTCGAGGAAGTCGGCTGCGATCCGTGGAATGTCCTCGGCCCGCGCCCTGAGGGGCGGAACCCCGATGCGGCAGCTGCGCAGGCGCGAGAACAGCTCCGCCGAGAAGCGTCCCTCGTCGACCAGCGTCTCCAAGTCCCGGCTGGAGGTCGCGAGCAGCCGGAAGTCCGCGTCGACCCCCGCGTGGGCGCCAGACCGAATCGCCTTCCTCGTCGCCAAGGCGCGTTCGAGCGCGTGCTGAACCGGCAGCGAAGCGCAGTCCAGGGCGCGCACCAGCAGCGTGCCTTCGTGCGCCAGCTCCAGCTTGCCCCTGCGCGGCGGCTCGGCCGCGGGCAGGCTGCCGCGCTCCTGTCCCACGAGCTCGGCCAGCAGCGCGTCGGTCGATCCCTCGCAGTCGATACGCACCAGCGGGCCGAGGATTCGGCGGCTGTGCGCGTGAAGGTGCCTTGCCAGCAACTCCTTGCCGCTGCCCGGCTCGCCTTCGATGAGCACATGGGCGCCCGTCGGCGCCACCTGCTCGGCCTGCTCGACGGCATCGGCCATGAGTCCGCCGGCCGCTGCCACCAGGGGCGGCAGGGCCGCCTCGAGGCGATCGCGAAGCTCGCGGTTCTCGCTGACCATCGCGTGCTGTGCGGCAGCCTTGCGCACCAGGCGCGAGACGTGCTCGGGGTCGAAAGGCTTGACGATGTAATCATAGGCGCCGTCCTTGAGGGCCTGCACCGCGGTATCGACGGCAGCATACGCGGTCATCAGCACGATCGTGGCCTCGGGGGATATCCGCTTGGCCCGGCGCAGCACCTCGAGCCCGTCCATGCCGGGCATCTTGATGTCGACCATCAGGATATCCGGCGTAGCGTGAGAGATCATCTCCAACGCCTCGGCACCGCTCGACGCGGTGACGACCTCGTAGCCCTCCTCGCGGAGCCAGATCGCCAACGAAGTGCGCACGTGCAACTCGTCGTCGACCACCAGGATGCGGACGGCCTCGCCCATTATGCGTCTCCCTTGATGGGCCGCCCGGGGAACACGACGACGAACTGGGTTCCCTCGCCGGGCTTGCTGTGCGCGGTGATGCTGCCGCCGTGGTGCTGGACTATGCCGTAGGCCACCGACAAGCCCAGGCCCAGACCCTTGCCTTCGCCCTGGTCCTTCGTCGAAAAGAAGGGCTCGAAGATGTGCGGAAGCACGTCTTCGGTGATGCCCACGCCGTCGTCGATGACCTCGATGCGGACGCCGGAGGGCGGCCCGCGTGTCGTACGCACGGTGAGGTGGCCGCCGGCCGGCATGGCCTCGATGGCATTGACGCACAGCACGACCATGACCTGCTCGACCTGGCCGGGATCGCACAGCACCGGCTCGAGATCGCCGAACGCGGTGGTCGCGCTCACGTTGGACAGGTCCATCTTGTGCTTGAGCAGGAACAGCACGCGCTCGATGAGCGGGTTGATTTGCGCGGGCTCCACGCGCGTGCCCGAGCGCCTGGCGAACAGCAGCAGATTGGACACGATCTCTCCGCACCGGGCCGACTCGCTGGCGATGCCGTCGAGAATCTCCCGGGTCTCGGCGTCGCTCAGGCGGGGCGCGTCGGGATGGTTGGCGCGCTTGCGCAGCAGCCGCGCGTAGGTCACCACGCTTGCCAGGGGATTGTTGATCTCGTGCGCAACCACGGCGGACAGCTTGCCGAGCGAGGCCATGCGCTCGACCTGCACGATCTGCTTCTGCGCACGCCGCAGCTCGTCGGTCTTGATCTCGACACGACGTTCGAGGGTTTGGGCCCAGGTCACCAGCTCAGCGTGGGCGTTTTCCAGGTCCCTGGCCGTGTCGTTGATGGCCGCGCCGAGGCGTGCGAACTCGGCAATATCCTCGGAGCCGTGCCGCACCTTCCAATCGCCGGACCGGAGACGATCGAGCGTGCCGATGAGACGGGTGAGGGGCGCATGGACCGCCTTGCGCACCACGCTCGAGACCACGGCGGTGGTGCCGAGCATGGCGAATGCTGCGGTGAGCACCGTGAGAATCGCCGTCCATTGGCGGCTTCGCTCGACCGGGCCCAGCGTCAGCGTCACGTCGAGCACGCCGAGCAGGCGCTTGTCGGGTGAATGGGCGTGGCAGGGCGCTTGCCAGCAGACCTCTTCGTTCTCGATGGGGCGAATGATGCCCAACGCGAGGTGCCCGTCCAGGTTGAACTCCCGCGTTCGATCCCCGGGGGCGAGCCTCTGGAGCGGATGACCCGCGGCATGACAACGGACGCAGGCCTCGGACTGGACATCGACGCGCTGGCCCTCCTCGCTGGGGTGCGAGGAGAATTCGATCTTGCCTTCCTTGTTGTAGATTCGCACGCGCAGGTTGCCGGACTTGGCGGCGATGTTGCGCACCTCGGTGCGAAGGCCCTCGCGGTCGTTGCTGAGCATGGAGCGGTGCAAGGCGCCGAACAGGCCCTCCGACAGGCTGACACCGTTGGTGCGCGCGCACTCGGTAGCGAACTTGTCCTGGAGCCAAACCTGCACGAACGCCACGGAGCTGAGCAACACGCCCAATGCGATGAGCAGTGTGCCGGTCAGCCGGAACGTCAGGGAGTTGCGCCGCCAGAGCTGCATGCCAACACCGACTGCGCAGCACGCTACGCCTGCGTAGGTCCGAGGTCAAACCCGACGCCTGGACGCTCGATCAACTCTGAGCATCAGAGCCCGGCTGGCCGCTACGCACGAATCGCTGGCAAAACCCGGCCCAGGACTTGTCGTCGAGAGCGGCGGTCACGCCCTTGGGCGGAACCCCGGCATCGGCGAACACGGGCTGCTGGCCCACCCGCGTGCTACGTGAGAGAAACTCGACCAGCGCTTTGAGCTCATCGCGAATGAACGCATTGGCTTGCGTTCCCGTCCGCAGCTCCTTGATTGACCCGATCGCGCGGCTGTGCAGAGCCACGGCCCAGCCAACACCGTACGGATCGAGCGTGACCGACCAGGGAGCGGTGGCAACATCACCGTGGGTCGACACGACCTCACCGTCCACGGGAGAGGGAACATCGACCCAGCGGCCGTGAGCCTTGACCCGAAACAGCGGCTCGCCGCGCCGCGTGCTCGTGCCCCTGGGGGGAAGCTCGACGGACTCGGCATCGCCCAACGCTTCGGCCAAGAACCTGTCGATTCCGACGCGCACGACCCCATCGGGCGTGAGACGAGCCCAGGAGTGCCCGTCGTGCAGGAACACGCCTTGGGGTGTCGGGGCATCGGCGCGCATGGGAGGTGGAGATTCCGGCGCCGGCGTCACCGCGCCTGGCCGCGAAGAGCGCCAAAGCTGGACGGCCACGACGAGCAGGAACAGGAGCAGGACGAACAGGGCAGCCATGGGAGACCTCCGGTAGATAGATAAGCAAGGTACACGCCAATGCGCGCGGGCGTTGGCATCGTCATCGCCGTCTCGGCCCCAAAAGCGCGCTGCAGCCTAGGCCGTTGGAGGGGCAGGCGACGGCAATGATGGTGTCGCGACCTACGACGACATGCGGGCACGGGACGGGACGGCTGCCCGAGCGGGCCGAACTGTAGAGGAATTCGTCACACGGTTCATGGAAAGCCCGAAGGCAGTGCCGGACGCGGCGGGAACGCTGGGGCGGGAGTGATGAGAAGTTCAACACTCTACGCGGCCACGGCTGTGTGGCTCACCTTCCCGGTCCGCCCGGATTCGGTTGCAGCATGGTGCCTCGAAAGGCAACCGGCTTGGGCGTTCCGGGCTTGCGGCGCCCGATGCGCCGGCGGCTTGGCGATCCGCCGCCCGGGTGAACCGCCCGCCGGTCCGTGACGCAACGGATGGAACCGCGCCAGGTCTGGTGCTAGCCTGCCGGCCCCGCTGCCCCACCCCCGGCGCGAGCCTACGACAAGCTCAATCCATGTCGTGACCCGCGCCATCGTTCTTTGATCGCGATGGGGGTGGGCCGGCGCGAACCGATCCGATGCGTCCCGTTGAAGGAGCCCCCGATGACCTACGATTTTCTCAAAGAGCTCGGCATTGAAGACGTCAACTCCGGCGCGGCGTACGGCCCGTTCATCGACAAGCCCTCGGGCGGCGAGATGGTCAGCGTCTCTCCCATCGACGGCAAGCCCATCGCCAAGGTGCTGAAGGCGTCCAAGGAGGACTACGAGCTGGTGCTGCAGAAGGCATCGGCGGCGTTCAAAACCTGGCGGATGGTGCCTGCGCCCAAGCGTGCCGAACTGGTGCGCGCCATCAGCGACGAGCTGCGCGCGCACAAGAAGGCTTTGGGCAAGCTGGTCTCGCTCGAGATGGGCAAGATCCTGGCCGAGGGCGAGGGCGAGGTCCAGGAGATGATCGACATGGGCGACTTCGCGGTAGGCCAGGGCCGCATGCTCTACGGCCTCACGATGCAGAGCGAGCGCGCCAAGCACCGCATGATGGAGCAGTGGCACCCGCTGGGCATCGTGGGCGTCATCACCGCCTTCAACTTCCCGGTCGCCGTCTATTCCTGGAACACCATGCTCGCCGCCGTGTGCGGCGACGTGACGGTCTGGAAGCCGTCGTCGCTCACGCCGCTGACGGCGATCGCGACGCACAAGATCTTCCAGCGCGTGGCGGAGCGCTTCGGCTACGGCGAGGGCATCTTCAACCTGCTCATCGGCAGCGGGCCGTCGGTGGGCGAGATGATGCTGAACGACAAGCGCGTTGCGCTGGTGAGCGCGACGGGCAGCACGGCGATGGGACTGAAGGTCGCGGTGCAGGTGGGCAAGCGGCTGGGCCGAACGATCCTGGAGTTGGGAGGCAACAACGCGGTCATCGTGCTGGACGACGCGGATCTGAACATGGCGTTGAGCACGGTGCTGTTCGGCGCGGTGGGCACCGCGGGCCAGCGCTGCACCTCGACCCGGCGGGTGCTCGTGCAGAAGGGCGTGGCCAAGCAGTTCACCGATCGCCTGGTCGCGAGCTACAAGCAGGTGCGCATCGGCAACCCGCTCGAGGCCGGGACGATCATGGGCCCGATGGTGGATCAGTCGGCGGTGGCGGACATGCAGGCCGGTCTCAAGACCATCCGCGAGCAGGGCGGCCAGGTGCTGTACGGCGGCGAGGTGCTCAGCGGCCCCGGCTACGAGAGCGGCTGCTACGTGCGTCCGTGCATCGTCAAGGCGCGACGGGACATGCCCATCATCAGGGAGGAGATCTTCGCTCCGGTGTTGTATATCATCGAGGTCGCGGACATGGACGAGGCGCTCGAGGCGAACAACGAAGTCCCCCAGGGCCTGTCGAGCGGGTGCTTCACGCTCAACATGCGTCATGCGGAGCGCTTCCTTTCGGCCGAAGGCTCGGACTGCGGCATTGCCAACGTCAACGGCGGGACCTCGGGTGCGGAGATCGGCGGCGCGTTCGGCGGCGAGAAGGAAACCGGCGGCGGTCGCGAGAGCGGCAGCGACGCTTGGAAGCAGTACATGCGTCGCCAGACCAGCACGGTGAACTGGGGCACCGAGGTGCAGCTGGCCCAGGGGATCAAGTTCGGGGATTGAAGACTAGGAACTAGGAACCAGGAGCACGGGAACCACGGAACGAGGAATGTGCCCGAAGTCGGAGGCGGCGCCGGGCAGACGGAACAACGCGCATTCCTCGTTCGAGTTCGCATTCCTGTTCCTGGTTCCTGGTGGATGACCAGGAGGACGAAGATGGCTTTCAATCTGAAGGGTCGCAGCCTGCTGACATGGCTGGACTACACGCCGGACGAGATCCGGTACGTGCTGGACTTGTCGGCGCAGCTCAAGGCCTTCAAGCGCGCCGGGATTCGGGGACGCAATCTCGAGGGCAAGACCATTGCGCTGTTGTTCGAGAAGCCCTCGACGCGCACGCGCTGCGCGTTCGTGGTGGCGTGCGTGGACGAGGGCGCGCACCCCGAGTACCTGGGCAAGAACGACATCCAGTTCGGCAAGAAGGAGACGGTCAAGGACACGGCGCGGGTGCTCGGGCGCATGTTCGACGGCATCGAGTTCCGCGGCTTCTCCCACGAGACGGTCGAGGGGCTGGCGAAGTACTCCGGCGTGCCGGTGTGGAACGGGCTGACGGACATGTTCCACCCGACGCAGGCGCTGGCCGACGTGCTCACGCTCCAGGAGAACTTCGGCGAGGTCAAGGGCCTGACGCTGGCCTACGTGGGAGACGGGCGCAACAACGTCGCCAACTCGCTGCAGGTGATTTCGGCCAAGCTGGGCATCGACTGCCGCATCGTCAGCCCCAAGTCCTTGTTCCCGAGCGAGTCGCTGGTGGCGCGCTGCCGCGACGTGGCCGCGGCGACCGGAGCGAAGATCACCATCACCGACGACGTCAAGGCGGGCGTGAAGGGCGCGCACGCGCTGTATACGGACGTGTGGGCGTCGATGGGCGAAGAGGACAAGATTCCGGAGCGAATCGCGCTGCTCAAGCCCTACCAGGTGAACGAGGCGATGTTCGAGGCCACGGGGCGCAAGGAGGCCATCTTCCTGCACTGCCTGCCGGCGTTCCACGATCTGAACACGGACGTCTCCAAGAAGTTCCCCGACATCCAGGAGGTGTCGGACGGCGTGTTCGAGGGGCCTCAGAGCCGGGTGTTCGACCAGGCCGAGAACCGCCTGCACACGATCAAGGCCATCATGGTTGCGACCCTGGGCTGAGCCCCGGCCAACCAGACTCCCTCTCACAAGTACAGCCCGAACCAGAAGTCGCACTTCTGTGCGCGCAGGCCGGAGCCTGTGGACAGAGCCCGCGCCAGCAGCATGTGCTCGTCGGTAATCGACGAATACGCCGGCCAGGACGGGCTGTCCTGCGGGTCGGGATCGCCGGTGCTCGCGAACTGCGTGACATTGTCCGGGTCACCGCCGAACCCGGCGATGTTGCCCCGGACCCAGCGCAGCGCCATTTGCGGCATCACGGGATTGCCGGGCACGACGACGGACGCGGTCTGCCAGAGCTGGTTTGCGGCGGTGACGCAGGCGTTGCGCGACAGAGGCTATTGCGCGGGCCAGCACCAGGTTGGCGCGACGGACGAGATTGCGGTGAGCGCCACGGGCTGCACGGGCAGGTGGTACGGATATCACATCTGCAACTACGGCGGGCCCAAGGTCGTGTGAATCCCGGAGCGCGTCGCGGGTGGTGGATGATCGACCCGTCGTATTGTGCGCCGTGAAAGGGGTCGTTCCCGTTCGCGCGGGGTCGTTCCCGTTCGCGCGGGGTCGTTCCCGTTCGCGCGGGGTCGTTCCCGTTCGCGCGGGGTCGTTCCCGTTCGCGCGGCTCTCTGCGCAGCGCTTCTGCTTGTGAATCGCCTACGGCTTGCCGCTGTCCGGCTTGCCTCCGCCGTCCTCGTGCACGCCGGCGTCGGCGTCCACATAGGCCGCGCAGGGGTCGCCGCAGCTGGTCTGCTCGCAAGAGAACAGGGTCGTCAGGCAGCCGTAGCAGGCGCTCGTCGTGTCCGCGGTCACGGTCTGCAGGCAGGCCTTGAAGCAGGCATTGTCGCCGCAGTCGCAAGCCATCACGCAGGTTCCGAACGCTGTGCATGCGCCGCCCGCGAGTGAGGCTTGCCACGCGTCACCGAAGCACGCACTGTACTGGCTCGCGCACTGCGTCGATGTGCACGTCAGACAGTCGTCGCTCACTCCCCCGTCGCCGCCGCCGCAGTGGGGGTTGATCACGGCGAGTCCGTAGAGCGTGCCCGCCTCCGGCAGGACAGCGCCGGAGTCCTGGGTGCCGCCCGTGCCGACCGCTCCGGTGTCCGTGCTACTGTCCGACCCGCAAGCCGCCACCAGCGAGGCCCCCAAGAGAGCCCCAAGCCCAATCCAAGTCCATCGCATGCGTACGTCCTCCATGGGGAACCGAGTTCCACTCGGCAGTGTATGCAGCCGGCGCGCGCGGCTCAAAAAAGAGGGCAGCGCGGGTCCGGGCGCCGGACTTCCTCGACGATCGCGGCTCGATGACCCAAGACACACACGAAATCGCGTAGCGCCGTGACGTCGGCTAGACGATTCTCAGGGAAGCTCGGGTGGGTCTGTCCCGTATGAAAGGCACCGAGTGAGGTTGCCTCCGTGATCCGGCCCGGCGCCGGCGCGCGTTCGCAGTGCCCGCTCTCCCCCTGTGTCTTGCACAACGCAGAAAGGCTCTCGCATGAAGTTCGTCAAATCGATCGCTCTCTTGTCTTGCCTGTCGGCCGTTCTCGTCATGGCGCCGGGCGCCCTCGCCGACGAGCCTGAAACCGAACCCGCCGCCCCGCCGCCGGCTCCCGCTGCGCCCGGCGAGGACGCGGCCGGCGCCACAGCCGCGCAGCCGCCCGGGGCCGTGGCGCAACCGGATGAAGAATCCGAAATCAAGAGGTTCACCATCACGGCGAACCCCTTGTCCATCGCGGTCGGTCGCTACAGCATCAACGTCGAGTACATGCTGTCGAAGCACAACGGCCTGATCGCGGTGCCGAGCCTCTGGATGCTCAGCGCAAGCAGCGCCGACGTCGAGTGGAAGTACCGGTATCTGGGCGGCGAGCTTGGATACCACTTCTACACGGGCGACCGCGGGGCCAACGGCTTCTTCGTCGGACCGTCGCTCGTCTACATGAACATGAACACCTCAATGTCTGCCCCCGGGATCCCGGACTCTTCGGCCTCGACTTCGGTCTACGGTGTTGCCATCGACGCGGGTGGCCAGCACGTGGCCCACAACGGCTTCACGATCGGCGGCGGCGTGGGGTTCATGTATCTCAAGGTCGCGACCAAGCCGGAAGGGGCCAGCAAGCCGTCGATCAACCTCTCCGGCGTCCTTCCGCGATTCCTGTTCACGATCGGCTATTCGTTCTAGGCTGGCGCGACACGTCATCAAGCGCCGGCGTCGCGGAAGGCGGCGCCGACGATGGTGCGGGCTTCCTCGAGGATCCTATCGAGATGCGCGCGGCCCAGGAAGCTCTCGGCGTAGATCTTGTAGATGTCTTCGGTGCCGGAGGGACGCGCGGCGAACCAGCCGTTGCGGGTGACGACCTTCAGGCCACCGATGGGCGCGCCGTTTCCCGGTGCGTTGGTGAGCCTGGCGTCGATCGGCTCCCCGGCCAGCTCCCTTGCCGTGACCATGTCCGGGGTGAGCTTCTTGAACGCTGCCTTTTGCGCGGGAGTCGCGGCCGCGTCGATTCGCTCATAGACCGGTGAGCCGAACTGCTCCTCGAGCTCCTTGTAGACCACGCCGGGGTCCTTGCCCCAGCGTGCCGTCAGCTCCGCCGCGAGAAGATCCAGGATGATGCCGTCCTTGTCCGTGGTCCACACCGTGCCGTCCATGCGCAGGAACGAGGCCCCGGCGCTCTCCTCGCCGCCGAACCCGTAGGAGCCGTCGATCAGGCCGGGCACGAACCACTTGAAGCCCACCGGCACCTCGGACAGCTTTCGCCCGAGCCTGGCTGCCACCCGGTCGATCATCGAGCTCGACACCAGGGTCTTGCCCACCGCGGCGTCGGCACGCCAGCCAGGGCGGTTCTGGAACAGGTACCAGATGGCGACTGCGAGATAGTGATTCGGGTTCAGCAGCCCTGCCGTGCGCGTGACGATCCCGTGCCGGTCGTAGTCCGGGTCGTTGCCGAAGGCGATGTCGAAGCGGTCCTTGTGCCGGATGAGGCCGGCCATCGCGTAGGGCGACGAGCAGTCCATGCGGATCTTGCCGTCCTTGTCGACGGTCATGAACGAGAACGTCGGGTCGACCGCGCGATTGACCACTTCGAGCTCGAGGCCGTAGCGGTCGGCGATGGGATCCCAGAAGCCGATGCCCGAGCCGCCGAGGGGATCGACGCCGATCTTGAGCCTGGCGTCAGCGATCGCCTTCATGTCGATGATGCGCGCGAGGTCCTCGACATAGGGGGCGACGAAATCGTATTCGATTGTCGTCGAGGCGCGTCGCGCGCGCTCGAACGGCATGCGCTTGATGCCGTCCGTGCCGCTGCGCAGAAGCTCGTTGGCGCGATCCTGCATCTTCGAGGTGGTCTCGGTGTCGGCAGGCCCGCCGTCGGGCGGGTTGTACTTCAGGCCGCCGTCGTCGGGCGGGTTGTGCGACGGCGTGATGACGATGCCGTCGGCGAGCCCGGAGGTGCGTCGCTTGTTGTGCTGGAGAATGGCGTGGGAGACGACGGGCGTCGGGGTATAGCCGAGGCCTTTCTGGATGCGCGTGGGAACGCCGTTGGCGGCGAGGACTTCGAGCACGGTGGCGAGTGCGGGCTCGGACAGGGCGTGGGTGTCCATGCCCACGAACAAGGGGCCGTCGACGCCGCGGGCGGCGCGCACCTCGCACACGGCCTGGGTGATGGCGAGGATGTGGCGCTCGTTGAAGGACTTTCGGAAGGACGAGCCACGGTGACCGGATGTGCCGAAGGCCACGCGCTGGGACGGCTCCGCAACGTCGGGCTGCAGGCTGTAGTACTGGGAGACGAGCCGGGGCACGTTGACGAGGATTTCCCTGGGGGCGGGCTTTCCAGCGAGTTCATGAACGCTCATGCATTCCTCCGGGCAGAAGCCGAAGGCCGGGGGGCCTCGGCCGCGTCATCATCGTCCCGACGCCGACGAAGATCCAGCGGGAGATGAACGATGGTGCGCGGCAGCATCGCGGGCATAGCACCGGTGCAGACCGACTACCTCCTAAGGCCCGCCGGGCTCGAGCGCTTTCATCAGCTGCTCCATGGCCGGCGCCAGCTGGCCGGCGTCGGGCCCCAGCACGTTCGTCAGCAGGCTCGTCATGTCGATCGGCCCCAGATCCTGATCGCCGTGGCGCTCGTCGAGCCACCGCCGGGCGATCGCGCGCACCTTCTCGCCATCCGCCTGCGCGGCCAGCGAGTCCACCGGCCCCCTGCCTGGCGCGGTGCGGAACCGATACTTGTCCGCATAGGCCCGCAGCCCCGCAAAGAAGCGCTGGTCGCCCAGGCTCTTGCGCAGCTCGCGATACAAGTACGGTCCCTTGCCATAGACCAATCCCGCATAGCCGATCGGCGTGCCGAACGCCGACGCCGGGCGGTCGACCGCCCCGTCTTCGCCGCCAAGCATGCGCATGGCGACGTAGTTCATTCTCACGTTGGTGTCGCCGTCCTTGCGGGCACGCGCCTGGCCGTACCGATCTTCGAGGTAGATTATCGTGGAGTATTGGGCGAGGCTCTCGTCCACGAAGGGGTGATCGCGCGAGTCGGTGCCCACGAGGCCGTACCACCATTGATGGGCCACTTCGTGCGCGGTGGTGAACTCGAGCGTCGCGTCCATGAGCGACGATATCTGCGTGGACGTGCCGGCTCCGAGGGCGGGCAGAAGGCGCATCATCGGGTCGTCGGGCTCGAACGGGCGGTAGAGCATGCCAGCGACCGCGACCAACCCCGTGAACTCGACACCTCCGGCACCGCCCACCAGGGGCGCCTCGACGATGTCCAGATCGGCCCACGGATAGGGGCCGAAGCGCTTCTCGAAGATGGCCAATGCGTTCTGCGCCACATCCAGAACGCGCTCGGCGGGCTTCTGGTCGCCCTCCCGGAACGTGGAACGCAGGGTTACGTCGTCCACATTTCGCGAGACCGATTGGAGCCCGTCGCCGGCGAAGACGGCGAAGTTGCGAACCGCGGCTGCACCGATGTCGTAGCGCCGTGCCGGAGGCTGATCGCCCCGGGCCGGCAACAGCGCTTGGGACGCCTCGATGCCCGGCGTGATGGCGTGATAGAGGGCGGGCACGATGACGCGGGCGCGCACGTTGGACAGCTCGTCCGGACCGATGTCGCCGAAGGCCGCGGCCTCGGGCTTGTCCCAGGCGCCATTGCGGCGACGCGCGACGACTGCATAGAAGTTCGCCATGGACACGAACCCGCCGCACACGGACAGCAAGCCGTAGTCGCTCTGCACCTTGGCTCCGCTCAAGGCACCGAGGCTGGCGATGCCCTGGGACAGCAGGCCGGTGTCCTGGGGGTTGCGCCGCTCGAGCACGCCTTGCAGAGACAGGCGAATGCGGAGCCGATCCCCGGGCTGCAGGGGCTTGGGAGGCTTGACCACGAGCAGCGACGGCGACGGAGAGAAGATCGTGCACGCGACGGACTCGCACTGTCCGGAGGACATGGTGATGAGCGGGCCGCGCGAAGGCTGGTTGCCAGGCAGGGGCTCCGGATTGCCGTAGATGCGGAGCTCGACCTCGCCGAGCGGGCTGGACTCGCGGTTGGTGAACCACAGCTGCTCGTCCAGATCGAACAGGCCTGCTGCGGGGTCGATGCGCACGGTCAGGTCGTAGAGCGGAAGGTCCTCGAGGTGCGCGACGCCGACCGCCTCGAGCAAGCGTGGGCGCTCGCGCTGCCGCAGCGACGTCATCAGGGGTGAGGCATCATACCAGGCAGCGCCCGGGCGAACGACCGCGTCGAGGGGCGAGGACGAGTCCGTCGCGGTGGCGTCGGCAGGGGCTGGAGCAGCCGCGGTCACGGGAGGCGCGGCGGGTGGTGCGCTTGGCGC
The DNA here is from genome assembly GCA_021847645.1 of Myxococcales bacterium. Lineage (GTDB taxonomy): Bacteria > Myxococcota_A > Polyangia > Polyangiales > Polyangiaceae > JAJZQG01. The sequence continues at coordinate 66,962 of JAJZQG010000002.1, forward strand.
GCGCGCGGCGCAACCGGCGGGCAGCAGCGGCGCGATCAGGGCGGCGGCGAGGAGGCGGGCACGCATGGCCCGAGCATACCACCACAGGACAAGGGCGCCCGGATCAAGACGATAGGACAATCGCGTAGTGATGTGCGAATCGACATCAGTCCATGGCAGGGTAGTCGGTGTAGCCCTTGGGGCCCGGCGTGTAGAACGTCTTGAAGTCCGGCGGGTTCAGCGGCTGTTCGCGGCGCAGGCGCTCGACCAGGTCGGGATTGGCGAGGAACGGGCGGCCGAAGGCGATCAGGTCGGCCTTGCCTTCGCGCAGCGCCGCCTCGGCCGAGGGGCGATCGAACCCGCCGCTGGCGACATACGTGCGCGGCCAGGCCTTGCGCATCGCGGCCTTGAGCGTCGCCGGCACCTGAGGCGCGCCCATCGCGGAATGGTCGACGACGTGGATGTACTCGATTCCCGTGGGAGCCAGCTGCTCGACGAGCAAAAGGTGCGTTGCGTCGGTCTCGTCGTAGGCGGCCATGCCGGCGTTGACGCCGTACGGAGAAAGGCGGATGCCGACCTTGTCGCCTCCGATCGCCGCTGCGATTGCCGTCGCGACCTCGACGACGAAGCGGATTCGACGATCGATCGAGCCGCCGTAGGCGTCGGTGCGCTGGTTGGTGTGCGGGCTGATGAACTGCTCGAGCAGATAGCCATTGGCACCGTGAATCTCCGCACCGTCGAATCCAACGTCTACCGCGTTGCGCGCCGCGGCGACATACTCCTGCAGCGCGGACTCGATATTCGCCGTGGTCATGGCCTGGGGGACGGGGTGCGGCTGCATGCCTTGTTGGTCGGTGTAGATCTCTCCGGGCGCGGCGACGGCGCTGGGGGCGAGCAGCACGGCGCCGGCGGGCAGGTTCAGCGGGTGCCCGACACGTCCGGTATGCATGAGTTGCACGAAGATGTGTCCGCCACGGGCGTGCACCGCGGAGGTGACTTGCCTCCAGCCATCGAGCTGCGCTGGTGTGAAGATACCCGGGATGCGCGCGTAGCCGAGGCCGTTGGGCGAGGGCGACGTGCCTTCGGTGATGATGAGGCCGGCACCGGCGCGCTGCCGGTAGTAGTCGGCCATGAGCGCGTTGGGCACGTTGCCTTGCGCGCGGCTGCGCGTCATCGGGGCCATGACGGTGCGATTGGCGAGCTCGAGCTTGCCGAGGCGAGCCGGGGAGAAGAGCATGCTGTCGGACATCGATTTCTCCGGAGATGAGGCCGCCCGCGCGTGCGGGATCGGTCCCAAGCGTTGTGGTATAGCCTGATCGATGCCGTTGCGGGGGAACGGTTGCGGGCGACAGCAGACGCATTCGGCGGGCGAGGACAGCGCTTGCAAGCGTTCTGCAAGACGCGCTAGGGTGGCGACCTCAGGAAGGACAGCGCAGTGAACCGGTTCGGGCCCAACAGGCGCAGCGCGCGAGTGCGGTATCGGCTCGGGCCGCGGGCCGCGGCGGGTGCGGCAGCGGCGGCATCGGACAGCTTCCGTTCCGAGGAGGCGAGCTACCGTCAGCTGGTCGACCACTCGCCAATCGGAATCTACCGCACGACACCCGCTGGGATGATCCTGGCGGCGAACCGCGCCGTGCTGCGCATCCTGCACTTCAGCTCCCTCGAGCAGCTGAACCGCGTGGGGCTCCATCAGCTGTACGTCGACTTCACCGAGCGCCAGCGTCTGCTGGCGCTGGCGGAGCGGGGACCGGTCTACGGGTTCGAGACGCGATTCCGGCGAGCCGACGGCCAGGTCATCGTGGTGTCGCTGAGCATGTACAAGGTCTTCGACGGGACCGGTGATCTGCGCCACTACGAAGGAACGCTGGAGGACATCACGGCACGCAAGCAGGCGGAGGATGCCCTGCGCGAGAGTGAAGAGCGGTATCGGATTCTGCTCGACGAGGCCAGCGACCCGATGTTCTCGTTCTGGCCGGGAGGGCAATACCGGTACGTCAACCGGGCATTCGCCGCGGGCGTAGGCATGCCGGCCGAAGAGATCATCGGCCGGACGATGTGGGACGTGTTCGACAAGGACGAGGCGGACAAGCGCTGGGCGGGCCTGAGCGAGGCGTTCGCGACGGGCGAGGACAAGGTCATCGAGGTGCGCGTGCCACGGCCCGACGGCGACCGGTTCTACCTGACGACCATCCACCCGATCGTGGCGCAGGACGGGCGAGTGATCTCGGCGATCTGCTCGTCGAAGGACATCACGGACCGCAAGCTGGCCGAGCTGAGTGCGCAGGAAGCGCACCAACGACTCGCCAACATCATCGACTTTCTACCCCTGCCCACGATGGTGCTCGACGCCGGCGGCCGGGTCACGTCGTGGAACCGGGCGATGGAGCAGATGACCGGAGTGCCGGCGTCGCAGATCCTGGGCAAAGGGGACCACGAATATGCGATTCCCTTCTACGGCGAGCGTCGCACGATCCTGGTGGACCTGGTGACCACACCGGAGGCGGAGCTGGCCGCGCGCTACAGCCACATACGCCGCGAGGGCGAGGTGCTCACCGCCGAGTCCTTCGCGCCCTGCGTGGGCGACGGCGGCATCTTCCTGGTGGGCTTTGCCTCCGTGCTGCGCGACTCGCGCGGGAGAGTCGTGGGCGCGGTGGAGTCGGTGCGCGATGTGACGCGTATCCGTCGGACCGAGGCGGAGCTCAAGGACGCCAAGGAGGCGGCGGAGGCGGCCAACCGGGCCAAGAGCGCATTCCTCGCCAACATGAGCCACGAGCTGCGCACGCCGCTCAATGCCATCATCGGCTACAGCGAAATGCTCCTGGAGGAGGCCGAAGACGCCGGCAACAAGCAGATCGCCCCTGACCTGCAGCGCATCCGATCCTCGGGCACGCACCTGCTCAACCTCATCAACGACATCCTCGACTTCTCCAAGATCGAGGCCGGCAAGATGGACCTGTTCCTGGAGCCCTTCGATACTGCGTCGCTCGTGTCCGACGTGGTCCAGACCGTGGGAGGGCTCATGGACAAAAACCGCAACCGGCTCGTGGTGGAGACGGCCCAAGGGCTAGGCCCGATGAACGCGGACATGACGCGGGTGCGCCAGGTGCTGCTCAACCTGCTATCCAACGCGGCGAAGTTCACGCACGACGGCACGGTGACGCTGGAGGCGTACCGCGAGCACGCGCCAAGCGGCGATACCGTCGTCTTCGTGGTCCGCGACACGGGTGTGGGGATGTCCGAAGAGTACCTCGCCCATGCGTTTGCCGTGTTCCACCAGGGCGAGCGATCGACCGCGAAGAAGTACGGGGGAACGGGCTTGGGCCTGGCAATCTGCCAGCGGATCTGCCGCCTGATGCACGGAGACATCGCCCTGCACAGCAAGCTGGGTCAGGGGACCACCTGCACCGTGCGCATGCCCGCCGACGTGGCGCGGGCCAGGCTGCCACTGCCCGCGCAGGCCGATCCTGCGAGCGGCGGAGTGTAGGCGAAAAGGCGTTTCGGGGCCTCCGAAGAGCTGCTGGCAATGGGATGGTCCGTGGACTGGGGGTCCCTTGCCCCATGGTGGGCACGGGCGCGGCGGGTCGATGGTCGCGCCGCCGCGGCTATTGGCGCACAAACCGCGGCGTGAGCGTGGTGTCGACGAACATCACGATGCGCACGGGCGAGCCGCTGGTGCTGAAGGCGGCGGTGATGAACGGCATGGCGAAGGTACGCAGGTCGCGCAGCAGGAAGTTGGGCGCGACGCGCACACGGCGAGCAAAGCCCAGTGCCCGGCGGGCGGCGTCACCCAAGGAGTATCCACGGAAGTCGGTCATGGCGCCGGGCTGTGCACCGCGATAGGCGGTGGCGCTCTCATCGGCTTCCAGCTCGATGGCGAGCTCAGCGGGGATTTCCCCGGGCGCGGAGAACGCCCCGCGCAAGGTGCCAGCCAGGTCGGCGACCGCGTTCGGCAGCACCAGGTGCTGGGCGGCGAGCGGAGTACGATTCACGTAGCGCACGGTCGCGCTGATCGTCCTGGTGGAGCCGCCACACACGGTGCAGGTCGCGAAGCCGTCTTCGCATTCCGGGCAGTCGTCGACCGAGGATGTGTTGCCGGTGGGGCTTTGCACGAGCAGCACGCCGACTCCGGAGCAGCGGGGGCACGGGCCGAATCCAGGGCGGATGCGGCAGTTGGTGCAGGTGGTGGGCTGCACGGGCTGGGAGGTGTCGAGCTCGCGGAAGGAGGCGGCGAGCGCCTCGGAGATCGGCGGTCCGTGGCTGGCGGCGAGCTTCTCGTAGAGCTCGGAGGACAGCTCCTCCCGGCGGCTCCAGCCTTGCTCGTTGGCGCCTTGGGCGGCCACGATGATTCCGGCCCAGCGCTCCTGCGCCACGTACCTGGCCGCCCCCACGCCTGCCGATTGCGCCACGTCCTCGTCGAGGGCGCCCGTGGCAAGCGCGGCGCGGGAGCGCTCCAGGATTTCGAGCAGCGACGTGGACGATTGGGTCATGGCAGGTTCTCCTCGTGACCCCTTGTACCACGGAAGCATCGATGGCCGACGGTCCGAGCCGCGACCGGGTCGGAGGGGAATGCCCTGCGAACACCGCGCACATCCAGGCAAGACCGGATCATTGTCGCGCGGGAATTGTCAACGCCCGACGCCGTGTCCGGACACGCCCGAGCTGGGGGCAGTCTTGACGGCTGCAGCGACCTTCTGCACAGTGGGCGGCCTGGAGGGTTGAACTTTTGCTGGCATTGGGGCTCGACATCGGAACGGCGTACGCACGCGCGGCGGTCTTCCGTACACACGAGGCTGAGCTCATTCAATTCCCCGACGGGGCTCACAACATTCCGGCAGTCGTCTCCTTCGCCGGGGGCGGGACGAAGGTGGGCAGAGCCGCGCTGGGCAGAGCTGCCACGCAACCGCACCTGACCGTGCGCGCCGTCAAGAGGATGCTGGGGCGCGACGTCGACGACGCAGTCATCGAGCGGCTATCGTCCCGGGCCGCGTACTCCCTGGTGCCGCAGGAACGAGGAGGCTTCGTTCTGCAACTGGGAAGCGAGCAGCGCCAGGTCGAAGACATCGCCGCGCTCCTCATTCGCCACGTCCTCGACGTGATCAGCGAGAAGTACGGCGAGCGTCCGACCTCCGCGGTGCTCACGACGCCGTTCTGGTACGGCCGCAGGCAGCGAGCCGCGTTGGAGAAGGCGGCCGGGCAGGCCGGGGTGGAGTCGTTGCAGGTGCTGACCGAGGCAACGTGCACGGCGTTGTCGCTGCTGGACGCCGGTGCGGGGACGAGGCGCGTGGCAGTCGTGGATGTTGGCGCGGGGGGTTGCACGGCGTCGATCATCGAGCTTGCCCCGGGGCGGGTGCAGTTGGTTTCGAGCGCGGGGGATCCACTGGGCGGGGGCGACGACGTGGACTGGGCGCTTGCCCTGGCGGTCTACAAGGGACTGGAGGCCAGGCTGGGCGCGTTCCCTGCGGACGCTTGCGTGAGCGAGATGATCCGTCAGACGTGCGAAGCGGCCAAGTGCACGCTGGCTCAGGCATCGAGCGTGACGGCGGTGATTCCTTTCCTGCCGATCGGTCCGGGACTGCAGAACCAGGAAATCGTCATCGGTCGCGAGCACATCGACAAGATTCTGCAGGACTCGGTGGCTCGCGTGGGGGACGCCTGCCACCGTGCCCTCGAGTCGGCGTCGCTATCGAAGGGCGATCTGGCGGCGGTGTACGCCACCGGTGGCACGACGCGGCTGCCGGCCATCCGAGCCGCGATCGAGCCGGTGCTTGGTCCGATCTCCGCTCGCAAGCTCGACCCCGACGGGTCCGTGGCGTTGGGGGCGGCGAATCAAGCGGGTATGCTCGCTGGTTTGACCGATGGCGTGGCGGTGATCGACGTACAGACGAACCTGTCGATTCCGCCCGCGGGCCAGGGCGCCGCGGCCAGCATTCCGCCGGCGCAGGTCCATACGGCGCCTCCGCCGTCCGGCTCGGATCGAGTGCAAGTCGACATGAGCTCGGTTCGTGTCGAGATGGCGACCTTGTTGGCGTCGCTGCGCGCGGGCGCGGTGACCGATGGAGGGAAAGCCCAAACGCAAGGCGCGACGCGGGCCAACGACCTGGTCGAGGAGGACCCGTCGTTGTCCCAAGCGCAGCTCGACGACAATGCAGCGCGCTTGGCGGAACTGTGGACCCTGCTGACGGTGTGCATGCAAACCGCCAGGCAGTACCGCTGGGAGCATCCGCAGACCGAGACGCAGCTTCGGCGCTGTGTCGACGCGATTGGCGACTATCTCAAACAGTCGCCCGAGAGCCTGAGCTTCGACGTGGGCTCGATGCAGCTGTCCTATCACGGGAAAGTCGTATGGAAGCCGGATCGTCCCCCCTACGACCGGATTCCCTACGAGCTGTTCGTCGAGGGCCTTCGCAAGGTCCAGCTCAAGCCCGGAATCACCTCCGGAGAGGTCAAGGACTTTCTGGGCGTGCTGCTGCGCGACGCCTCGCTCGGGTTCGGCGCCGAGGACGACGCGGCCACGGCGCTGTGGGATCGGCGCTTGCAGCATGTTGGATGGCTGGCGGTCGATGCTTTCGCCGACGGCGACGATCCGGAGTTCATGGAGCAGCGCGACGAGCTGGTGCGGCAGATCGACCTTCGTGGAGAGAGCGCGGAGCAGCTGGGGCTGTACGCCGCGGCCCGTCGCAATCTTGCCGAATCCATCCAGCTCGTGGCGTTGGACGAGGCAAGCCGGATCACTGTGGAGGCACAACTTCATCTGGCCGAGTCGGAGTGGTTCGACCGATTCGCCTTCGGCTTCCGCGCCGCGTGGGCGGTGGCCAGCGCATCGAACGTCACGTTGCGACTGACCTCCACACTGGAGCGGTGGGCGCGCGACCAAGCCGCGGCCCGGAGCGCTTCGAGCATCCTGCAGCTGTTCGCGTCGCTCGACGACGCTGCCGCGCTGTGCGAGTCCCCTACCCTGGCGGCCTCGTTGCGCGAGTCGCTGCTCACCTCGCTGTTCTCGATCGAGCAGATTCTTCAGCTCATCGACTTTCTGGCCGAGGCTCCCGACGAACCCTCGCTGCCCCTGCTGGGGCGCGCGCTCGAGCTCATCGGGGAAGACGACAGCCTGGTCGCCAGCGTCCTGGGCAAGTACCCCACCTCGCCGCTTGGCTTGCAGGACGTGCTGGTCAGCTGGGCGACGACGCGTCTCGAGGGGCGTGAGCAGCTGCTCGCCGAGCTGCTCCCGTCGTTTTCCGTCGAGCACGCCTGCGTTACGCTCGCCGCACTGCGCGGCCTGGGCACACCGGCCGCCGTGGCGGCGGTGAGCGCGGCGCTTCACTCGCCCCACGTCGCCGTGCGAATGGAGGCTCTGGCCTCCCTGCCCGAAGCGCCGGTCGACCGCGTTCGAGACGACATCCGCTCGCTGGTGGAGGACCCGGACCCGGAGATGCGGATTCGCGTGCTCGAGACCGTGGCCTCGCGACGGATCCTCGCGGCGGGGCCCACGCTGGTGCGCCGGATCCAGGCCGACTCGTTCCACGAGCTGTCGGTCATCGAACGACGTTTGCTGCTGGCCGCGGTGGGGGCACTGAACCGGGGGCGAGCCGAAGGGATCGCGCTCGAGCTGTTGGGCAAGCGCGGGCTGCTGCGCTCCGATACCGAGGAGATGTCGCGCGTGCTGGCCGCTGAGTTCCTCGCCGGTTCCGAGTCCCCCGAAGCCCTCGACGCCCTTCAGCGGATTGCCAAGTCCAAGTGGTTCACCTCCAGCTCGGTGCGCGATGCCGCCACGCGTGCTGCGGGACAGGTCGAGCAGCGTCGTTCCGTCGTGCCGCCGAAACCCGAGGAGGCCTCATGACATCGCGTCGTCCCCGGGCGATGGATGACAGTCCCCGCCAAGCGGAGCAGCGCAGGCAAGCGCCCGTAGCGTTGGTCCAGTGCGCCTACCGCCTCGCCAAGGCCTGCCAGCTGTACGACGATGCCAATCAAACGGTCCAGCAGCTGGTACAACCGCTGGTCGACGCCGTGGCGCTGTACTGCGAGGTGTACGGGACCGAGGTCATCCGGGTAGCTTTCTCCCGAGACAAGGTGACGGTCAACCGGCGCATGCTGCGCACGTCGCGCGAAGCGTATGCACTGGCGCTGCAGGTCGGCGGGATGCTGGAACCTTGCGGCACCAACGAGCTCACGTTCGAGCGGGGAGTGGGCCGCGTCGCCCTGTTGACCTTCTTCCGCCTGCTGGTCGACTCCCAGCGCGATCACACCGCTGCTGCCAGGCTGCTCGGGGGGCTCGGCCAAGGCATCTCTACCCGCAAGGCGCCGGATCCGGACGCCGAGCTCGACTTCGATCCGACCGAAACCCCTGTTGCCCGGGTGGTCAAGAGCTACGCGACGGCCATCGTCGTCGTCCGCGCTTTCCACGACAAGCTCGCACACGGGGACACCTCCGGCGGCCGCGAGGTCAAGCGCATTGCCCAGAAGCTCGTGGCGCTGGTGGAAGACTACCCCGAATGGCTCACCGCTGCGGCGGCCGGTCCGCTCGACGAGGAACCAGCCAAACGCGCGGTGAGTACTGCCGTCCTGTCTCTGGCCATGGCCACGAGCCTGACCCACGACCGCGCCGCCCTCGGCGCGCTGGCGCTGGCTGCCCTGACCGCCGATTGCGGGCAAGGCACGGCCGCCGGCTCGACCGCCGCACAGGATGCCGCCGCCCAGGCCCTCATCGTCCTGCTGGAAACGGGGCAGTTCTATCCCCCCGCGATTCGACGCAACGTGATCGTCTACGAAGCCCTGGAAGCGAAGTCCTCGACAGCGCCCATCTATGAAGGGCTCATGACTCCCGCATCGCTCGCCTCCCTGCTCTTCGCCGCAAGAAGGTTCAACGAGCTGCGAAGCGCACGCCGGGGCGCTCGCCCCGTGGCCCTCGACCAGGCCGTGGAACGTCTCGACCAGGAGTGCACCAGTCCCGTCGAACACGCTTTCGTTCGCTTGCTCACGGTCGCCCTGGGCTTCATTCCGCCCGGTACCATCGTCGAGCTCGACACGGGCGAAATCGGCACCGTCATCGCCGTACCCAAGGCCGCCCTGGACTTTGCGCGCCCTCGCGTGCGCATCGTCGCCGACCCGTCCGGCAACCTCCTCGCCGGTCCCTTCGATATCGACTTATCCAGGCAGCCCGACGGGATGCCCAAGCGCTCGATCCAGCGGGTCGGCGCGACGCCGGCGCAGGGTTGAACCCTCAGAAGCGCGCGACGCCGTAGACCGCGCCGCCGCCGAGCACCAGTGTTCCCGAGGAAGCGGGGATCCAGGCAAGGTCACCCAGGGCGGCCTCCACGGAAACCTGGCCGCTGACCTCGACGCTCGCCACCGCATTCACACGTAGCATCAGGCTCGTCTGCTTGGCGCCGCCCTGCTGCACGAACGCGCCCACGCCAAGCTCGGGACCGAGCCGCACCCGCCCGCCTGCGTCCAGCGGCGCCAGGTACCTTCCGGACGCGTCCGCAGCAATGGCCCGGGGTCCCGACAGGTGCCCGCGAAAACCGATGGAAAGCTCCAGGGACTCGCCGAGGCCAAGGCCCGCGCGCAAAGCACCAAAGGTCGCGACGCTGCTACCCGTCGCACCGGAGGGCCGGTCGATCGCGGCGGACACACCGAGCCCGGCGCCCGCGATGATCACGATGGGCCTGGCTTGCGGCGGAGTCGTGCCTTCGTGGCTCTCGGGTTGAGGCGTGGATGCGACCGGCCCCGAAGTCTCCCACGGCAGCGCGCCGGTTCCCACCCCCTCGGGCCGCAGCAGCACCTTCGCCATCTCGAGGATCTGCTGATGAACCGCGTTGACGTCGATGTCACGCGCCACGCTCTCGACCCTGCCGCCGGGCGCCCAGTAGGCGGTCAACTCCAGCCGATAGCGATTCCCGGTCTCCGAGATGGTCGGAAGCACCACCCAGGAGGCGTTGGCGACCTTCGCGAGCAAGGCGAACTCGTCCGCATTGTCCGGTTGATGGTCGGGCACTTGCAGGATCGACGCCTGCGTCTGGGTGTCGTCGACCAACGAATGACCGGTCTCGGCCATCACGTAGCGGGTTTCGTAGGCGATGTTGCCGGTGATGAGCTTACCCGGCACTTGGCCCCTGGCCGGGATGAGGAGCACCATGTCGGCACGGGCGGCGGATGCCATCAGCAGCACGGCGGCGACGGGAGCAAGGTAGGCGACGGATCGAAGCGGGTTCATGGGACAAAACCTCTTGTGCCGGAGGGGCGAAGGCATTGTAGCAGCGCGAGCGGCGGAAGGACACCGCAGGGCGAACAACGAGGCGCACAATGGACAGAGCGCGGGACCCTTGGGAAGCCGTGCGGTCCGCCGCGGCGCGGGCCGGGCAGGACGCGGGCACTACGGGACAGTGCGTTCGGAGACCACGGCGGACTCTTCCGCGCTGCGCCAGGCTGCCAGCGCCTCGTCGGCGAAGATCTCCTGCGCTGCTCTGCGAGGTTCTCCAGGCGCGGGGTGGCGGCGCGCATAGGACATGTCCGGCGCGCAGTCCCACGCAGAGGCGTTGTCGCTGCGATAGACGTCGAGGATATCCTGCAGTTGCTGGCGCACCGCCGCGTCCTTCACGGGCACGATGCTCTCCACGCGCCGGGTCAGATTGCGCTCCATCCAATCCGCGGAGCCGATGAAGAACTCCGGGCTGCCACCGTTCTCGAACCGGTAGATCCGGCTGTGCTCGAGGAACTGGCCGATGACGCTGAAAACGCGGATCCGGTCGGACAGGCCGGGAACGCCCGGGCGCAGCGTGCACAGTCCTCGCACGTTGAGCGTGATCGGCACTCCGGCGCGGCTGGCCATGTACAGCTCGCGAATGACCCCGCGGTCCTGCAACTGATTCATCTTGGCCTCGATGCCGCAGGGGCGTCCGGCCCGCGCGTGCTCGGCTTCCCTGCGAATCAACGCCTCGAATCCGCTTCTCAGGGTCACCGGCGCCACCAGCATCTCCTTGAATCCGGCCAGGGGCGTGGCTCCCGTCAGCGCGGCAAACACAGCCGCGGCGTCTTCGCACAGCACCGGATCCGCCGTGAGAATCCCCAGATCCTCGTACAGACGGGCCGTCCCTGTATGATAGTTTCCCGTGCCCAGGTGGGCATACCGACGCAGCCGCCCGTGCTCGTCGCGCACCACCAGGGCCAGCTTGACGTGAGTCTTGAGCCGCTCGACGCCGTAGGCCACATGCACGCCCTCGCTCTCCAGATAGGCTCCCCAGGCGATGTTCGGCGCTTCGTCGAAGCGAGCCGTGATCTCCACGAGCACGGCCACCTGCTTGCCTCGTCGCGCCGCTTCGGCCAGCGCCGCCACGATCGGTGAGTCGCTGCTCGTCCTGTAGATGGTCAGCTCGATCGCCAGCACGCTCGGATCGCGCGCCGCCTCCTCGAGGAACCGCAGCACGGTGGTGTCGAAGGACACGTAGGGGCAATGCACGAGAATGTCGCCCCTGGCGATCTCCGCGAAGATGTCCTCGGCGTGGACCAGCCGGGGGTGGCTGCGCGGCTCGTGCGGGGGAAAGTGCAACGATGCATTCGGTGCCGTCGGCTTGAAGCGCAGGAAGTCCGACAACCCCAGCAGCGTCGGGCTCTCGAGCACGTCCTCGAGCCCCACGCGCAGCTGCTCGGCCAACCAGGCCCGCAGCGGCCCGGGCATTCTGGTCTCGACCTGCACGCGCACCACCTCGGCACAGCGACGTGCCTTCAAAAACGCATTCACGTACCTCAAGTGACGTCCCGGCTCGTCCGGAACTCGGATCTCGTCCAGCTCGCTCTCGACCAGCTCCTTGTCGCCCTCGGCGCCCCGCGTCACCCGAAAGCAGCAGACCACGCTCGGAGAGGTCTGCGGAAACATCAACGACAGATTGGCGTCTATCACCTGCTCGAGCGGAACGAAGCCCGAGCCGTCGGCCAAAGGCACCCAACGCGGGCGATTCACGGGCACCTTGATGCGAACGAACCTGTCGCGGCCATTGGCCGGCTCGGGCACCAACACGGCCATGTTCAGCCCCAGGTTGGAGATGAACGGAAACGGATGCTCCGCGTCCACCGCCAGGGGAATCAGAATCGGTTGCACCGACTCGACGAAGTAGCGTCGCAGGTTCTCGGCTTGCGATGGTGTCAGCTCGTGCCAGCCCAGAATCGGGCAGCCGGCTGCGCGCAGGCCCGGCAGGATCTCGTCGAGCATGACCCTGTACGTCCGTGACAGCTGCTCCTCGACTTCGATGCTGCACGCCGCGAGCTCCTCGGCCGGCGTGCGTCCGTCCATCGAACGCTTGTCGGGGCGCTTGCGGATCTGGCGCTTGAGCCGGCTGGCGCGCTTGGTGAAATACTCGTAGTGCAGCACGCCCATGATGCCGAGGAACTTCGCGCGCTCGAGCAGGGGCAGGGTGGGATCCTCGACCATGGAAAGGACACGGCGGGCGAATGCGAGCCACGCCAGCTCCCGATTGCCGAGGGACTCGTAGGAATCGAACGCAATAGTGTTGTCCGGTGCCATCGTTGCCCCCGGCGGCCGATGGCGAGGGCGAAGGATGTCATCGCCGCGGCCCGGGCCGTGCTGCCGGCCACATTCCCCTTGGCATTTCCACTAATTGAGTATGGCCGGCCGGAGCCCTTGGCAAGGTACCGCCTCGCGGTGCGAACCGGTACAATACGGGGTTATCGATGCCAGGCGAGCCACATGGCCGCGAGCGCGAGTGCGACGACGATGGCGGCGGTCACAGCTGCGACCACGAGCCGGGTCGGAACGTGCCGGGCGAACGCGGGAGAAGCGCGGAGGGCCGGGTGCGGGAGAATGGACGCAGGCGCAGGGCGGGACGGTGCGGCGGGGGCAGACGAGCCGGGGTGCGGGAGCGCGGGAGCGGTACTGGGCCGGGAAGCCGGGGATGGGCCCGGCAATACCTTGAGCGCGGCGAGAAGCTCGTCCATGCCGTGAAACCGGTCGGCCGGATCCTTTGCGAGGCACTTGCCGACCAGGGGTTGCCAACCCGGGTGCAGCGGTCGGTCCGCGAGCCGCGACGGCAGGGTGGGCGGCGGCTCGTGTACGTGCCCCATCAGCGTGTCGTGGGGGCTTCGCCCGGCAAACGGCGCGTCGCCGGTCAGCATCTCGAACAGCAGGGTGCCCAGGGCGTAGACATCGGTGGCGGGCGAGATCGGATCCCCGAGAATCTGCTCGGGCGCCATGTATGTAGGAGATCCGATGGCAAGCCCCTCGCCGGTGATGTGCAGCGCGGCCCCCTCGCCGCGAAACGCCTTGGCCAAGCCGAAGTCCACCACCTTGACGTGATCGCGGTGGGTCGCGGTGTCCAGCACGATGATGTTCTCGGGCTTCAGATCCCGGTGGATCACGCCGATGCCGTGGGCTTCCTGCAGCGACCTGCAGATCTGCATGGCAATGTGCCGCACGCGCACCGGGTGCAGACGCCGCTCGTCGTTGAGAATCCTGCGAAGGTTGGTGCCGTCGAGGAACTCCATGACGATGTAGTACAGATCGCCGGAGTTGCCGTAGTCGTAGACGGTGACGGTATTGGGGTGCACGAGCCTGGCGGCGGTGGCCGCCTCGAGGAAGAAGCGCTGGTGGAACTCGTCCTTGCGGCCCTCGCCGGACAAGGGGCTGAGCACCTTGAGAGCCACGATGCGGCCCATGGGCGACTGGACAGCCTTGTAGACCTTGCCCATGCCGCCCTGGGCCATGCGCTCGATGATCGTGAATCGCCGCTCGATCCAGGCGCCCAGCAGCGGGTCGTTCCGGTCGAAGGCGCCGGAAGGCTCGTCGGGGAGCACGGAGCGCGGGCCCCCGCCTGGTGGCCGTGCGGAGCCTCGTGCGTGGCGATCGTCGATCATGGAAGGCAGGCCCGGACCTCAAGCCACGGGTGAACGCAAGGAAGTGTGCAGGACGCGCCGCCGGGGTGTCAACGGCCCCGGCGCGTGCCGATCGCTCTCGACCTGGTTGTTCGGCCTGTGTATCGTGCGAGCTCGAGCGTCCGCGTCGCGGCGAGCGGCTGGATCTGCGGGCGGATCATGATGGAGGAGCATCGTGCGAGATAGGTTCTCATCCGGACTGGCGGCGTGCGGGCTGTGCGTGGCCGCTTCGTTGCTCTCGTCTCCGGCGCGTGCGACCAGCGCCTTCGAGGTCCCGGACACGGGCGTCGAGCAGTTCGGCCGGGGCGGGGCGTGGGTAGCGCGGGCCAGCGACCCGCTCGCGGCGTTCATGAATCCCGCCGCGCTGGCTACCCAGCAAAGCGGGGTGAGCCTCAATCTGAATCTGATCTGGCAGAAGACCTGCCTGAGCCCGCGCGACACGGCGGGCAACCCGACGACTGCCTCGTTCAGCGGAACGGGCTATCCCGGCACGTACCCGACGGAGACGTGCAACACCAACTCGGGCACGCCATTCCCGAATCCCGCGTTGTCGGCGGTGTGGCGCGCCAGCGACAAGCTGGCCCTCGGGCTGTCGGTGCAAGGGCCCAATTCGGTCGGCAAGCTCACGTACCCCGACGTGGTCACGAGCGCCGAAGGCAAGACGATGCCTTCACCCACGCGCTACATGCTGCTCGAGCAGCAGGGCCTGGTGCTCCTTCCCACGCTGTCGGCGGGCTACCAGCTGCTGCCGAACCTCGAGGTGGGCGCCGGGGTCATCTGGGGAGTCGCGTCCTTCACCTTCTCGAACATCTCGCAGGCCCTGGGCTCGTCGGTCACCACCGATGACTGGTCCACGGACATCAAGGCCACCTTGAAGGTCAAAGACATGTTCGTCCCGGGCATGGTCGCTGGCGTGCTGTACGCGCCCGCCCCCCAGCTCGACGTGGGCGCCTGGTACACGGTCAGCGACGCGATCAAGGCCAGGGGCGACGCCTACATCGAAGGACCGTACTACAACGATCCAGGCACCGTGAGGGATCCGTCGCGCTACAATTGCGGAGCCGGCAAGCAGACGCCGTGCACGCAGACCACGGGCGATGCGGTATCGGTGAGGATCAACCAGCCGATGCAGGCCAAGCTCGGGATTCGCTATCACCAGCCGCGCGAGGGCCAGCGTGAGCCCGGCGTTCGCGATCCGATCGCCGACGACGTGTTCGACGCCGAGGTGGACTTCACGTGGTCGCACAACAGCGTGATGGAGAACCTCGAGATCAGGTTCCCGAGCCGTCCGCCGATCAACATCGACTGGCTGGCCGGGGGAATCGCGCCGCCCAACTCGGACGTGCCCCACCACTTCAAGGACGTCTTCGGGGTGCGGGTGGGGGGCGACTACGTGCTCGTCCCGCGGCGAGTTGCCCTGCGTGCGGGGGGCTTCTTCGAGTCGGCGGGGCAAGACGAGCGCTATCTGAATATCGATTTCGTTCCGGCGCAGCGATTCGGCCTGAGCGCAGGCGCCACGGTCCGCGTGGGCGCCTTCGATCTGATGGTGGCAGGCGGCCATGTCTTCCCGGGCAAGCTCGACAACCACGGGAACGGCGCTTTGCGCGGCCTGGCCGGAAGCCAGGCCACCTCGCCGGTCGTCAACCGAACGCAGTTCTTCATCAACGACGGCTCCGTTACGCAGCAGACGACGATTCTGGCGCTAGGCGCCACGTACCGATTCTGACCTCTGCGCCTCTGATTCCCCCAACGAATCCCGCCACGCGCTGCCTGCGTCCTCGCTGCACCGCGCGACGCCGCGCTGCGTCAACACCTCGTCGCCCGATGTTTCCATCTTCGCAGGCGCCCGGTTCAATGGCACAGTCGCCCTATGCTGACCTTGCCGCGCATCCTTCTTCTGACCGTGGTGCTCTCCGCTCCGTTGGCGTTCGGGTGCTCTTCGAGCGACTCGTCTGCCGACCAGCCCCTGCCCACCAGCGGCGTAGCGGAAGGCTGCGACCCGCTCGTTCCGACCTACTGCGGATTCCCGTTCCCGTCGAATGCACACCTGGTCGACGATGCGTCCACGGCGACGGGCAAGCGCGTGAGCTTCACGGCCGAGATGCTGCCGCGCTGGCAGCACGGCGGTCGCCCCACGAACCCCGAGCCGTGGAACGACTCGGACGGCTTTTCGCCGGGCGGCAACATCATGACGCACCTTCCGAATGCGTCGATCACGGGCCTGCCCACGCAGGACACGCTCGGGCTGTCGGTGACGCTCGACTCGCCCACGCTGCTCGTGGAGGCCGAGACGGGCACGCTGGTGCCGCACTTTGCCGAGCTGGACATGACGGCGACGACGCACGACGACGAGCGGACGTTCTTCCTTCGGCCGGTGGTGCGGCTCAAGGACGCGACGCGGTACATCGTGGCCATCCGGCACGTGCAGGACCAGGACGGCAACGTGATTGCGCCGACGCCGGCGTTCCAGGCGCTGCGGGACGGCACGCCGTTCGGCGACGCGGAGGTGGAGAGGCGGCGGGCGAACTACGCCGACATCTTCGGCAAGCTGAAGGCGGCCGGGGTGGACACGGGCGACCTGCAGATCGCCTGGGACTTCACCACGGCGAGCCGCGACAACAACACGCGCTGGCTGATCCACATGCGCGACGACGCGCTCAAGACGGTAGGCGACCAGGGACCGCCTTACGCAATCGACTCGATCGAGGCCAATCCAAACTCACACATTGCCAAGCGCATTCACGCGCACATGACCGTGCCGATCTATCTGGATACGGGCGCGGCGAATGGCACATTGCTCCTCGGCGACGACGGGCTACCCAAGCAGAATGGCACGTACGACTTCCCGTTCGTGGTGCACGTGCCCAACAGCCTGACGGACGGCTCGTCGGGGCCGCCCTTGCAGAACGGCCACGGCCTTCTGGGGAGCATGGATGAAGGCCAGAACGGCTATCTGGCGACGATCGCGGACACCAAAAAGATGGTGGCCTTCAGCATGGATCTGACGGGCATGGCGACGGGCGACCAGGACATGGTGCTCAACGCGATGTCGGGAGACATCGGGGCGTTCAAGGCGGTGGTCGGCAGGCAGCACCAGGGGCTGATCAACGAGCTGATGCTCATGCGCTTGATGCGCGGCAGGTTCGTGAACGAGCCGGAGATCCAGTTCAACGGTCACAGCGCGATCGACCCGACGGTGGGCTACTATCGTGGTGACAGCCAGGGAGGGATCTTCGGAACGACGTACATGGCGATCACGACGGACGTGACCCGCGGGATGCTGGGCGAGCCCGGGGGGCCCTACAGCATGCTGTTGTCCCGCAGCGCGGACTTCGGGCCATTCTTTACCATCCTGTACTCGGGCTACAAGACGGCGATGGATTTGCAGATGGCCATCGGGCTCATCCAGATGTTCTGGGATCGGACCGAGCCGGACGGCTACATGCCGTACATCCACGAGAACATGCTCCCGAATACGCCGTCGCACGAGGTGCTGCTGCACGTGGCGTTGGGGGATCAGCAGGTCACGCCGCTGGGGGCGCACATCATCGCTCGGGCGGTGGGGGCCAAGAACCTCAAGGCGGTCAACCGCGAGGTCTGGGGGATCGACGACGTGGACGCGCCCTACAACGGCTCGGCGATGGTGGAGGTGAGCTTCGGGCTGCCGGAAGCGCCGAAGACCAACACGCCGCCTGGATTCGGGGGCGTGCCCGACCCGCACGACTGGGTGCGGGGAATTCCGGAGATGATCGACATGGCGGACGTGTTCCTGCGCACCGGCACGGTCACCCAGACGTGCAATGGCGGCGCCGGCCCCTGCGTCTTCCCGCAGCAATAGCGCGGCCGATTCCCACCAACTCGCGCGCCCGTGCGCCGGGCACCCACCCGATGCCTCAGTGGGCGTCGCTGCAGTCGAACTTGGTCGCGGTGCCGTTGATCTTCACCGCATTGGCCGCGAACTGGGCCACCAGGTGGAAGGAGTCGCCGCCGGCCATCGCGCTGTTGGTCGCCGAATCCCAATCGCCCTTGAGCGTGATGTTACCCTGCGCGTCGCGCTTGCACTTGCTCGTGTCCACGTCCTTGTAGGTCGCCGGGTCGTTCGACAAGAGCACGCAGAGGCTCTCCTGCAGATCCTTGACCCAGACCGCGTCCGACTCCGCGACTGTCACGTAGCCGTCGAGCTGCCCTCCGGGCGTGAAGTACGAGTAGTTGTCGTCCGGAATGCAGTACACGTCGCTGGTCACCGGCAGTGCCGCTGCCTTGTACGTGCCCAGGCAGTTGCCCGTGGCCGACGGGGTTCCCGCGTTGTCGGTCACGGCGCCGGTGTCCGTGGTGCGGACGTGGACCTGGTGCAACGGCAGCAGCACGTAGCTGGTCGCGGTGGGGTTGAGGAAGATCGGAATCACGATCTTGTCGAACGTGGCGTCGAACTTGCCGTCGGCGCCCAGCGGCGCGTCCACGGTAGCGGGCGCCACGTCGATGCCGGAGGTGTCGTCGTGGAATTGCAGGAAGCAGGTTCCGGACTTGGCGGCGTTCTCGTCGGGCAGCAAGGCGCCGCCTCCCATGGTGAGCTTGCCCGCGGCGGTATCCCAATCGAACAGCCAGGAGAACTCGCCGGTGCCGTAGAGCGGACAGCTGCCGTAGGCGAAGCGCAGGTTCTTGTTGAGGATGGTGTCTTCGACGAAGTTCGAGGTCAGTGCCGGGGGCGCGGTGGTCACCAGCTGGATCATGCGCAACTGGGTCCGGGCGGCGCCGGTGTTGTCGCCGACGGCCAGGCAGGCGGAGCTGGCGTAGCCGCACTCGGCTCCCGGGCAAGGTCCGCCCGAGCCGCCGCCCCCGGTGCCGGGGTTCGACGAATCGCTGCTGCTGCAGGCTGCGGCCAGGCTGGCGATGCAGGTCGCCGCCAGAGCCCAGGTAGTCGTGCGACGGGATCTCGATCTCATCAAGCTGGCCTCCTTCAAGGGAACGAACCCGGGGCAGCATATCGCGAATCGTTGCGGCGGTGGAACAGGATCGAGCATAATGACGTCCCATGAGAGCGTGGCGTCGCGCCGCACTGCTTCTCACGGCCGCGCTGGCCGTGTGTTCCTGCAAGACAGCCAAGCACTACACCACCACGGTGGAGGTGCTGCAGGTTCGCCGGTTCGGCCAGGGCACTGGCATGCTCGACCTCGAGTACCGCTACGTCGACTGCCCCGGCGACGCCCGGCGGATCATGCGCGGAGACAAGGCATTCGCGGCCTGCGCGGCGAACATCAAAAAGGGCGACCGGCTTTCGGCCGAGGTCGTGCTCAACTACTTTCCCGACCGCGGCATCTATCGCAATGACCTCGTGCACCTCGGGGACTGCCCGGTCCATCTCGACCTCAATGACGCGGCCAACTACGAGCGGTATCAGAACTGCGAGGACGTCAAGGCCAGCGGCCTGAACGTGGGCGTGCGCTGCACGCGCCGGCGCGGCCCCGAGGTGCTGGCGAAGTGCCCCTGGTTGCGCCGCTGACGCCTGCCGGGCTCAGCCCAGGCTGCCGAGCGCCAGCGCAACGACCGACAGGACCGGAACCACGATCCGCGCGATGCGGAACACGGTCATGACCTTCTCTTCGCGCACCAGGAACATGACCCAGGTGGAGATCATGCCGATGGCGATAGCGAAGTAGACGCTCATCATGAGCTTGTCGGCGCGCGTGAGGTAGCTGGTGGCGGGCAGCTCCTGCATGAGCGCAAAGTGGAACAGCACGGCTCCTGCCAGCATCGGGGCTCCGGAGTTGGAGCGAACCTCCATCTCGCTCGGCGGCACCCACATGCCCAGCACCGAGATGATGACGATGACAAACGCGGGCACGAACACCTTGAAGGCCGCGCTGGTGGCGTAGCGCTCGAGCCCGAGCCCGAAGATGTACCGGCCGTAGTACAGGTCGTCTCCCTCGAAGCGGTCGGGATACGACTGGCTCAGCGCGCGCGCCTCGACATAGTCCACCTGCCAGCCGATCGCCTGGAAGCCGCGCGCCAGCTGCGTGCGCTCCTTGTCCGGCACCAGGCGGATCTGGTCCGTGGCCCGCATGTCGTCTTCCAGGATGATCTTCAGCTCTTGCGAATCAAAGGGGTAGTTGCGCAAGTTGGGCGGTGACTTGAACGACCCGCTGTAGCGGTAGAACTTGAACGTGGGCTTGTCAGCGATCGTCTCCTGGCTGTCGAGCTTGCCGTTGGGCGACGTGAGCTTGATGGGCGGCATGGCCTGGGAGCTCGTCAGGCTCAGGAAGAAGTCCGCGGTGAACGTTCCGGTCTTGATGTCGTAGTCATCCACGCTGTTGAGCAGGAATGCTACGTTGACCCGCACCGGGCGGATCGCGTGGGGCTTGGCAAAAGGCGAGCGAAACTGCGTTCCTTCGGGCTGGTAGGGCACGCCACCGTCGGGTGCGATCGCCAGATCGATGGGATCCACGCCCGCCTCCACGCCTGCGTCGGTGATTGCCGCAGCCGCCTCGCTCGCTGCGGGGGGCGGAAGCTCCGCGGCGGCAGATGGGGCCTGGGCACGCGGCGCCGAGCTCGTTGGGCCGGTCGCCGGGGCGCCCGCCGGCGTTGCGGACGCTGGACCGTCATCCGGATCGGCTCGTCGCGAACAGGACCACATCCAGACGGCGAGCACGGCGAGCAGCGAGACGCTGTTGGCGAGAAGGAACTTGCTTGAAGGACGCCTCGGCATTCGGCTGCATCCTACGCGATCCGGGGCCGAGAGGGAAAATCAAGATGCCGAACTCGACGTCAGGCCGCTGAGATCCAGGGCCCGGCGATGGCTGACCTTCGGGCCGGCCGAGCCAGGCAGCGCTCTTTGGGGGCGAGGCTCGCAGCCTGCACGTACCAGCAAGAGCCCACGGTGTCAGTTTGCAGATTGATGGGACCACCTGAGGGCCCTTTTTTGCAGATCATGGGACCACCCCGTTTGCAGATCATGGGACCACCCGCGAGGGGGGAGACGGCGGACCGATTTGCAGATCATGGGACCACCCCGTTTGCAGATCATGGGACCACCTGAGGCCTGAGCGTTCACGATTGGCCCGGGGCAAGCGACCGGAACTGAGACAAGGTGCTGACCGATGACGGCGCGGGTCGCCGTCGGGAGGTGCCGATGAGTTACCGGGAGCTGACGATGGTGGACGTGAAGGAAGTGTTGAGACGGGGGCGCGCCGGGCAGGGAGTCCGGCGCATCGCGAGGGAGACCGGCGTGGACCGCAAGACGGTGCGCGGATACCTCAAGCAGGCCAAGAAGCTGGGCCTGCTGGCGCCGGGGGAAGTGACCGACGAGCAGGTGGGGCAGGTGGCCGAGAAGCTGCAAGCTCGCCCTGGGGTGGAGCGAAGCGACGCCTGGGAGGAGCTGCCCAAGCACAAGGAGCTGCTCGAGAAGTGGCTCAAGCGCAGCAAGCCCCTGCGGCTGCGCAAGGCCCACGAGCTGCTGCTCCGTCGGGGAGTCGAGGTGAGCTACTGGATCCTGCGCAGGTTCGTGATCGAGCAGCTCGGTTGGAAAGAGCGAGAGGTCACGGTGCTGCTCGAGGATCCCGATCCTGGCCAGGAAGCCCAGGTGGATTTCGGGCAGATGGGGCGGATCACGGACGAGCAGACGGGCAAGCTGCGCATGCTGTGGGCGCTGATCATCACGCTGGGCTTCAGCCGATACCAGTTCGTCTGGCCGACGTTCCGGCAGACGACGGAGGCGGTGTGCGAGGGCCTGGATGCGGCCTGGCAGTTCTTCGGTGGCTGCCCGGTGTCGATGATCCCCGACAACACCAAGGCGATGGTGATCTGGCCCGACCCGCTGAAGCCGCGGCTGACGGAAGCGTTCGCCGACTACGTGCAGTCGCGGGGGCTGTACGTGGATCCGGCGCGAGTCCGGCATCCGAAGGACAAGCCCAAGGTCGAGAATCAGGTGCAGTTCGTGCGCAACAACTGGTTCGCGGGCGAGGAGTTCCGCGGCCTGCAGGATGCGCGCGACCGCGCCCGCTGGTGGTGCGCCGAGAAGGCCGGAATGCGAGTCCATGGGACCACCTGCCGGGTCCCTCGGCACGTCTACGAGCAGCAGGAGAAGGCCACGATGAAGCCGCCGCCCGCGGACGTGTTCGACGTGCCGCAGTACGGGACCGCGACGGTACGGCGCGACTGTCACATCCAAGTCGAGCGAGCGCTGTATTCGGTGTCGTACAGGCTGGTCGGCAAGGACATCGAGCTTCGCACGCGCGCCGACAAGAGCACGGTCAAGGCCTACCTCGGCGCGAAGCTGCTCAAGGTTCACCCGCGGCAACCTGCTGGAGGACGTTCTACGGACCCGGCAGACTACCCGCCGGGCAAGGCCTTGTACGCGCGGCGCAGCGTCAGCGAGCAGTTGGAGCAAGCACGGCAGCTCGGCGAACACATCGGACGGTACGCCGAGCTTCTTGCGGACTGCCCTCTACCCTGGACGATGATGCGGCAGGTGCACGCACTGCTCGGCCTGTGCGAAAGGTTCGGCGCCGGGAGGGTCGAGGCAATCTGCCAGAGCGCGCTGACGTTCGAGGTAGTGGACGTGACCCGCATCCGCCGCATGCTCGAGCGCGCCGCCAAGCCCGTGGACGCCGCGAGCACGGGCGGCAAAGTCGTCAAGCTTGCGCCAGCGCGGTTCGCACGGTCCGCCGACCAGTTCGAGACGCGCAAGGCGCCGGGCGGCAAGGAGGTGCGGTGATGCGCTCGCACATCGTGAGCCCGGAGCTGATGGCCGTGCTGCGCAGGCTGCGCCTGGGGCGCGTGGCCGACACGCTCGTCGAGCGGCTCGTGCTCGCCGACAAGCAGTCGATGCCCCACCAAGACTTTCTGCTGCTGGTCTTGTCTGAAGAGGTCAATCGACGCGACAGCTCCGCCATCCAGAATCGTATTCACGAGGCGCAGCTGGATCCCAACATGACATTCGACAGATTCGACACCAGCGCCAAGATCGAATACGACAAGAGGCTTTATGCAGAGCTGTCCACTCTGCGCTTCATTCGGATGCACAAGCACGTCATCGTCCTTGGCCCAGTCGGCGTCGGAAAGACGTTTCTTGGAAGCGCTCTGGGCCACACTGCATGTGAGCACGGCTACCGCGTACGCTTCATTCGCGCCGACGAGATGCTGCGCCAATTGCGTGGCAGTCGACTCGACAATAGCAGAGACGCGCTCATGGTCGACTTGACCACTATCGATCTCCTCATCATTGACGACTTCGCACTCGAGCCCATGTCGAGAGACGAGAGCAAAGATGTCTATCAGCTCTTCGTGGAAAGGACCGACCGCGCATCGACAATCGTCACCAGCAACCGCGACACCAGCGAGTGGCTCGGCATGTTCGACGACGTGCTGCAAGCCCAGAGCGCTGTCGACCGTTTCAAGAACGCCGCCTACGACCTGGTCATCGAGGGCGAGTCGTATCGTCCGCGCCTCAAGCCCAAGCTCGACCCCAGCGCCGAGCTTGCCGCGATCGTGTCGCCGGCCCCCAAACCGCCGCGTGGGCGATCGCGTAAACGCTAACCCTTGCCCCAGGAGTGCACACCATGTCTACCGATCGACAGCCCATCGTGCCCGCACGCCTGCGTCGCATCGACGGCTCGTTCGCCTTCATCCCGCATCGCTTCCTGCGCGACGGCTTCTTGCAGTCGCTCACCGACGACGAGCTGCGCTTGTACCTGGTGCTCGTCCTGGTCGCGGACCGCGAGGGCCACTCGTTCTACTCGCACCGGCGCCTCTGTGCCCTGCTCGACACGTCACCGGACGCGTACCTGGGCGCCCGCGAGTCGCTCCAGCGCAAGGACCTGATCGCTGCGGACGGCGTCCGCGTGCAGGTGCTGGCGCTGCCCGCCGAGCCCGTCCAGATCGACCGCCCGGCGATGCCTCGACGCGAGCAGGCTTCCGCTTGCCGGGCGATCCTCGCCAGCCTTGCCGGGGCCGATCCGAAGTAAACCAGCCCCAGAAGAAGTAGTGAGAAGAAGATCCCCCGGATTTGAAGATCTTTTCATCCCGGAGTAGCCCCCGGCCCCTGCCGCCCCCCCTGCTGCCGGAACCGCTCACGCCCTCGCCTCAGGGTCAGCTTGTCACGATTGGACCCCCACTCCGCGCCGCCGTCCGACTCCCAAGAAAGGGATCGACTCGGGGACCTTTCTGGGGCACCTTGGGACCGGTTGCATGCCCCGGCCCCCCTGGTCCCATGATCTGCAAACGGGGTGGTCCCTTCATTCTGCAAATTGGCA
>JAJZQG010000132.1 GCA_021847645.1 Myxococcales bacterium
CTGCCGGTTTCGATCCCGCCGATGCCACGAAGTTCTACGTGTATGCCTTGCTCGGCAAGACGAACGCCAGCACGGCGACGGGATCGTACGAGTACTTGCCGGTGACGGTCGCTCCGAACGGCCGTCAAGCGGCTGGAAGCGCGTGGGTGACTGGAACGCAGGCGTCGGGCGAGGCCAGGTGGCAAGCGGGCGCTTGGGTCGCGACGTCCGTGGTCGACTCGTCAATCCCGTCCGGAACGACCTACATCTACCTAGGCGGCGGCCTGCTGGCGGACGACTCGGCCGCCACTCGCGTCGACGTGGGCCTGGTTGCAACGGGTGGCGAGCTGGGGACCTTCAACGACCTTCCCAAGGACTTCTCGTCCAATCGCGCGGGCTACGGTGTGTTCGCCGGCAACGGCCAGCTGTTCGTCTTTGGTGGCGGTCCCACGCCCAAGAGCGACGCCACCTCGGCCGAGATCACGACTGCTCCCGCGTTGGCCAACAACTCCTGGAACAACCAAGGTCTGCAAATGACCCACCCTCGCTATCTTCTCGGCAGCTCGGTGCAGAGCGCGTTCATCTTCCTCGTGGGTGGACGGACCGATTCCGAACAAGCGACTACGTCCACCGACATGGTGATCTGGTGAGAACCGCGGAGGCGAACATGCGACGAACCATCGTCCTGACCAGTGCGATAGCGATGCTCCTGGCGACGTCTTCGGCCTTTGCGGCGGATGGCAAGACCTCGGCGGAGGTCACCACCGACACGGGCGCTTCTTCCAGCGATTCGACGGCGCCCGCGTCTGGTGGCGCGGTGCTGCTCGGCGCCAAGGTCGGAGGGATCGTGCCGTTCTCGGGCCTTTCGCCCTTCGCGAGCGTGGGAATCGAAGCCGGCTATGTCTTTCCCTGGATGAACCGCTCCTTCGCGGCCGCGCTCGACGTGGACTACACGGTACCCAAGGCGGACGGCACGCAGACCGATCCGCGCATCGGTGCCACGGGCGGCTCGTATGATTGGAAGCTCACTGAGAAGGAGTTCGCGTTCATGCCGGTGGTGATGTACCGGCTGACCTCGCTCGGCAGGCTTACCCCTTATGCCGGCATCGGACCTCGCATCTACTTGCTGCAGAGCACGGTGAAGGGGACAGCCAACGGCGGGCCCATTCAGTCTACGACCGAGCAGTCCACCAAGGTAGGAGTCGGTGTGCCGGTGGGCGTCGAGTATCAATTGGGGCCCGGAGGGTTGCTTGCGGAGTTGCTCTTCCAGTATGCTGGCCTGGATCACACGGCCACAGGCAACGCCAACACCGGCGCCCTGAGCCTGTCGGTCGGGTACCGCGGGCTGCTTTGAGCAAACTCTGGGGGGGGTTGGGCGATGCGAGGGAAAATGCGAATCAGGTGGAGCGGGTTGACGCTTTCGTTGTTAGCGGGCTCGTGTCTGTTCGTCGCGGTCGCGTGCGGCGGCGGTGACACCGCGAACCTCGGCCAACCGGGCGGGAGCGGAGGGTCATCCGCCGCGGGGTCGGGCGGCACCGGTGGGACGAACACGGGCGGCACCGGTGGCACGCACACGGGCGGCTCCGGCGGCACGCACACGGGCGGCACCGGCGGGAGCGTGGACGGCGGGACCGGCGGCACGGCAGGCGTGGCCGGCATGGCTGGCAGCGGTGGTGCGGCCGGCTCGGGTGACGACGGCGGTCTCGATGGCGGCGATGCGGAAGCCGGCTGCACGCCTCAGAAAGAGGTTTGCGACGGGATCGACAACGACTGCAACGGCATCATCGACGACAACGGCGCAGCGTTGTGCGACGACGGCAACTTCTGCAACGGTGCGGAGACGTGCGCGGGCGCGGACGGCTGCAAGCCCGGCACGCCCCCCACCTGCGATGACAACGTCGCCTGCACGGTCGACACCTGCGATCAGGGCACGAATTCGTGTCAACACACGGCATCGGACGCCTTGTGCGACGACAATCTCTTCTGCGATGGCGTCGAGACCTGCGACGCCACGACGGGCTGCGTAGCGGGCACGGCGCCGAGCTGCGACGACGGCCTGACGTGCACCCACGACACCTGCGACGAGCAGGCGAAGGCCTGTGTTCACACGCCGGACAACGCACTTTGCGACGACGGCCTGGTGTGCGACGGGGCTGAGGTTTGCGACCCGGTCAACGGCGCTGCGGGCACGGGCTGCCTGGCCGGCACGCCCTTGGCGTGCGACGACGGCGTCCCGTGCACGGTGGATGCTTGCAGCGAGACGGCCGGGGGCTGCACGCACACGCCGGACAACGCCTTGTGCGACGACGGTGTGTACTGCAACGGAGCCGAGTCGTGCGACGGTCAATACGGCTGCCAGCCTGGATTGAAGGTGAACTGCGACGACAACCGCACGTGCACGACCGACGCTTGCGACGAGGCGACCAAGGCCTGCGTGCACACGACCAACGATGCGGTCTGCAACGACGGGCTGTTCTGCAACGGGCAGGAGAGCTGCAGCTTGACGGGTCCGACGCCGACCGGGTGCGTTGCGGGAACGCCAGTCGCCTGCGCCTCCGACAATATCGCCTGCACGATCGACGCGTGCGACGAAGCCACGAAGGCTTGCACGTACACGCCGGACAACTCGGCCTGCCCGCCGGGAGAATACTGCGTCATCCTGCAGAACGGCTGCACGACGGGTACGCCCTGCAACACGGCGGCGGACTGCCAGGACGGCAACCTGTGCAACGGCGTGGAGGTCTGCGACGCGGGCATTTGCAAGCCCGGCACGCCGGTCAACTGCAACGACGGCCTGAGCTGCACGATCGATTCCTGCAACCCGGCCACGGGCGTTTGCTCGAACATCGCGGACAGCAGCAAGTGCTCCGACGGGCTGTACTGCAACGGCGCGGAGATTTGCGACCCGGTCAATGGCGCGCCGGGCACCGGCTGCGTCGCAGGGACCCCGCCGCCCTGCGACGACGGAATCCCGTGCACGGTCGACTCGTGCGACGAGGTCAAGGGATGCGTGCACACGCCGTCGGATGCGCTGTGCAACGACGGCGTGTTCTGCGACGGCGTGGAGGTATGCGACGCGCTGCTGGGGTGCAAGACGACGAACGTGCCCAGCTGCGATGACTCGATCTCGTGTACCGACGACTTCTGCGACTTGCAGTCGGACACGTGCAAGCACGTCAGCAACGACACGCACTGCTCCGACGGTCTGATCTGCAACGGCTCAGAGGTCTGCGACCCGGTGAACGGGGCGCCGGTCACGGGCTGCAAGGCCGGAACGCCGCTCAACTGCGACGACGCAATCGCTTGCACGGTCGACGCCTGCAGCGACACGGCGGGGGGATGCACGCACACGCCGAGCAACGCCGCGTGCGACGACGGGTTGTTCTGCAACGGCGCGGAGACGTGCAGCGCAACGCTCGGCTGCCAGCCGGGCACGCCGCCCAACTGTGACGACGGCCGGTCCTGCACGACCGACACGTGCTCCGAAACCGTCAAGGCCTGCGAGCACACGCCGGTCAACTCGGCTTGTGATGACGGCGTGTACTGCAACGGCCAGGAGGCCTGCAGCACGACCGGCCCGACACCGACCGGCTGCGTGGCAGGCGCGCCGGTAAGCTGCCCGTCCGACAGCATCGCTTGCACCCAAGACGTCTGCGATGAAGCGACCAAGTCCTGCGTGCACACGCCTGACAACGCGCTGTGCCCATCGGGCCAATTCTGCATTATCGCCCAAAACGGCTGCGTCGCCGGCACGTATTGCACAAGCGCCGCGCAATGCCAGGACAACAACCTGTGCAATGGAACGGAGGTATGCCTGAACAACCTCTGCGAGCCCGGTACGCCGATCAACTGCTCCGACAACATCGCGTGCACCGTGGACTCGTGCGATCCGGCCACGGGCGCTTGCAGCCATACGCCCAGCAACGCCCTTTGCGACGACGGCCTGGCGTGCAACGGAACCGAGACTTGCCAGGCGGGCGTCGGCTGCGTGGCGGGCACGCCCGTCGACTGCGACGACAAGATCGGCTGCACGTTCGACGACTGCCAGGAGCCCACTGGGACGTGCGCGCACTACCCGATCAACTCGCTGTGCGACGACGGCAGGCTGTGCAACGGGGTGGAGACATGCGACGCGACCTTGGGCTGCCAGCCCGGCACGCCCTACGTGTGCCCAAGCGACGGCGTGGCTTGCACGACCGAAGTCTGCGACGACTACCTGAACCAGTGCAGGTCGATTCCGGATTCCACCTTGTGCCCTTGTGGCGAGCAGTGCGATGCGAAGCTCGGATGCGGGCACTTTTGCACCGTCGCCACCTGCCAAGGCAAGGTGTACGCGTGCGGCAACTGCCTGGACGACGACGGCGACTGCCGGGTGGACTCGGACGACCCGGACTGTCTGGGGCCCTGCGACAATACGGAGGACAGCTACTACGGCGGGATTCCCGGGCAGAACAACTCGCCGTGCAAGTCGGACTGCTACTTCGACCAGGACACTGGAGCCGGCAACGACGACTGCTACTGGAGCCACAAGTGCGACCCGCTGGAGGTGCCTCCGAACTACCCGCCCGAGGGTGACAAGTGCGCCTACGACCCGAACGCCAACATCGCGGGCTACTCGGGCACGTGTGCCACGGCGGAGACGACCCAATCGGCGCAGTGCTTGAGCTACTGCGGTCCACTGACGCCCAACGGCTGCGACTGCTTCGGCTGCTGCGCGATTCCGGGAGCTCCCACGACGGTGTGGCTCGGCTCCGAGAATCCTCCCGGCACGGGTAGCTGCAACGTCAACACCGTGGCCGACCCGACCATGTGCAAGCCCTGCACCCAGGTTCCAGCGTGCCTCAATCCGTGCGGTCACTGCGAGATCTGTGTCGGCAAGCCGACGCTGCCGTCCGACTGCCTCACGCAGATCTGCCCGACCGGCGCAGAGCCCTGCGGCTTGCCAGGCCAGGCCCCCTGCGCTGCGGGCAAGAGCTGCATCACCGGCTGCTGCGAGTTCAATCCCAATTGACACAAGCGTGAACGCGCCGGAGCGGGGGGACCGCTCCGGCGATCGCACGCGTCCGCCCACGGCTGGACGCCACGCCCATCCCGTGGAATGGGATGCGGCGTGATCAGGTACGCCCTCCTCTACCGCGTCATTCTGAAGACCTTCGGTCTGCGCCTGCGCCCGATCGGCACCGTGGGGCTCATCGGCCTGCAGCATGCGGTCAATGCCTCGACGATGGGGCTCGACCGCGTGCTCTACCCCGACCTCGCCAGGGTGCCGCTGGACAGGCCGGTGTTCATCCTGGGCAATCCGCGCAGCGGCACGACCTTCCTGCACCGCACGCTGACCGATTCCCGGCAGGTCTGCGCCTTCGAGCTGTGGGAGATGCTGTTTCCCGCGATCTCGGCGCGCAAGCTAATGGGCAGCGTGGTCGACCGTCTCGCGCCGCTCTCGCCTGCTCGCTTCCACCGATCCGAAGCCCATGAAACCGGCCTTCGCGACGTGGAGACCGACGACGCGATGGCGCTCTTCCATTTCGTCGACGGGCCCTTCCTCTGGTCGTACTTCTGGGCGTGGCAGGATCAGTGGGGCAGCGAGCGGTCGCGCCGGTACTTCGATCCCGCGATGATGCCCGCCAAGGATCGGGACGCGATGCTCGACTACCTCGAGGCCTGCTGGCGCAGGAACATTCGTCTCAAGGGCATTCCCCGGATTGCGGTGAAGTCGTCTTCGCTGACGATGCACATTGGCTCGCTGCTCGAGCGATATCCGGACTGCAAGCTGCTGTACTGCGTGCGAGACCCGCTGGAGGTGATTCCCTCGGGCATGTCCCTGGTCACGGGCGTGCTCGAGCAATCCTATGACATGTCCAGAACGACTCGCCCCGAGGACCGGGCGCGATTCCTGGAGAACCTGTACCAGGCCTCCTGCCACCTGTTCCGCGCGTTCTACGATGAATGGAAGTCCGGTCGAATCCCCGAGAAGAATCTGCACATCGTGCCCTATCCCACGCTGATGCGCGATCTGGACGGCGCAATGGAGTCCGTATTCGACTTCTTGGAGGTCGAGCCCTCGGCGGAGTTTCTCGAGGGCATTCGGCAGCAGGCCGCGAAGCAGCGGACGCGCGTCTCGAAGCACCGGTACTCGCTGGCCGAGTTCGGTCTCGACGAAGCTCGGGTGCGGCGCGACCTGTCCTTCATCTACGACTCGTTTCCGGTCTGACCGTCGACCGCGGGGATTTTGGCGGTCGTCGATCGGTTCGACTACCGTTGCGTTTCTCATGTTGCCCCGAGGCCTGCTCGCGCGAGTCCTGCTCATGACCGTCAGTCTGGTCGGCTGCTCCGCGATCGAGCACAAGCCCTCGCCGATGGCTCTGGACCCGCCCGCGCTCCCGAGCGCCCCGGAGGCGGTCCTGGAGCCTGCGCCGACGCAGCCCGAGGCCATGGACAGCCCAGACCCTGCCCCGGCGCAGTCCGCTCAAGAGCTCATTTCCTTGCGGCGGCACGTCTGGATCCGCGAGCGACCGTGGTCCGGGTCGGCCCGGGTTGGCCTGCTGGGAAGGGGCAGCGGTATCCAGGTGCGCGGCCAACCCATTCGATGCGACGGGTGCGACGCTATCTACGCCGCCGAACCCCGCCTTTGACGGAGCGATTCGGAAAGGGCACACTGGGCGCGTGAGCGGGTCATTCCCACGCAAGGGTTGCGTTCGCCGGGCAAGCGCGGCTCGTGTTGCGGCCGCGCTCGTGGTGGCGGGATGGATCACGAGCCTCTCGGCCTGCGCGGGTGGGGACGGCGAGACCACGACGGACCAGCCCGGCAGCACGGGCGCCAGCGGCGGAGCAGCAGGCGCAGCGGTAGACGCCGGCGGTGATGCGAGCGGTGCAACGGGGGGCGCGTCGACCGGAGGCAGCGGCAACATGGCAGGCAGCTCCGGGAGCGGAACGGCTGGGACCAGCGGGACGGGGGGCGCTGCCGGCGGCGGCACGGGCGGGGCGTCGACCGCAGGCAGCGGCGGGGGCTGCGACCAGAAGGACTGGGAGCCGAACGACAGCCAGGCGACGGCGCGGCCGCTGACGGACATCACCGATTGCGACAACAGCGGCGGCTCGATCGACGGGACGCTCGCCCCGGGCGACGTCGACTGGTTCACGTTCAAGGCATCGGACACGACATTCTGCTCGGTCAACCCCTATGTGAACGTGACGTCCTCGGACAACGTGACGGTCTGCATGTACTTCAAATGCGATAGCGGCACGACGTCCGTGACCTGTCCCGCGGGATCGCAGGACTGGTCCGCGAGCCCGACCAACCCGGGCTGCTGCACGTCACTCACGCCGTTGGAGCCGTCGGTCAGTTGCGGGGGGTTGTTCTCGAACGACTCGACGCAGGTATGGATCGAGGTATCGTGGGAGGGAAACATGAGCTGCCGCAACTACTCCCTCGATTACCACTATTGACGGCGAGCGGAAGAGCCTTGCAGCAGCGGGAGTGTTGGCTGGATTCGTTGGCAGTCGCCCGGGCGCCGTCTACGATCCGGGCCATGTGGTTTCGATGTCGTGGCTCGCCGACATGGGCCGTGGCCGCGCTGATGGCGACCGCGGCGTCGCCGGGCTGCAAGCGCCACGACACGACAACGGGAATGACGCCTTCGGGCAGCGCGACTGCGACTGAGACCGCGAATCGCGCGGCCGCACCACCGCACGAGCCCGCGCTCGCGTCGTCGTCGGCCCGACAGCCGTGTCCGGAGGGAATGGCGCTGATCGACGGGCGATTCTGCATCGACAAGTGGGAGGCATCGGTGGTCGACGACAACGGAGCGTCGCACTCTCCCTACGAGCCATTGAACGGCGCCAAGGTCGCGGCGGTGTCGCGTCCGGGGGTGGTTCCACAGGCATACGTGTCGCAATACGAGGCGGGCGAGGCCTGCGAGCGCGCGGGCAAGTACCTGTGCGCGACGCAGGAGTGGGCGGATGCGTGCATGGGGACGGGACCGGCCAAGCGCACGTACCCGTGGGGTTGGCGGGCGATGCCCGGGGCGTGCAATGACCATCGTGCGAAGGGTCATCCCCTGGTCGAGCTGCAGCCGGATTCGACGGCAAGGGACTTCGAGACGCTCAACGATCCGCGCATCAACCAGCTTCCGGACACGGTCGCGAGGACGGGCTCGTTCGAGCGTTGCGTGACACCCGACGGGGTGTTCGACATGGTGGGCAATCTGCTCGAGTGGACGCGGGGCCAGACCCGGCCGCTGCTGATGGGCGGGCACTACGTGGATTCGGTGGAGAACGGTACCGGCTGCATGTATGTCACGCCGGATCACGGGGAGCACTACCACGACTTCACGACCGGATTCAGGTGTTGCGCGAGGCCCTATTCGGACCCGCGCGTTACGTCGGTATCCAGTGCACTGCCCGCGCCGCCGGCCGGGCGTGCACAGGCCACTACGCCCTTGAACCCCGCCGAGGCTCGGAAGGCGCCGCGGTCCTTCTCGAACCCGTTCGGATATCTACCGCACCCGTCGCCGCCGGCCTACGAGACGCCGGATGCGCCGTGCCCGCTGGACATGGTGCTGGTGGCGGGAGGCCGGTGCGGCGACAACGAGCAGACGTGCAAGACGTGGCTCGACGGTCCGGGCATGCCGGAGCGCGCGTGCGGGGAGTTCGAGGCGCCGACGCGCTGCGTGGGCAAGCGCACGCCGATGCGGTTCTGTATCGACAAGTACGAGTTCACCGCGCCAGGCGAGGCGTTGCCGCTGACGTACGTATCGTGGACCGAGGCGCAGCTGGTCTGCGGCTTCATGGGCAAGAGGCTGTGCTATGAGCGGGAGTGGGAGTTCGCCTGCGAAGGAGAAGAGGGGCTGCCCTATCCCTACGGTTACGTGAGAGACGGGAAGCGCTGCAACCACGACCGCGACGGGCTGTTCGTGGACGGCGACAAGCTGGTGGACCAGCGTGTCGCTGCGGACGCGCTGCCGTTGTGCAAGAGTCCGTTCGGGGTCTTCAACATGGTAGGCAATGTGGACGAGTGGGTGCAGCGGGCGGAGGCGCAGGCGCCGCACCGGTCGGTCTTGCGGGGCGGCTGGTGGCTCAAGGGGCGCAACCGCTGCCGGGCGGCGACGGACTCCCACGGCGAATCCTACGCAGGGCCGCAAACTGGATTCCGCTGTTGCAGGGATGCGCGGTAGCGGCGG
The DNA here is from genome assembly GCA_021847645.1 of Myxococcales bacterium. Lineage (GTDB taxonomy): Bacteria > Myxococcota_A > Polyangia > Polyangiales > Polyangiaceae > JAJZQG01. Next base: position 9,159 of record JAJZQG010000132.1, read on the forward strand.
GGCGAATCAGGCGCCGTGCGGGTCGAGCGACGTGCGCGCCTCGTGGGTCAAGCGCTGCACCTGCTGGCGGAGCGATTCTGCGACATCGGCAGCGCGGCCGGACGGCCGGAGGGGCTGGCCGATGCGGATGGCTACGCGGGTGATCGGGCGCCTCGCGGTCCGGTCCAGGTGCTGCAGGAACGACTCGTCGACGAACTCGGCCCCTGGCTCGTAGGCCAGGCCCACGCACACGACCTCCAGATCGAGGTGTTGTACGCCCACGAAGGCTCCCACGCGGAAGGGACGCACCTCGTCGCCCGGGAAGGTGGTGCCCTCGGGAAACACGATAATCGTGGCGCCGTCCTTGAGACGTCGTTGGATCGTGCGAATAGCTCGTGCGCCGCTGCCGCTCGCGTCGCGATCGACGAAGATGGTACCGGCCTTGCGGGCGGCGACGCCGAGGATGGGCCAATCGGCCAGATCGGCGCGGCTCAGCACCTGGCCGCCGAAGATGCTGAGCAGAATGGCGATGTCGATGGGCGAGCGGTGATTGGAGACCACCAGCCTCGCTTTTGCGGTCTTGGGGGGAGCGGCGCCGGGCTCGACGATCGGGCGGACACCGAACATCTTGAGCAGCATTCGGACCCATACGCGCATATGCCGCTGGAAGACCTCGTCGCGCCGGGGTTCGCGCACGATGCGCTGATGGGCCTGCACGGCGCCGAGCTGCACCACGGTCAGCAGGGCGAGGCCGCTGGCCCGCGCGGACACGCGCAGCCGGGGAACGATTCGATCGGAGAGCACGCGCGAGCGCTACCTCTGCCGGCCCGCGACGGCAACCCGGGAAGGGGTCATCGCCGCGGGCCCCAAGCCGGGCGTGTGCGGCTTCCCATTGCGAACGCCCGCGCTCACCTCTAGGTTCACGCGGTGGCTCTCCCCAAGATTACCCCTGTCGATGAACCGGCGCTGGCGTCGGTCGACTCGCAACGCTGGGACGCCGTGGTCGTCGTCTCGCCCACGCTGGAGCTGGGCGAACTCGAGGCGATTCACCGCAGGCTGCACGAGGCCTCGCGCCTCGACGCGCGGGTCGGCAAGGATCTGGCCCTGTTGCTCGCGCCCGATGTCGCCGGGGGCCGGTTGATCATGGCGCCGACCGGGCCGGTGTCGCGGGACTACGACGACGTGCGTCGCTACGCGGATGCGGCGCGAGCGGGCGTCTCGCGCGCGCGGGATGCGGGCGCGCGGCGGGTGCTGCTGCTGGTGCCGCGCGCGCCGCTCGAAGACGAGTTCTCTCGCGCGGTCGAGGTGGCCGTGCTCGGTGCGCTCGCGGGCTTGTGGGAACCGTTGGAGGCGCGCGAGAGCCTCGCGAATGCCGAGCTCGAGCCCGTCGAGGAGCTCGGCTTCCAGTGCCCGTCGGGCACCGACGGCGCCTCGATCGCGCGGCTGCTCACCGCCATCGAGAAGGGCCGCAGGCTCGCCCGCGACATCGCGGGCACCGAGCCCGAGCGCATGCGTCCCCGGGCAATGGCGCAAGCGTGCGTCGAGGCATTCCGCGGCACCGGCGTGCGTGTGCAGGTCCTCGACGACGCGAGCCGGCTACTGGGCGAGTATCCGTTGCTGGCCGCGGTAGCGCGGGCGTCGATGCGGGTGGAGCGTCACCAGCCGTGTGTGATCCGGCTCGAGTACGTGGGCTCGGGGCCGATTCGCGAGACGTTGTTGTTGGCGGGAAAGGGAGTCACCTACGACACGGGCGGGTCGGACGTGAAGACCGGCGGGGGCATGGCGGGGATGAGCCGCGACAAGGGCGGGGCCGCGGCCGTGGCAGGCTTCCTCCAGACCGTGGCGGCCCTGGCTCCGGCCGGCCTGCGGGTCGTCGCGGAGATCGGCGCGGTTCGCAACAGCGCTGGCGCCGACGCGTACGTGGCTGACGAGATCATCACGTCGCACGCGGGCGTGAGGGTGCGCGTGGGCAACACGGACGCCGAAGGGCGCATGGTGCTCGCGGATCTTCTGTCGCACTTGAGGGAGGCGGCGGTCGGCGCAGTGGAGCCGACGATCCTGTCGATCGCCACGCTCACGGGCCATGCAGCGCGCGCGGTCGGACCCTATTCGGTGGCGCTCGACAACGGCCCTGCGCGCAAGAACCGCGTGGCCGCCGGGCTCGCGAGCCTGGGCGAGATCTGGGGCGAGCCCTTCGAGCTGTCGAGACTGCGCCGCGAGGACTACGACTTCGTCAAGCCGCGCAGCAAGGCCGACGACGTGATTCAGTGCAACAATGCCGCGTCCGCGGTCACGCAGCGGGGCCACCAGTTCCCTGCGGCGTTCCTGGCGATCGCCTCGGGCCTGGACAAGCACGGTCTGGACGCCAAGCAGCCCCTGGCCTTCACGCATGTGGACATCGCAGGAAGCGCGATGGAGGGCGGTGATTGGCAACACGGCCGTCCCACGGCCGCGCCGCTGGTGGCCCTGGCCGCGCGCTGGCTCGTCCTGGCGGATTGACGCGCAACGTGCCTGGTGGTGTCATGCGCCCGGGGTTGATGCCGTCGTGTCGCGGGCAGGGAGACAACACCATGGCAAGCAGCATCTTCATGACGGGTTTTCCGGGCTTCATCGCCAGGCGCCTCGTCGAGCGTCTCGTGCAGAAGGACCCGGAGGCGACGTTCACCTTCCTGATCGAGGAGCGCTTGCGGTCCACGGCGAACGCATCCATCCAAGCGGTTGACGATCGTTACACCGGATTCGCGTCGCGCACGCGGCTGGTGAGCGGCGACATCTCGGCGCCGCGTATGGGCCTATCCAAGCGCGAATACGAGGCGGCGACGAGCGAGACCACCCAGGTCTGGCACTTGGCGGCCATCTACAACCTAGCCGTGCCCGCCGCGATCGCCTACCGCGTCAACGTGACCGGCACCGCCAACGTGCTCGACTTCTGCGAGGACTGCGGCTCTCTTCGCCGCCTCGACTACATCTCGACCTGCTACGTCAGCGGCAAGCGCACGGGCGTAATCCTCGAGTCCGAGCTCGACGAGGGCCAAGGCTTCAAGAATCACTACGAGTCGACCAAGTGCTGGGCCGAGATCGAGGTGCGTCGGCGCATGGATCGCGTGCCCGCGGCCATTCACCGGCCGGGCATCGTGGTGGGCGATTCCAGGACGGGCGAGACGGACAAGTACGATGGTCCGTACTTCGTCATCAAGCTGCTGCTCAAGCTGCCGCCGTGGATACCGATGGTCAACATCGGCGCCGGCACCTGCCGTGTGAATCTGGTGCCCATCGACTTTTTGGTCGCGGCGCTGGCGGAGATTGGCACGCAGGACGAATCGATCGGCTCGACCTTCCACCTCGCCGACCCCAACCCTCACACGGCGCGCGAGGTGATGACCTCGTTCCTGGACGCGCTCGGCTTCCGCCGCCCGCTATTGGCCGTACCGCCGTCGGGAGTCAGCGGCGCCCTGTCCCTGTCGGCTGTTCGCAATCTGGTGCAGATTCCCAAGGAAGCGATCATCTACTTCAACCACGAGGCGATCTACGACACGACCAACCAGCAGAAGGCGCTGCGCAACACGGGCATCTCCTGCCCCGACTTCCTGTCCTACGTGCCCATGCTGGTGGACTACGTTCGCGCCCATCCCGAGAAGAGCTTCCTGGACGGTCGCAAGTTCTGAGGGATCGCGTTTGCCACGCGTGTCGAGGGCGTGGGCGGCCGCGCTGTCCCGGACGCTTCCGGACTGGCGCCCGTTAACATTTCGGCCAGCCGCGGCATGGCTCATCTGACACGATGTGGATCATGGCCCGCGCGCAACCCGTCTTCGGTCCTGACGTCGGCCTGGACACCGAGCGCGAGGCGCGCGAGCAATCCCTTGTCCTCGCCGCCACACGGGGCGACGGCCGTGCATTCGCCGCGCTGGTGCGTCCGCACCTCGACATGATGTACCGGCTCGCGGCGCGCTTCAGCGGGGATCGCCATCTGGCCGAAGACGCTGTCCAGGAGGCCTTGAGCGTGGCGAGCTGCGAGCTTGGACGGTATCGCACGGGCACGTCGTTGCGCGCGTGGCTCGCCACCATCGCGATTCGTCGCGCCCACACCCTGGCGCGCGCGGAACGGCGTCGCCGCGCTCGCGAGCAGGCGGCCTGGAGCCCGGAATTGTCGCAAAGCCCGGCCGAGCTGTTCGGCGCAGCGGCCCTAGCGCAACGCATCCGCGAGGTGCTGGCAGGCATGCCGGACAAGCGGCGCGAGGCTGCCATGCTCCGGTGGGACGCCGGCCTTCCCTACGCGGAGATCGCGGCGGCCATCGACAGCACCGAGGCATCGGTCCGCGTGCTGGTCCATCACGCGGTGAAGGAGCTGCGCGAGAGCCTGCGCGATCTGGTCGACGACACGGGCGGTTCGCGTCGCGAGCCCTCGGGCCAGGAGGAACCATGACCCACGACCCCGATTCCGAGTTGCGCGACGACGAGGCTCGTCTGCAGGAGCTGTTCGACCAGACGGCGCCCGTGGCATCGTCCGATCAGGTCGACCGATGGCTGGCGCACGCGCGCCGGACGGGTGAGCACGCGCGGGCAAGACAGGGCGCTCGCTCGTGGTTGCGCCGTTGGTTGCCGGCGCTAGTCCCGGCCGCGGCGGCGTTGGGTGCAACGCTTTGGATCGAAGGGGCGCGTGGGCCTGGGCGCACGCCGGAGGTCCCGTCGGCGCCCCGCGCGGTCAGCGGAATCTCGTCGTCTGCGCCGCCGTCAACATCGGCGCGGGCGCGGGCGCCGTCGCCCACCGAGACGGCAGCGCCCCAGACCGACGAGGCCGATGAACCCGACGATTCCTGGACGATCGTCGATCCTGCGGACGAACAAGATTGGGGGCCGATCGACGATCTGGAGTTGCTGCACCCGCCGGAGGGCGCGAAGGCGCAGCGGGCGTGGCTTCAGGCGATGGATGACGATCTGGCCGGCAGCGGCGGAGGACGGCAGTAACGTCGGGCCGTGGCGCGGCATGACCTGATCGAGCTGGTTTCCACGCCAAGTGATGGAGGCGCACATGATTCGGAAGCTGATTGTCGGGGGATTGATCGCAGGCTGCTTGATGACCGCGGCCCCTGTCCTAGCGCAAACGGCGCCGCGCCAGCCCGCTGCGGCGGCTGTGTCGCGTCCGCTAGTGCTGGCGATGCGCGCGCGCATGCTGCGTGAGCGTGTAGGCCTGGACGAGACCACGGCGCAGCGGGTCGAGCAGGTGCTCGCGAGGTTCGACGCCGAGCACGCGACGGTGCGCGAGCTGGTTCGGGTCAACGTGCAGCGAATCAGGCAGTTGCTGCGCGAGAACAGCACGGACCAGGCCGCCTACCGGCAGGCGGTCGAGGGACTGCGCAACGCCCAGCGGCAGCAGCAGGCGCTGATCGACCGCGAGTTCGACGAGCTCAAGACGATCCTGGTGCCGAGCCAGCAGGCGAGGCTGCTGATGCAGCTTCGGCGGCTGAATCAGGCGGGATGGGGAGGCGGGGGGATGGGGCCGGGTGCAGGACCTGGCCGGGGCGGCGGGATGGGGCCGGGTCTCGGGCCCTGCGGAGGGGGCAATGGTCCTTGTGGCAGAGGCATGGGCCGCGGCAGGGCTCCCTGACGCGAACGCCAGCGCGCTGCTCGTGCGGTGGAGCCCGTTCTGCCGGGCGCCCCGAACCTTCCCCACACTGTCGCCTTTTTGGCCCATCGGCCCGACCTCGGTACGATCTCGCCAGCTCGCCGGCAGAACCGACGGCTGGCGGGTTCCCGAGCCATGAATCGTTGGACCACCACCGCTCACCGAAGCTCGACGGTCTCCCGCTTCTGCTTCATCAATGTCTTCGACCGCAGGGCGCCGCAGAAAACGCGTCTTGCACCGCACCCGCGGCCGGCGGTGCGGCATCGATCTGCGGTGTTGGCGGCAAAGGTGGCAACGGGGAACGAGGACCAGATGTACCGACGGATCGGCGACACGATCTACGAGCAGACGGGCAGGGAGAAGAAGTTCGTAGCCAAGCGCATGAAGGGGACCTGGTACCGCCTCGCGACCAACAACCTCGGACAGCCCGAGTGGGAGTGCTGCGATCCGAATCAGTGCGCCATGTTCGACGAGCTGGTTCCCGAGGACCGGCTGTAGGCGGTTCGCGCGCGGCGCCTCGCCGCGCAACTGCCCCCGGGTGCGGACGATCATTCGGCCAGCACCGACGGGATCGGAATAGGACCACGATCGTCGATGTGCTAGCGGTCGGGCGGTGCTGTCCCGCGAACGCTCGACCGCGGTGGGCCTGTTCTCAGTCTCCGCGCTCACGCTCGTCTACGAGCTGACGCAGATCCGCGTGTTCGCGTTCTCGCTGCACCCGCTGATCGCGTACTCGGCGATCGCGATCGCGATGCTGGGGTTCGGGCTGGGCTCGACGCTGGTGGCGATCCGACCCGGCTGGTTCGACAGGGACCCGGTTTCGTCAGCGGGCGTTTCGACGTTGGGTTTCGCGCTCAGCACCGTGCTGGTCAACCTGCTGTTCGCGCGGGTATCACCGCGCGTGATGCCGCCGGGCACCGGCTGGGTCGACCCGGTCTGGACGGTGGTGGCGCTGCTGCCGTGCGTGGTGCCCTATGCGTTTGGGGGCCTGTCGATCACGCTGCTGTTGCAGGCGCAGGTGGCGCGCATCGGTCGATCCTACTTCTGGAACCTGTTCGGCTCGGCGGTCGGCTGCGTGCTCATCGTGAGCGCGCTGCGCTGGCTCGGCGCCGAACGCGTGGTAGCGGCCACCGCCGCGCTGTCCGCCGCCGCGGCTGCCGTGCTCGCGCCCAAGGCCGGCCGCGTTCGTGCCGTCGCCTGGTCCGCGGCCGTCGCGCTGGCCGTGGCCGCTCCCTTCGCGCCGTCGATCGTGGCCTACCAGCCCGACGCCAACGACCTGATCTACCTGCTGGCCTCCCAGCATGGCGAGCAGCTCGTCCGCGAGCACTCGGAGTGGGATCCGGTGGGACGCATCGACGTGGTTCGTCACGACGCGCCGCTCATCCATGTGGCCGAGCCGGCCGAGTACAGGACGATCACCAACGACAGCGGCGCGATGTCGTTGATGATCAAACCTCCGCCCGAGCCGGGCTGGGGCAAGGCCATCTTCGAGCAAAGCATGTACGCGGTGCCCTACCGCCTGCGCCGTCCCCGCACCGTGTTGGTCATCGGCGTGGGCGGAGGCCTGGACGTCGACACGGCGCTTCACTGGGACGCCCAGCAGATCACCGGTGTCGACGTGTCGCTGGCGACGCTGCGGGCGCTGACCGGCCCCTACGCGGCATTCGCCAGCTGGCCGCTGCGCACCGACCGCGTGCACTTGCTTCATGAAGACGGCCGGAGCTTCGCGCGCAGCACCAAGCAGCGTTTCGACCTGGTGCAGATGAGCGGTGTGGACACCTTCACGATGCACTCGACGGGCGCGATGGTGACCGCGGAGGACTATCTGTACACGACCGAGGCCTTCACCGACTTCCTGGGCCTGCTCGAGCCCGACGGCATGCTGGCGGTCACCCGCTTCGGCGAGGAGTCGATGAACCTGTCGGCGATCGCGGCGAGCGCGCTTCGCCGCATGGGCGTGCAGGATCCGCAGGACTGCATCGCCGCGGTTCAGCAAGGCTTCGCCTCGGCCGTGGTGGTGCAGCGAAAGCCCTTCACGCCGGGGGAAATCGAGGCGCTGCGACATCTCGAGGACCGCCAGCAACCCACGGCGGTGAGCATCCCGCACTACGACGAGGCCGGGCTGCGCGCGAGCGAGCCCTTGCGGCTCCTGCACCCGCCGGGGCGCATTGCCGACAAGCACTACGACGACTTCTTCGCGGCCATGGCGCAGGGAAAGGAGCGGGCGTTCCTGCGCGCGACGGGCAATCCGTTCCTGGTGCCGACCGATGATCGGCCCTACTACATGCTGGGGATGTGGATGGCCTCCGGCGCGCAGATCCATCCGGTGATTGCGGCCTTGCGTCTGGCCTCCGAAGTCATCGCGCTGGCCTCGCTGCTGTTGATCCTGCTGCCCGCCTGGACGGTTCGCAGGGCCAGCGGGGCCAGGTTGGGGACGCTGGTCTCGCTGGTGGTGTTCTTCTTCGGCATCGGCTTTGCGTTCATGTTGCTCGAGGTCGGTCTGATCCACCGCACGGTCGTGTTCGTGGGCAGCCCGGGCGCCTCGGTGAGCGTAGTGATGACCTCGATCCTGATGTCCGCGGGGGTTGGATCCCACCTGTCGGATCGGTGGGGCAGCGAGCCTCGACGCAACCTGCTGGTCGCGTTCCTGGGGCTGGTGGCGGTGGGCGCGTTCTACCGGTTCGGCTCGGCTGCGCTGTTCGACCGGCTCTTTGTCCTGCCGATGTGGGCCCGGGCGGTGGCGGCGGTCGTTGCCCTCGCGCCGGCGGGCTTCTTCGCCGGGTTCTTCTTCCCCACCGGGCTGCGCATGGCCTCGAGCCGGTCGCGAACCCTTGTGCCCTGGGCGATTGCGGTCAACGGCTTTGCCTCGGTGCTCGGGTCCCTCGCGACCCTGTCGCTAGGCGTATCGTTTGGGTTTCGCGCGGTGTTCGCCATGGCCATGGTCATCTACGGCGTGGCTGTGGTCGCGCTGCTCCCCTGGTCGGCCCGGCGTGCGGCCTGACCGGAGCGTTCGAACGGCCCCCCCTCGCATCCCTCCCCATCCGAGACTGGTGTAGACTAGCCGTTCGCAACATGCCGCCCACGCCCCAGCGTCAGCCCTCGCCCGTTTCGGGGGGAACCTTCCCGCTGCCCGGGTCTGTCATCGACAACAAGTACGTCGTCGAAGAGGAGATCGGCAGTGGTGGCATGGGCGTGGTGGTCGCAGCACGCCACGTGGCCCTGCAGCAGCGATTCGCGATCAAGTTCCTGGTCTCGGGCATCGACGACCCGGACACGGTCGAGCGCTTCGTTCGCGAGGCCCGCGCCACCAGCGAGCTCAAGAGCGAGCACGTGGTGCGCGTGTGGGATGTCGGCGAGCTGCCGTCCGGACAACCCTACTTCGTGATGGAGTACCTCGAGGGCGAGGACGTCGGCTCGCTCTTGGCGAGCCGCGGACGGCTGCGGATCACCGAGGCGGTCGGCTTCGTCCTGCAGGCGTGCGAAGCGGTGGCCGAGGCGCACAGCCGCGGCATCGTGCATCGCGACCTGAAGCCAGGGAACCTGTTTCTGACGTCACGGCCCGACGGCACGGCGCAGATCAAGGTCGTGGACTTCGGCGTCTCCAAGGTCCATGCGCGGGATGCGACGGACTTCCAAGAGACCGATGGCAAGTCGCTCCTTGGCTCGCCCTACTACATGTCACCCGAGCAGGTGCGCAGCGCCAGCCAAGTCGACGAGCGATCGGACATCTGGTCGATGGGCGTGACGCTCTACGAGCTGTTGACGGGAGCCAGGGCGTTCGACGCGCCCACGATGCCGGCGTTAGCCGTGAAGATCGCTAGTGACCCATACGAGTCAGCGATTCGCCTTCGCCCCGAGCTGCCCACCGGGATCGACTCCATCATCCGCAAGTGCCTGGCCAAGGACCCGGCGCTGCGTTATCAGAGCGTAGCGCAGCTCGCGAGCGCCTTGTCGCCGTTCGCGGGGAGCGACGCGCGGATTGCTGCGCGGCGCGCGGTTCGCATCACGCGCCAGACGACCTTGAGCGGGTCGCTGCCGGCCGTGGCGGACGCCACGCTCTCGTCTTCCGGAGCGCGTACCGCGCTGGAGACGTCACACCCAGCTCTATCTGTCGAAGCGGCTGGTGAGGACGACATTGGGACGGACCAAGCGCGCGGTAGGAAATCGCCGCCCGCGAAGGACTCCCCGTCGCTCGCGGAACCATCGCAGCGCAACCTCTGGGCCGCGCTCGCGGTGGCTGCGGTCCTGATCCTTGGTGTGGGTGTCGGCGTGCGGGCCCTGACCACCAGCGCGACGAGCTCCGCCATCGCCGTCGGAGCGACGCCTGCTTCTTCGAGCGAGTCCGCCACGATGATCGCGTCTTCTCCGAATCCGCTTGCCTCCGCCGCGGCCTCGGATGCTGGCCCCGTCGAATCGGCTGCGCCCAATCGCAGCCAGGCGCCGTCGCTTGCGGACGGGGCACACGCGCATCCACTCGCGAGCGAGTCGCACGCGGGCCCTGCGGTCGGTGTCGAGACGATGGCCGCGACGGCTGGCGCGCCGGCGGGTTCGGAGCACGCGCCGCCGACCTCTGCGACGGAGTCGCGACCTACGCTGGACCCGCTGGTTGGCAGGCACTGACATGCAAAGCGGTTCTCGTGGCATCTTGTGGGCGGTAGTGTTGAGCGGGATCACGGCAGCGTCCTTCAGCTGGGGACAGGCTGAGCCGACACCCACGCAGACCACGCTGGCCGAGTCGTTGTTCAGGGACGGCCAGACGCTCATGGCTGCGGGACGCTACGAGGAAGCGTGTCCGAAGCTCGCCGAGAGCTACCGGCTGGACCCCGCGGGCGGAACGGTGCTGAACCTGGCCGTGTGCCATGAGCGTCAGGGGCGCGTGGCCGCGGCATGGGCCGAGTATCGCGACGCGCTGATCTACGCGTCGCGCGAAGGCCGGCAAGATCGCGAGCAGCTCGCGCGCACCCGCATTGCCGCGCTCGAGCCCACGCTCCCGCGCTTGCTCGTCAAGGTGCCAGCGACCAGCTCGACGACTGGGTTGGTGGTCGCGATCGACGGCGTCGACATCGGTCCTGCCGCGTGGGGTACGGAGCTGCCATTGGATCCAGGCGGCCATCTGCTGACCGTCACGGCGCCCGGGCGCCAAGACTTTCAGCGATCGATTTCGTTGCGCCTCTCGGAGAAGCTGGAAGTGAGCATTCCGGAGCTCGAGCCGGTCGTGCGCGATGATGAGGCGCCCAAGGCTCGGCAGCCCGTCACGCGAGATGGCGACGAGGATCCGCACGCGGGCCGTCGCACGGCCGGATATGTGGTGGCCGGCGGCGGGCTGGTCGCGCTGGGCGTGGGCAGCTGGTTTGGCATCAGGGCCTTCTCGGATCGCAGCCGAAGCGACGCCAGGTGCAATCCACTGTGCGACGACGAGGCGGTGCGGTTGAATGACGATGCGAAGCGCGACGCGCGCGTCGCCGATGTCGGAATCGGGCTGGGGGTGGTGGGGATCGCCGCGGGTGCGTACTTGATTCTGGCGACTCCGCAAGCCGCCCGGCCTGCCTACAACCGCGTGTCGTCCCGATCGGGCGCCTGGCAGCTCACACCACACGTCACACGCAGAAGGGTTTGGCTCGCGCTGGACAGCTCCTGGTAGGGGCTCGAGCGGCGTTCGCGCCTATCGCGGCCTCTCCCCACGCGTGACAGGCTCCTGGCTCGCACGACGCTTCCGTGCAACACTTCCATGCATTGCTTCGGGAGACGTAGACCATGAAGAACAATCCTTGCTGGGCAGTCGTTGTGGCGCTTGTCATGGTCGGATGCGGCGGCAACGAATTCGTCGCCGCGGGCAGCGGTGGCGCGAGCGCCGGCACCGGAGGCAGTGGGGGAACCGGCGGGGACGCGAGTGCGGGTGCGGGCGGGAGTGCGACAGGCGGTACGGGCGCAGCGGCGGGTGCGGGCGGGAGTGCGACGGGCGGCAGCGGAGGTGAGGGAGGTTCGGGCGGGCAGGACGCCAGCGCCGGGTCAGGCGGCAGCTCGACCGGAGGAACGGGCGGAGCCGGCGGCACCGGAGGACTCGGGGGTTCCGGAGCCATGGGCGGAGCCGGCGGCACTGGAGGACTCGGGGGTTCCGGAGCCATGGGCGGAGCCGGCGGCACCGGAGGACTCGGGGGTTCCGGAGCCATGGGCGGCTTCAGTGGCACAGGTGGCTATGGCGGATATGCCGGCACCGGAGGATACGGCGGCACATTCCCCGATGGCGGCGTGGTCGAGGGCGGTACGGTCGACGGCGGCACCGGCACGGATGGCGGAAACGCCTGCAACGGGGTCACCTGCAATCCTGGGCTCACCTGCTGCAACGGACAGTGCGTCAATACGGCCAACGACATCAAGAACTGCGGGAAGTGCGGTGTCGTCTGCACCGGGACATTTCCGTATTGCCTCGGCACGGTCTGCGGAGCCCCCATCTGCAGCGGAGCGTGTTTGACAGACCAGCACTGCTGCGGCAGCAGCTGTTGCACGAACGCGGAGCTGTGCTGTCTGGTGCAAGTCGGAGGCCCGGTCAGCCTGACACCGTCGTGCTACACACCCGTTGACGGAACCTGTCCGGTGGGCAATCCCGGAGCGGATTGAGCACCTGCCGACGCCCGCGTTGTGAGCTTCAGGCGTACGCAAAGCTCCTGCAGAGCCGTGCAAGGGGAAGCCATCCCGCGAGCGATCGGTTTCCCGGCGCCTAAGTTGTCCGATTGGCATCTTGCCCAAAATGTGGGAAGGTTGACGGCAGGAGGGCATCATGACTTACCGCGGTTGTCTCGGATTGGTGGGAGCGGCGCTCGTGTTCCTGCTCGCGTGCGGAGGGAGCGACAGCAGCGGCGGCGGACCGGGCGCGACAGGCGTCCCGATCGAGGAGGCGAAGTCCACGCTCGCCCGCGATACCAGTCCCCATGTTGCGGCCGGGGACTACGAGGCACTGGTCGAGGGCAACACCGCTCTCGCGTTCGACCTGTACGGCAAGTTGGCAAGCGCGGAGAAGAACTTCTTCTATTCACCGCTGAGCGTGTCGACCGCGCTGGGCATGACGTGGGCCGGGGCCCGCGGACAGACCGAAGCGCAGATGGCTCAGACGCTGCACTTCACTCTGGGCCAGGACAAGCTCCACGCGGCGCTCGACAAGCTCATGCTCGACCTCGACGGTCGCAACGTAGCCCCCCACGACACCACGGAGGGATCCAAGACCATCCGGCTCCAACTCTCCAACGCCGCCTGGGCTCAGAAGGGCTACGACTTCGTGGCCGCCTATCTCGACACTCTCGCGGTCAACTACGGTGCAGGGGTCAAGCTGCTCGACTTCGCCGCCGACCCGGACGGCGCGACGACGACCATCAACGAATGGGTGGCCGATCAGACCGAGGACAAGATCCAGAACCTCATTCCCGCCGGCGCCATCACGTCGCTCACGCGCCTGGTGCTGACCGACACCCTCTACTTCTATGGCAACTGGGACAGGGTGTTCACCAAGGGGCTGACGCGGGACGGCTCCTTCCATGCGCCCGCGGCCGACGTCACCGTGCCCATGATGAACGGCACGCCCGATGTGGGTTATGCGGAGGGCGATGGCTGGCAGATGGTGGACGTGCCGTATGACGGGCGCGGGCTGGCGATGACGATCGTGCTGCCCGCGCAGGGGCGGTTCGACGAGGTGCGCGGGGAGCTGACGGCGCAGTGGCTGTCGACCTCTGCGAGGCAGTTGGTGGATCAGGAAGTATCGCTGACGCTGCCCAGGTTCCGGTTCGCGTGGGGCTCGGAGTCCCTGCGCGACGCGCTGATTTCGCTAGGCATGCAGGACGCGTTCGACGCGAACAAGGCGGACTTCACGGGCATGGCCGCCACAGGCCACCTGTACATCTCCGACGTAGTCCACAAGGCGTTCGTGGGAGTCGACGAGAGCGGGACCGAGGCAGCGGCGGCCACGGGCGTGTTGGTGAGCGACACCAGCGCCCCGGGTCGAACAATCACCGTGGATCGTCCGTTCGTGTTCTTCATCCGCGACAGGGGGACCGGTACCCTGCTGTTCGTCGGCCACGTGGTCGATCCCACTCAATCCTAGCGCAGGGGCTCGATCGTCGGGCGCTGACGCCGCGCGCAACGATGCGTGACGGCTGGACGCCCGGAGAGCGACCGGATAGTCTGGGTCGAGTGCACGCGTGCGGGCGAGCGGAGGTAGTCATGACGAGAAGCTGGATGTGCTGGACGGCGTGTGGCGCATTCGTTGCGGTTGCGATCGCGGCATGCAGCGCGACGGGGGGCGACACGAGTACCGCACCGGGGGTGGCGGCAGGGGGGTCCGGAGGTGGCGCCGGCCTCGGCGGCAGCGGAGGCGGCCTGGGCGGCAGCATGCCGTTCGACGGTTCGGTGTTCGACGTGAGCTCGGGCGAGACGGGGCCGTCGTGCCTGACGTGCTCTGCGGACTTGAAGAAGGTTCTCAGCTGCGACGGCTCGGTGCTCCAGCAATGCGGGCAGGACCAGGCGTGTGCGGCGACTGGCTGCATCGCGGACTCCTGCGAAGCGGCCAGGGAAGCCAAGAGCACGTATGGCTGCGAGTACTGGGCGTTGAATCTCGACATTATCGCCGAAGGCGCCGGGGCCTGCTATGCGGCATTCGTGGCGAACACATGGGACACGCCGGTCCACATCCAGGTGGAGCGTGCCGGCACGAGCTTGAACGTGGGCCAATTCGCCTACATCCCCGCGGGGCAAGGTCAAGGGCTGTCCTACGCGCCCTACGACCCGGTCGCGGGCTTGCCTCCCGGGCAGGTGGCCATCCTGTTCCTCGCGCAGTCGCCCGCCGTGCAGGCGGCGTTCCGGTGTCCGGCAGGCACCAACGTGGCAGTCCAGGCCGACACCGCCATCCACGGCACGGCTTTCGGCCAGGCCTTCCACATCACCACCGACAGGCCCGTCGTGGCCTACCAGATCTTCCCGTATGGGGGTGGCAGCACCGCGGCCACCTCCGCAACACTGCTGCTCCCCACCAGCGCGTGGGACCTCAACTACATTGCAGTCAACGCCTACGCCAAGAGCGCGATCGTTCCCTCTGCGCAGCCGTCGATGAACATCGTGGCCAACGAGTACAACACGAACGTCACCATCAGCCCGGTCGCCGCGATCCTGCCGGGGGGCCCGGTGCAGGGCACGGGCGCGGGGCAGCCGAAGACCTACCAACTGCAGCGCGGCGACTACGTGCAATTCAGCCAGGACCAGGAGCTGACCGGCAGCGTCATCCTGGCCGACAAGCCGGTGGCCGTGTTCGGGGGCGCGAGCTGCCTGAACGTGCCTCCCTCGACGCAGGCGTGCGACTCCGCGCAGCAGCAGATTCCGCCGGTCAAGGCCCTGGGCAACAAGTACGTAGGCGTGCGCTACCGCGGCCGCGGCGGGAACACCAACGAGATCGTGCCCTGGCGCGTGGTCGGCGCGGTGGACGGCACGCAGCTGACCTGGGCGCCGGCGCCTCCGCCGGGTGCGCCGGCCACGATCAACCTCGGCCAAGTGGTCGAGTTCAACACCGCCGGGCCATTCCAGGTGTCGAGCCAGGATGAGGACCACCCCTTCTATCTGGCGGCCTACATGACCGGCGGCCAGAACTTCAACGGCGAGGGAGATCCGGAGTGGGTCAACGTGGTGCCGTCGGGCCAGTACCTCGACTCCTACGTATTCTTCACCGATCCGACCTACTCCGAGACGAACCTGGTGGTGGTGCGCGCCAAGGGCCCCAACGGAACCTTCGCGGACGTGAACCTGGACTGCGCGGGTGTGCTGCAGGGCTGGCAGCCCGTGGGCGACTACGAATTCACCCGCGTGGACCTGGTCACCGGCAACTTCCAGAACGTGGGCAACTGCAGCAACGGCCTGCACCGCATGAGCAGCGACCTTCCCTTTGGGCTGACC
>JAJZQG010000391.1 GCA_021847645.1 Myxococcales bacterium
GCGCGTGTTCTTCGGCACCGGCCAGACGGTGAACCTGGCCGTCGACTCGACCGGCATCCCCACCGACGTCTCGACCAACACGCACGAACGGTGGCTCGGCGTGTTCATTCGCTTCAAGCGGCTCCTCTCCGACCCGCGCACCGACGGCAACTCCCAGCAGGTCTTCTTCCGGCGAGACGAATCGTTCGAGCTCGTGGTCCGCCAAGGCCCGCAGGCACCGATCGGCTCCGCGCCCAAGGTTCCCCTCGTCGACGACGAGCTACTCATCTGCGACGTGCGCCGTCGCGCCGGGCAGCTCCAGGTGCAGAACGCCGACATCAGCGTCGCCCGGCGCCAGGCCTTCGTGTTCGCGCATGGCGACGCTGTCCAGGTACTCTCCGGGCTGTGGACCGCGATCAGCGCCGCCGCGAACAGCGTCCAGGCAGCCCTCGACTCTGTAGACCAGCTTCTGGCCGGGCACTTCGCGGCGACCTCGCACAGGCACAAGGCGCAGGACGTCGACTACACCCCGCACGGCTTCGTTGCGGCGAGCAACGTGAAGGGCGCCCTCGACGAGCTCATCGACGACCTGAGCACCGCCACCCAGGGGAGCCCTGGCGCGGCGCGCGTCGGCGCCGACGCGGTTCCCGGAGCCCCGCACGCCCTTCCCGCGGGCTCTGTCGACGGCCAGCTCTCGCAGACCCTCGCCTGGCTCAACGCCCACGAGGGAGCGGCCGCCAACGCCCACGCGGCCTCGGCCATCTCGGCCACGCCGCACTCGTTCGTCGCCGCGACGAGCGTACAGGCGCAGCTCCAGGAGATCGCGACGGACCTCCAATCCCACGCGAGCCCGGCCAGTGGCGCGAGCCTCGTCGGCAACGACGCGCTCGCCGGCACGCCATACACGCTCTCCGCCGGCTCGGTGCGCGACCAGCTCCGCGCTGACGCCCAGCACCTCAACACGCACGCCGGCTCCGGGGACCACGACGCGCGATACCTGCGGGAGGTGTTTCGCCTGTCGGACAAGTTGAACGCTGGCGAGACAAAGCGCTACACGACACTCGACGACTTCCCGCACGTCATTGAGCTGGCCTACAACTACGTAGGGAGCAACGGTTGGCCCGAGGCCACGACGTACGTTCAAGGCTCGCTGACGTCGCAAGTCCGCTGCTGGATGACGAAGGTCACCGTCTCCGGCGGATACGACTGCGAGCTCTGGGTGCAAAACACCTCGTCTTATCAGCTCTTCATCACGGTGGGGGCATACCGTGTTGCGTAGGAGGCCCCGATGATTCGAAGCACGCGCGAGGCGCTGCGCGACCGCGTTGCGGCGTTGGGGACGCCAGCAGCGAAAGCCGTGGTGGATCTCGTCAACAGGAAGGGCCCCAACGGCGCCGTCGCTTGCTGGGGCGCAATCTCCGACGAGGTGAAGAAGAGCATCACCGACGATGCGTCTCTCGAAGCCCTGTGGAAAGGGATGGTCGAAGACGGCGATCCGCGACCGCAGCTGGTCCTGCTGAACATCATCAAGGACCGGCCCAAGCTCGTGTCGAGAGCCCTGCAGGATCAAGGGAACGTGTCGCCCGTCGTTCGCCAGGCGCTGCAGGCCCTCGGCGACCCGAAGGACACCGAGGCAATGCGCGGGTTCAAGACCCGCGTGAGCGAGCTCCTCGCCGTTCGGTACTTCGTGCCGGACAGCGTGGAGCCCGAAAACGAGTCGAAACGAAGGAGCAAGTAGCATGGAGACGTACGCCACGATTGCAGAATTCCTCAAGGCGACCGGCCCCTACGGCATCGTCGCGATTCTCGGCTGGGCGTTCTGGCGCGTCAGCGAGAAGAAGGACCAGGAGGTGAAGGACCTCTACGAGAAGGTCGCACAGATCTCGGAGGCGCAGACCGTGGCGATCACCAAGGTCGAGGCGGCGCTGCTCGCGCTGCGCGAGGCCATTGACGAGCTCCGCGGCCGCAACCGCAACGCTTCGACCCACGATTGAGTCGCGTCATGGAGCCCATCGACCTTCCCAGCGGCCCATTCGCCACCGAGCAGGACCTGCGCGACGCCGCGATCGCGATTGCGCGCTACGCCTGCAACGGCGACGAGGGCCGCGTGCTCGGCGACCCGGTGTTCGAGGAGGTCACCGAGGGACGCAACCGCTGGCCCAAGTACTCTGCCTGCGGTGACCTCCCGCAGTACGCGCTGATGCGACTCGGCCTTCGCGACGAGCGCATCCTGAACCGCAGCGACGATGGCGGCAGCAAGCCGTGGAGCATCGGCCAGAACCTGTCGAAGCTCGTCTTCCGCACGGGGAAGGCCTTTGTCTGGACCACGGTCAAGAAGCGACCGAGGCCTGGCGACGTCCTCTACGTGGCAATGCCGGAGCACGTGTGCGTACTCGAAAGTATCGACGAGAAAGCCGGGACGATTGCAACCTTCGACTACGGGCTCTTCGACCAGAAGACCGGCAAGCCCGCGGGACGGCGCCGCGTCTCCCGCTTTCGCGTGCAGGGCAAGCAGCTGCTGGTGGGCAATCGCGTCCTGCGCGGCTGGCTCGACATCGCCCGAATCCCCGGACTTCTGGCGCCATCCTGACTGCCGTCCAGATTCTGCTCGACCGGCCTTGATATTCCGCGCAACCGGAGCCTGTATGTCGCTCGCGGGGCACGCGAATCACCCCCCGGAAAAGGAGCAAACGATGAAGGTGGGAGAGCTGATCGAGATGCTGCAGCAGTACGACCCGGAAGCAGAACTCTACCTGGCCGAACAACCCTCTTGGCCTTTTGAGTACTCGGTCGCCGGGGCAGTTCAACGTGAGAACGTCCTCGCCGAGGAAGACGACGACGTCGCTGTCTGCCGCGACGGAATGGCCCCCTCCGATGTCCTGCTGATCGAGGGAACGCAGCTACGATACGGATCCAAGCAGACCTGGGCATTCGCGCGACGATAGCCCCGCACCGAACAACAGCGAAGCCGGACGGTCCCCCCGCTCCGGCTTCGCTCCTTCTGCGTCCTTGTGGAATCGACATCGCGCTCTCGAATAGGACCTTGCCTTCATCGATCGGTGGAGCCTGTATGTGCGCAGCGAAGCCCGACAAAGCAGGGCGAGAGAAGACGACGCCCTCGGCGTGCAGAGCGGGATGCCGCGCGAGGGGAACGTGTACCCGCAGAAGGAGTCCGACCATGTCGCGACGAACCCAGCCGACCAACGACCTCGAGAGTCTCCGTCTCCCCGAATTGCAACAGCGCTTCCTCGAAGTTGTCGGCGAGGAGACCCGTTGCCCGAATCGCACCTTCCTCATTCGCCGCATCGAGCAGGCGTTGCTGGAGCGAGCCGAGCAGCCGAACGCGCCGGAACCCCAGGAGGAGACGCCCACGCCGGCAGAGCCTGAAGAGCAGCCCGAGCCGCACCACGAGCTCAAGGCCCCAGCACAGAGCGAAGCAGTGGCCACGGAGGAGGAGGCAGACACCGGCGAACCTGCTGCGAACCCCGAAGAAGTCGCCGCCCCTCACGAGGAGACGCCCACCGCGGAAGAACACGCCGAGCCCGCACAGCAGAGCGCACAGCCCAAGAAGAGGGCGAGGAAGAACACTTCCGAAGGAGCCTCCGCCGGCCGCGCCGAGCGCGGGCGGTTCAAGACGATGACCGTCGAGGAGCTCCAGGCGATGTACCTGCAGAAGGTCGGACGCCCTACTGGCTCGACTGATAAGGGCTACCTCGTCTGGAAAATCCGCGAGGCTGAGAAGGGGAGGATCCCGATCGGCCCGCGCGAGACCAGAAGCCCGGATCAGCAGGGCGCGACCGACGTCCGCATCCTTCCCCTGCGCCTCGACGCCAGCGCGGTCGAGCAGATGGACGCGGCGTGGCGAGCGCACGGGATGAAGACCAGGATGGAGTTCTTCCGGCGCGCGCTCGGCCACTACCTCGAGCACATCGGCGCCCACGACGCGGCCGCGCTTTTCGGCCCGGAGCAAACCGCCTGAATCCCAATCCGCGATTCCACCTTAGCCTGCCTACATCACCCCTACATAGCAGTTTACGCAGCATCTCCGCGGAATGTTGCGAGTATCTCAACCGCTGGAAAAAGAACATCTTTCTGTCGATTGACGCCTTGCTAATCCCACACACCGGAGCCTGTATGTCCCACGCGACAACGCACCCCCCACGGGACAACGGAGAAGGAAAATGCTCAACACGCTGCGCTTCGGGATCGAGATCGAGACGGTGGGCCTGGGACGCGAAGGCCTCGCGAACGCCATCCAGAGCGTGGTTGGCGGAACCAAGACTGCCGACTACCGCAGCTGGAAGCTCGTAGACGCCAAGGGCCGGACCTGGAGGGTGGTGCCCGATGGTTCGCTGAGCGGCGGAGAGCAGAGCGGGGAGATCGTCAGCCCGGTCCTCGGCTACGACGATATCGA
>JAJZQG010000003.1 GCA_021847645.1 Myxococcales bacterium
CGGCCCTCCGCCTTGCCGGTCGGGACTTTCACCCGCGGGTTACTTCGAAAGGTTTCTGCTGCTACATGCATCCTCCTCTCCCAACCATGCGGTCCGACGAGACCGCTTCCTGGCGCAATGTTCCTAGCTGCTAGTTTTCCGGAAGGCTTTTCGGATGGGGTCTAGCAACTGAAGAATCCGCAGGAGGTCATCTCGGGACTGCGGGCGTGATCGAGAGGCCGCGATGGGTGTCGCGGCCAATGTTGGCTGGAAGCCCATCGCGGATTGCCTTCATTCCAAGCCGATCGCGTGATCGGCGGACCGAGGGCGCGCCCGGTGCCGGCCAATGTTGGCTGGAAGCGACGGGACGGTGCGGCGCCAAGAGCCGCTTGCTCCCACTGCACGTCACGGCAACAAGGCGCTGCGTGCGGTCTCGGTGAGCGTGCGCGATCGCAACTCGGCGACGGCAACGGCAACGCTCGCTGTACGACTGAGTCCATGATCGCGTTGCTCGTCCAACGCGCACGATGAGACCGCGACAACTTGCTGCAGGGTCCTGGAGCTGTCAACGTCGCGCTGTGCCTTGGCTCTGCCCTCGAATCCATCCAGCGCGCGGCCCGAGAAGCTGCGCTTCGCTGTGTTCGACCTCGCCTGCAGGATCGCTTCGAATGCGGGCGACCTGATCCTACGCATCACCGACGCTGCCGAACGGCTCGTCGAGCTGGTGACAGCGCGCGTTCGTCTGCTGGCGCTGGTGCCGGTCCGAAGCTCACGTCGCGCCGCGCCCTCGCGGTCCGTTGCCGCCTGCCCGGCGCCGGGCACCCGGCTGTCCGCCGACCTTCCGTTGGCCGCCGCTTGCCCGGCGGCCGCGGTTCTCGAGGCGATCTGCCACGCTGCGTACGACCTTGCGGCGTGTCCCGACCCCGCGCGATGCCCCGTCGCAGGGTTCCCGGGCCGCGCCCAGTCACAGGCAAGAGTGCTGCCTCCGGTTCTGCGAGCCCCTCGAGTCCTGTTCATCCGTCCCCGGACGCGCTAGAAAGTGGCCGCTCGACCCACGTCCAACAAGGGAGTTCGCATGTCCAAGGGCGACCGATTCCGGCTTACTTTCCTGGGTGCGGCCCGCACCGTCACCGGCTCGATGCACCACCTGGAAGTGCGCGACCAGAGCCTGCTGGTCGACTGCGGCATGTACCAGGGCAGGCGCAAGGAGTCGAACGAGCGCAATCGCAATCTGCCGCGCAAGGCGGTCGAGGCCGACGTCGCCCTGCTCACGCACGCGCACATCGATCACTCGGGCAACATCCCGAGCCTGGTCAAGCGCGGCTTCTCAGGTCCGATCCACTGCACTTCTGCCACCGCCGACCTGTGCGCGGCGATGCTCCGCGACTCTGCGCGCATCCAGGAGGCCGACGCACGCTGGCTCAACAACAAGCACCTCGACGACCCGGATTGGGAAACAGTGGAGCCTCTGTACACCGAAGAGGACGCAGAGACTGCCCTGCAGCAGTTCGCCCCCCACGATTACGACCGCGAGTTCGAGCTGTTCCCCGGTGTCGCCGTCCGCTTCCTGGACGCCGGACACGTGCTCGGCTCGGCCTCGATCGTGGTCGACGTCAAGCTCAACGCGCACCGGCGCCGCGTGGTCTTCTCCGGAGACATCGGCCGCAAGAACCTGCCGATCCTGCGGGACCCCGTGGTGCCCGAGCACGCCGACTACGTGCTGATGGAGAGCACCTACGGCAACCGTCTGCATGCTCCGGCCGACGGCATGCGCCAGCAGCTGCTCGACGCCATCAACACAGCCCGCGCCCGCGGCGGAAAGATCATCGTGCCCAGCTTCTCCCTGGAGCGTACGCAGGAGATCGTCTTCGCCCTCAACGAGCTCATCCAGCAGGGCCTGCTCAAGCCCATTCCCGTCTACGTCGACTCCCCCTTGTCGGTCGACCTGACCAAGGTCTTTCGGGCGCACCCGGAGTGCTACGACGACGAGACGATCGAGTTCGACAACAACCACGGCGATCCGTTCGGCTTCAAGATGCTCACGATGGTCACCGACGTCGAGCAGAGCAAGGCGCTCAACCAACTGCGCGGCACCGCGATCATCATCAGCGCCTCGGGCATGTGCGAGGCCGGGCGGGTGGTGCACCACCTGCGCAACAGCATCGAGGACGCCAAGAACATGATCCTGATCGTCGGCTACCAGGCCGAGAACACGCTCGGAAGACGCCTGGTCGAGCATCGTCCCCGCGTGAAAATCTTCGGCGTGGAGCGAGACGTTCGGGCCGAGGTCCGGGTGCTCAACGCCTTCTCCGCCCACGCGGACAAGAACGAGCTGCTCGAGTGGGCGGACATCTGCGCCAAGCAGGCTCGCAAGGTCTTTTGCGTGCACGGCGACCCGGACCAGTGCGAGGCGCTGCAAAGCCACTTGGAGGCGCGCGGCCTCAAGGCCACGGTCCCGTCGATGGGCGACAGCGCCGACCTCGACTACTGAGCCGCGCCCGCGCGCGCCGTCTCAGACCTCGCTCATCACCTCCCGCAAGGTCTGCACGAACAGCTCGTTTTCCTCCTGCAGGCCCACGGTCACGCGCACCATGTCCGGCCAGCCGAACGCACGCAGCGGCCGAACGATGACCCCCCGCCGCAGCAGCGCTTCGCACAACCTGTCCGCCCGGTTGTCCCCCGGCACCACGAACGTCACGAAGTTGGCGGCCGGAGGCAGGGTCTCGAAGCCCAGATCGCCGATCTGCGCGCGCAGGTACTCGCGTCCCGTGCGCGTCAGCTCGATGGTGCGCGTCAGGTGCTCGTGATCGTCGAGCGCTGCGAGCGCGGCGGCTTGCGCGGCCGTGGACGGCTCGAAGGGCAGCTTGACCTTGAGCAGGTTGGCGATGAGCTCGCCGTGCGCGAAGCCGTAGCCCACGCGCATTCCCGCAAGCCCGTGCGCCTTGGAGAACGTGCGCAGGGTGATGACGTTGTCGAAGCGGTACCACATCGAGTCCGGGTAGTTGTGGTAGGCCTGCGCGAACTCGAAGTACGCCTCGTCGAGAATCACCAGCGCCCGGGACGGCACCCGCGCCATGAACTTCTCGAACTCCTCGATCGTCACGTAGGAGCCCGTCGGGTTGTCCGGGTTCGCGATGTAGATGATCTTCGTGTAGTCGCCCACCGCGTCGGCCAGCCGCTCCAGGTCATAGCGGCGATTGCGCCTCGGCACCCAGTGAACCTTGCGCCCGCTGGCCATCGCCAGCACCTTGAACCCCACGAACGTGTTCTCCGCCGACACGATCTCGTCGTCGGCCAGCAGAAACGTCCGCATGATCGCCGACATGATCCCTTCGCTGCCGGCACCGGTCACCACGTTGTCGGTCTTGAGCTCGAAGCGCGAGGCCAAGGCGGCGCGAAGAGCGCGGCTCGATGGATCCGGGTAGCGGTGGCTGTCGGCCAGCGTGGCGGCCGCAGCCGCGACGGCGCGCGGCGACGGCCCCAGCGGGTTCTCGTTGGACGCCAGCTTGATGATGCGTTCGAGACCGAAGCGGCGGCGGACCTCCTCGATGCTCAGGCCGGCCTTGTAGGGTTCGAGGTCCTTGATGTTCTGGGGAACGAGCGCCATGGCGTACCTGCTTGGACGTTCGAGCCTGCCCGGATGTTGCGGCGAGGCTCGCATGCGGATGGTCTAACGCTTCGGCTGCCGGGAGGGAATGTGTGCGTTGGGCAGCAGGTTCCTTTCGCGCCTCCAAGCGGGAGCCTTCTCGCGGTGATCGTGCGCCGGGTCATCGCGGACGACGGGACTTGGTCCCGTCGGGTGCGCGACTCGCCAGCCGGGTCCATCGCGAAGCTGCCGGCGCCACGGATGCCCGGCGCTACAGCACCGAGAACTTGAGCGTCTGGTCGAGCTCGCCGTCCAGCAGGATGTCGACCTTGTAGTCCCCCGAGGTCCACGGCCCCTCGGTGGCCTGGTTGCCGGTGGCATCCACGATGTAGAGCTTGGCGTCGATCTTGTTGTCGCCCTTGCCCGGCGCGATCTCGGTCCGGTCAAGCTGCGGCGGCGCGCCTTCCGGCACCGTCAGATTCAAGATCACCACCGCGTCCTCTCGACCGCTGACCACCTCCACGATGACGTGAATCTCCGTCTTGTCGTTCTGGAAGGTCTTGGTCTTCAGACGTCCCGCCGAGTCCCGCGAGGTGTAGGCGTCCTTGATGCCCGCCGAGCTGCACGCTCCCACGCCTGCTGCCAGAGGGGAGACGACAAGGAGCGGCAGAAAGCGGCGGCGAGAGATGGCGTCCATGGGCAAGGCCTCGAGTCTTGATTTGTACAGGCAATCGCCTGGTCCGCGCAACGGCCACGATTTGCCCGCCACGGTTTCGCACGCTAGGATCGAGGTCATGACGCGTCGTCTGCCTCGCCTGGTCATCCACGTGGCTGCGGCTATAGTGGTATGCTCCTCGATGTTCGCCCTCGGCGCCTGCCAGGCCACCAGCTCGGTCTTGGGCACGCGCTTCACCTACCCGGAGCGCGAAAAGGAGGCAGACCTCGCCAAGGCGGGCGTCTGCGGCGGCGACGTCGCTCTCTGCGTCGAACGTTGCCACAAGGGCGACGCCAGGGCGTGCAACGCCGCCGCGGTCATCAAGGAATTCGGCTTCGAAGGCGCGACGGACTACCGACAGGCCACGCAGCTCTACGGGCAGGCATGCCGCGAAGACTACGCGCAGGGGTGCAACAACCTGGGCTGGATGTTCGCCCTGGGCAAGGGTGTGCAGCGCAACCCTTCGACCGCGATGGTGCTGTTCACCAAGGCGTTCGACGGCTATCGGCTGGCTTGTATGTCGGGCCAGATCCAGGGCTGCGTGCTTGCCACCAACCTGCTTCGGGAAGGTCTCGTGCAGGACCGCAACGACACGCAGCTGGCCGCGCTCACGCGCCGCGCCTGCGAGCTCGGACACGCGGCATCGTGCGGCGCCGACGCAAGCGACCCGTACTGACGCTCCGGCGCTAGGCACATGACGAGGGTCATGGCGCGAGGGTATCCGCGGCGCCATGAGTCGGTCGAGATGAGTGCGCCGCGACCCGTCACCCGCATCAGCCTGCTGCCACGAGAGAAGGGTGCGTGGGGACAGCTGATCTTTCCCATGGCCACCGGTCTGGCCATGGCCCACGGACAGGCGGCTTCCATCGCGTTCGCGATCGCGGCCGTCGCCTCGTTCTTCGCGCACGAGCCGCTGCTCGTGCTGTTCGGGCTGCGCGGGGACCGTACCCGCCGGGGCGTGGAGCGACGCGCCCTTTTGTGGGTGGTCAGCTGCGCGCTGGTCGGGCTCGTCGCGCTCGCGCTGGGTCTGGTGTGGGCCGATCGCGCCGCGCGCGCTTGGGCCATCGCACCCGTCGCGCTGTCCGCCGCGTCGCTCATAGTGCTCGCGAAGGGCC
Source organism: Myxococcales bacterium (assembly GCA_021847645.1). GTDB lineage: Bacteria > Myxococcota_A > Polyangia > Polyangiales > Polyangiaceae > JAJZQG01. Next base: position 5,396 of record JAJZQG010000003.1, read on the forward strand.
GTGAGCGCACCACGCCCGGCGAGATTCTCGCCTCCTCGGCCGTGTCGTCGTGGATCGTTCCGATGACCGTCGCGCACGCCGAGCATGCGGACGCCGCGCTGCACGCCTGGATCGCGTTCGTAGCAGCGTTGACCGCCGCCACGATCGCCGTGCGCGGCGTGCTCGAGGGCTTCCGCAACCAGGGACGTTCCGGTCTGCGGTCCGTGGCGCGCGTGGTGTCGCCCCTGTTGCTGGCCGCGGCCGTGGCCGCATGGCTCGCAGGACAATGGCCAGTGTGGATCCCTGTGGCCCTGGCTCCCACGCTGGTCGTGTCGCTGGTGCTGTCGCTTCGCGCGGTCGCCCCGCGGCAGCTTCGGACGGTTGGCTGGACCTTGATCGCCTCGACGGCGTTCCTGGCCGTCGTCCTCGCGGCATCGGCGCGGTGAGCGTCGGCGGGCGCGTCGCGAACTTGTGATCGAAGGGCAGATCGGGGGATGGCCGCGACGGCGCGGAGTGACTAGAGTGCCGGCATGGATTCGCGGCGGGTTCGTTTCATGATGATCCTGGGCCTGGCGGGTGCCGGGCTGGCTCTGGGCGGGTGTCCGAGCGGCCACGTGGCCGCTGGGCCCGATCCCCTCGCCCTGCAGATCGACGACGCCGATCGATCGATCGAGGGCACCTGGGTGCTGATGCAAGCCCAGGCCAACCCTCCTCTCGAGCCGGTGCTCGCGTCGCTCATGGCCGCTCAGTATGGCCAGATGCGCTTGACGTTTGCGCACGGCTCGCTCGCCGTGCAGGGTGTCGGCATCCAGTTCACGCGGCGCTACCAGGTCACGCAGGTCGATGCGGACGGGCGCATTCACGTGCGGTTCGGCGACGACACGGGCTCGACGATGGATGCGGACGGCGTGGTCAGCGGTGACACGCTGACGTTCAACGGGCGCACGCCACCTTGGGTCGGCACGGGCGTGCTGCAGCGCGCGCGCTGAGCGCAGCCCGCGCCGGCTAAGAACGCTTGGCGAAGAATGCTTGCATCGCGGCCAAGTGATCGGACTTGCCCCAGAGCGAGGCGAACACCTCGGCCTCGCGCTCGAAGGCGTGCGCACGTCGCTCGGACCTGACCTCCCGGAGCATGCGCTTGATGCCCGCGATGGCGGCCCGCGGGAATCGCTCGATGCGGCCGACCCAAGCGAGCGCCTCCTCGACAGAGCGTCCCCGGGGCACGACCGTGCTGACCAGGCCCATGGCCAGGGCGTCGTTCGCGCGGATCGATTCGCCCAGGAACAGGGCGCGGGCGGCGGTCATGGGGCCCACGCGTTCGACGAGGCGCGTTCCGCCACCCCAGCCGGTCGACAAGCCCATAGCAGCCTCGCGGAAGGTGAGCGTGGCGTGCTCCTCGAGGATGACCAGATCGCACGCGAGGATCAACTCGCAACCGCCGCCGAACGCCATGCCCTGGACCGCGGCGATGACCGGCAGCTCGCACGACTCGATGGCGTGCATGGTCGCGCCCATCTCGAGCACGTCGCGCGCGCCGACCTGCTGGTGCACCAGCGGCTCGAAGTCGCGAAGGTCGCCCCCAGCGGCGAACACGTCCTGCCCTGCACCGGTGATGACCACCGCGCGAGCGGCGGGGTCGGCGGACGCCTGCAGCAGGTCCTGCTCGAGCTGCTGCGCGGTGGCGCGGGACAGGGCGTTGCGCGCCTGGGGGCGGTCGATGGTGATCAGCACGGTGGAGGCGCGCCGTTCGACACGCAGGCCGTGATGGGTATCGGTCATCCCGCACCCCGGCGACGAGTGACGCGCCGCTCGTCTTCGACAGCGGCAGCCAAGCGCGAGGCGGTGGCACGTCGGCCTCGCTTGCGCGTGCGCGTGGCGTAGTGCTCGCCGAACTCGACAATGGCGCCCGCAACGTCGATGCCGCTGGCGCGCTCGATGCCCTCGAGGCCGGGCGAGCTGTTGATCTCGAGGATCTTGGGGCCCTGTCGTGTCTCGACCATGTCCACGCCGGCCACCTCCAGACCCATCACCCGCGCGGCCGCGATCGCCGCGGCCCGGTACGCGGGCTTCAGCTCTACACCCACCGCCACGCCTCCGCGGTGCAGATTCGACCGGAACTCGCCAGCCTTGGCAGTCCTTCGCATCGCGGCGATTACCTTGCCGCCTACCACGATCGCGCGCACGTCGCGCCCCTTGGACTCGCGGATGTACTCCTGCAGGATGATGTCCTGGCCCATGGCCCAGAGCGTGTCGAGCAGCGAGGCCACCGCCAGCGGCGTCTCGGCGATCATGGTGCCGATGCCCTGCGCGCCTTGCTGAAGCTTGACGATGGCGGGACAGCCTCCGACGATCTGCAGGGCCTTACGCACGGCTGCGGGCGAACGGGCGCACACGGTGGTGGGCACGTTGATCTTGTGGGCGGTGAGCAGCTGCAAGGCGCGAAGCTTGTCGCGGCTGCGGGCGATGGCCACCGCGGAGTTGAGCACGGGCACGCCCATCAGATCGAACTGTCGGACCACGGTCAGGCCATAGTTCGAGATGCTCGTGCCGATGCGCGGAACGACGATGTCGACGCGCGGGAGCTGGGAGCCGGCGAGAAACAGGGACGGCATGCCGCTCTTGACGACCAGATGCAGCTCGAGCGGGTCGATGACCAAGACCTCATGACCGCGAGCGCGTGCGGCCAAGGTCAGGCGGCTGGTGCTGTAGAGCGAGCGGTTGCGCGAGATGATGACGATGCGCATGGACTCCGGAACCTAGCGAGACGGGGACGCGAAACCAAGGCCGGAGGTTTGTGACCCCGGATCTTGGTCGGCGCCACCCGATGCCACTGGACAGGACCCCGGGGCGGCTCCTAATGTTTCGCACACGAACCATTTGACCACGGGGAGCCGTCCTCGCCCCCAGCGCACGGAGGCCTGCATGTTCCAGCCGTTCACCGAAGAACACGAACACTTCCGAAAGACCGTTCGCGACTTCGCCGAAAAGGAGCTCGCGCCGCACGCCGACGAATGGGAAGAGGCCGAGATCTTCCCGGACGAGGTCTTTCGCCGCGCGGGCGAGCTGGGCATCCTGGGCGCCCACTACCCGGAGGACAAGGGCGGTTCGGGCGGCGACTACTGGTATTCGGTCGTCAAGGCCCAGGAGCTGCCGCGCTGCAACATGGCCGGCACGGTCATGGGCCTGCTGGTCCAGAGCGACATGGCCACCCCGGTCATCGGCGACATCGGCACCCCAGAGCAGGTCGAGGAGTTCCTCAAGCCCGCGCTCGCAGGCGAGAGGATCGCCGCCCTGGGTGTCACCGAGCCCGGCGCCGGCAGCGACGTCGCCGGTATCCGGACGATCGCGAAGAAGGACGGCGACGACTACATCCTGAACGGGTCGAAGACGTACATCACCAATGGCACGCGTGCGAGCTTCGTAACGCTTCTTGCCAAGACCCGGCCGGAGGCGGGGGCGCACGGCTGCTCGTTCTTCCTGGTGCCCACGGATCGGCCTGGCTACGCGGTGTCGCGCAAGCTCAAGAAGCTGGGCAACTGGAGCTCGGACACGGCGGAGCTGTTCCTGGAGGACGTGCGCATACCCAAGCGCTACCTGCTGGGCGAAGAGGATCAGGCCTTCATGTACCTGATGCAGAACTTCCAGACCGAGCGGCTCATCGCGTGCGTGAGCACGCTGGCGGGCTGCGACATCGCCCTGCAAGACGCGGTGACGTGGGCCAGGGACAGGTCGGTGTTCGGCAAGCCGCTCATCAAGCGCGAGTACTGGCAGCAGAAGCTGGTCGACCTGTACACGCAGGTCGAGGCAGGAAAGGCCCTGACGGACCGGTGCGTGGACCGCTACAACCACGAGAAGTACGTTCTCAAGCAGCCCTTGTCGTTCGAGACGGTCAAGCTGGTGTCGATGGCCAAGTGTTTCGTCAGCGAGCTGGCGAGTGGCGTGATGGACCAATGCCTGCAAATCCACGGTGGGGCGGGCTACATGGACGAGTACAGGATCTCGCGAGCGTGGCGCGATCAGCGGCTGGTGCGCGTGGGTGGCGGGACCACCGAGACGCTGCGCTACTACATCGCCAAGCTCATGGGGTTCTGACCATTTACGGATAGCTTCCGCAGGCCACGCCGGCAGGAAGGACGCGATCGCAGATGACCGCGATGGACAAGCAGGCGGCGTCGGAGCGCGACGAGCAGCGAGGCCGCCTGGGCTTCGGCACGGGGCTCAAGGCGCCGCTGCGGGGGGTCGGGTTCATCGCGCGGCGTGCCGACCTTTGGCTGCTGGCCGCGGTGCCTGCGCTGGTCGCCCTCGCCATCGCCGCCACGCTCGGCACCGCATCGGTGATGTGGCTGCCCCGTCTGGCGGCGTGGCTGATCGGCCCGACCACGACCTGGTACGGCGAGGTGGGCGCCGCGGCGGCCTCATTTGCCCTGGCCGCGCTGGGCGTGCTGCTGTCCATCGCGCTGGCGCTGACGTTTGCCCAGCCCCTGTCCGGCCCGGCCCTCGATCGGCTCGCGCTCGCCATGGAGCAGTCCATCGGGGCGCCAACCCAGCCCATCGTGCCCTTTTGGCGCCAGGCCGCGCGCTCCGCCGGCGGCGCGCTGCTCGGCCTCGCCGTCGGCCTGCCGATTCTCGCCGTGCTCACCGTCATCTCCTTCATCGTTCCGTTGGCCGCCTGGGTCACCTTCCCCCTGCAGCTGGTCGTCTCCGGCATGATGGTCACCTGGGATCTGATGGACTATCCCTTTACGATCAGGGGATGGACCCTCACCCGTCGTCTCGCCTGGATGCGCGCCAACCTGCCCGCCGCCCTGGGCTTCGGCCTCGCGCTGGGCATCGTGCTGCTCATCCCCTGCGTACACGTGCTTCTGCTCCCCGCCGGCACGGTCGGGGCCACCTGGCTCTACCACCAGTCGCCCAAGCCGCCCGCGTGAGCCCCTACTGCCCGCAGCTGCCCGCGCACGCTCCGGTCAGACACGAGCGCAACGCCGTCCACTTCGCGTCCGCCTCGCCGCCGGTCTGGCAGCCGCCGACACACGCGCTGTCCGCGCCACACGCCTTGGCGCACTGGTCGATGCCGACACAATCGGCGTCCTGGTAGCACGCGGTGGACTGCGCGCAGCAGCTCGCCGCCACGCACGTGTCGCACGGGGCCGCGTAGTTCGCGCCGCAGGTGTACGACGGGCTGATCTGGCACTCGGACGCACAGCTGGTCCCCAGGCAACCGAGCCACGTGGCGTAGATCAGCTGCCCCTTGGGGTGATCGCTCGCGCACGCCTGGAAGCACGCATCGTCGTGGCAGGCGCGAATGCACCTCAGATAGTCCCAGAACACAGGCTGCAGATTCGCTGCATAGCCCACCTCGCAACACACGGACTCGGCGCACGTCTGGCAAGCAGAGGGCGACACCGAGAAGCCGCATGTCACGTCGGCCCCAGCAAAGCAGGCGTCCGCGCACTGGTGCATGCGGCAGGCGGTCAGCGCCGCGTCGAACGAGGCGCCTTCCGGGTGCTGCGCCTCGCACGACGACTGGCACGCAGTGTCGGCCGCAGCGCAGCCGCGACGGCAATCGCGCAGGTCCAGGCAGTCCTGGTGCGCGGCGCAGTCGTTTCCCTGGGTGCAGCAGTTGGTGTCGGCACAAGCTGCACAGGTGGGATTGGCCACGGGGACGTTGCCGCACTGCATGGTGCCCGTGAAGGGGCTATCGATGGCTGCGTCCGAACTCCCGGCGGCGCCGGCGTCGGGCTCGGGCGCTTGCGCTTGCGAGTCGGTACCGTTGCTGCAGCCAGGGCCTGCCAGCAGCAACATCAGCACGGCGAGGGGCAGGTGATGGATGGATGTCATGGCCTCTCCTTCCCGGTATCATAGGCCCAAGAGCCCCGGCGCGCCCGTCGGGCCGCGCGCGTCGGCGCGATTCGGGCTTGCTACGAGGGTGGTCACCAGGCCGGGCAGCTTGTAGCCTCACGTGCTTGACGAGCATGAGCCGAGGCCCCCATCCCGACGACGCGCAGCTATTCTCCGCTGCAAGCCTGCCGATCTTGCGTCGCGCCGCCGAGGAGGTCTCGTGGCTGCTCGGGCGGGGCTATTCGCCCGAGACGGCAATCGCGGCGGCGGGCAATCACCACCAGCTGGCGCTGCGGCAGCGCGTGGCGGTCGCGCGCAGCTGCTCGAGCGACGAGGCGCGGGCGCGGCGGCTCGTCAAGCGCGTTGCGTCGGTACATGCGGCCGGCAAGCCGCTCCAGGTCGACGGCTTCAACCTGGTGATTGCCCTGGAGGTCGCGCTTGCGGGCGGGGTTCTGGTTCGCGGGCGCGAAGGGGCGCTGCGCGATCTCGCGGGACTGCGGGGCACCTACCGCGTGGCCGACACGACCCGCCCGGCACTGTCGCTCGTCGGGTTGCTGCTCGAACGACACCCTCCGTCGTCGATGCACTGGCTGCTCGATCGACGCGTCAGTAACTCCGGCCGATTGAAGTCGCTGGTGCAGGACGTCGGCTCCGGCTGGTCGTTCCCGGTGACCGTCGAGCTGGTGCCCGATCCGGATCCGGTGCTGGCGCGGCTCGACTGGGTCGTAACGGCCGACGCGATGATCCTGGAGCGCTGCGGTTCGTGGGTGAACCTGGCGAGCGAGGTCATTGCCGCGCATGTTCCGGCCGCGTGGGTGATCGACTTGGCGGTCTGACGCCCTCGGCGCCGGGTGAGAGTCGGCCGGCACAAGCCGGCAACCCACTGCGATTCGGAGTACGTTTTGGTTCTGGCGGACGCTCGCCGGCGCCTCCCGCGCCTGCACCACCGCGCTTCCGTGCCCACCCGCCGGCTCGCTTGAACTGGGTGCCGACAGTCATCGACCGCGCCCGCAAGACGCGGCTTGAGGAAGCCCGCACTGCGCGTACAGAGGAGTGCGGCATCACGTTGACGAATCGTGGTCGTCGACGTTGACCTGGTCGTGGTCGTGAACCTTGACGGCGACAGCAACCTTTACTTGGACGCCCTCTCCCCGACTACGGTGAAGGCCAGTCGACGCAGTCCACGTTGATGTTCACGTCAAGGTCCACGATCACGTCGACGTGCAACACGCTGGATCGCCCGAAGCTGGGTGGCCATGGGTGCATGGTCGTGATCCCACGTAACCCTATGTGATCATACGCGAAAGTTCTGGCGTTGGTGCCGTTGGTCGTGCGACAGCGATCAGGTGCCGCGTCGCGTGCAAGACTCCGAGAGCCTGCGTACCCGCCTGGCCGAGATCGTCGGCTGGCAGACGGCGACGCGCGACGACGGCAAGGTGGCGCTCGAGCTGCACGAGACGCGAGCGATGGATAGCGTGTGCGCGCTGAACGAAGCCGCGTTCTTCGACGAGCTGTTCCAGTACATCCGCGAGATCGGCGCGTGGCCTTTGCTCGAGCAGCTCGACCCGGACGACCGTCATGGGCCGCTGTACCCCTTCATCCAGTTCGTGCTGGTCACGATCATGCGGTGCGTAGGCGGAGTGCAGAGCCAGCTGGCGACGCACGACGTGCTGCTGACGGACGAAGCGTTGATGTCGCTGGTGGGCTTCAATGCGATGCAGGTGCAGCAGGGAAGCACGCAGCGGGGGCTGGACCGCAGGACAGAGCCGGTAGAAATCCGCGGGCCATTCTCTTACGAGACAGTCGCCGACAACATCGTAAGGATAGGCCCGGAGCAATTGCAGAAGCTGTTGAACGGGGCAATCCGCTGTCTGGCTGGACAGGGCATGTTGCCCAAGAAGCTGGATCTGATACTCGACGCTACGGACGACGAAGCCACGCCGAGCTACCGGACCGATGACGGACGTCCGGTGCCTCATGTGAGCCGAGACAAGCGCCCCGAAGTGCGCGCCAACCGTCATGCGAAGAAGGTCAGTGTCACGGTGTGGGGATGGAAGGTCTGGGTGGTGTGGGAGGCGACAACGAAGTTGCCATTGGCGATTGCGATCGACGGCATCAACGTCGCAGACAATGAGCTGGCGCTGTCTGTGCTCGAGCAGGCGATGGCCAACGTGTCGGGATGCTGCAAGGTCCGCTCGGTCGCGCTGGACCGCGGCTTTCTCGACGGCAAGCTGCTGTGGGCGCTGGAGCAAAGAGGGCTGATCGTGTACATCCCGGGCAAGTCGACGCTGACGATCACCAAGGAGGCGCGAGAGATTGCCCGACGTGCGGTCGAAGCGGCTGCGCAGGGACGCGCGCTTGCGGGCACCATCTGCCGCGAACGCCAGCAGACCGTCACGCGCGGAGCCGGCAACAACGCGCGCAAGGAGACTCTGACGACCGCGGTCGTGGGGATACGCGATCTGCCTTGCGACTGGTGGGCTGAATTCGGCAGCGACAGCAGTGGCCCCAACTCCAAGAGCTTCGAGCCCAAGCTGCTCAACGCCACGGTCGTGCTGCGCTGGGATGGTGCGCCAGCGGACGCGGAGAAGGAAGTTGTGCTGCTGACCAACGACCCGTCCGAGGATCCCTTTGCCGTGTTTGACGCCTACGACGACCGCAGCCTGATCGAGAACAGCTGCAACCGCGAAGCCAAGGAGCACTGGTTCCTGGAGCATCATCCCAAGCGCTCCGAGGCCGGCGTGCGCGTGCACGCGTTCTTCGTGATGCTCTGCATGGCGCTGGTGGCCGGCTTCCGGCTGCACAAGGCAAAGACCGATGAAGCGGAACGTCGAGGCCAGCAGACGGGCATCACGCGCTACCGTCGTGCGCTCGAGAGGCGCAACCGCGATCGTGTGGTCGTCTTCCAGGGCGAGCACTTCGGAGTCTTTCGCCACTGGGAAGTGATGCTCCTGCTGGGAGGCAACGTGCGCGAACGCGAGCAGATGGGCGAGACCGCGCAGAGCGTGCTAGCGCGCTACCGCGCCTCGCTGCCAGAACCAGCGTCGTAGGATCCGCTCGCTCCTACAAGGCGGCAACCCGAACCGGTGGTCCGCAGTGCGGCGACCGTGCGAGGCAACGCAGTCCACGCAGCCGTAACCCGGCGCATCGTCTCCGCCCGTCCCACCGGGCAGCGGGAGCGTGTGCGACCAGCGGCTGCTGGATTGCGGCAGCGACGACCGCGGGTTGAAGCGGGCGCAGGGTCAATGCCTCGCGCCCAAGACGCCCGTGTCCGGAACGATCACCGATCGTTGCCACCAGGCCGCTGCCGCGTGGCGCTGCGCCCTGACCCAACACCGCTGCCGTCGCGCGTACACACTCCCGCTCCCCGGCCGCTACCCAGCACGTCGCTTCGCCGTCTAACCCGCCGGCGCCGGGAGGGCGGGCCGGTGCCTGCACTGCCTGCGGCGGGGGAGGCGCCGGCGGCACCGAGCGTTCCGCGTACTCCGAATCGCAGGGTCCCTTCCGGGCGACCGCCGCCACGACATCAAGCTGTTCGTGGCGAAGGACTTCGCGCTGCCGTCGAGCATGCTGCTGAACGCCGGCGCGTCGGTCCGAGCCCGATCGGGCGAACCCACCTCCTATCTAGGCCGCCACATCCTGTACGGCAGCGACGAGGTCTTCATTCTTCCGCGAGGAGCGGGCGACCGCCTGCCGTGGACCTACAGCCTCGATGCGCACCTGGCCTACGGCCTGAAGTTCGGCCCCAAGCAGGACACCTTCATCACCCTCGACGTCTTCAACCTGCTCAATTTCCAAGAGATCACGAGCGTCGATGAGACCTACACCAACAGCTACGTCAACCCGATCATCAACGGCAACAAGGCCGACCTCGCCACGTTGCAGGCCACCGACGGCGGGTTGGCGGTGAAGAATCCGAACTACGGTAATCCCACATCGTACCAGGCCCCGCGGCAATTCCGTTTCGGCATCCGGACGACCTTCTGAGAGGAGCTGGGACGACCATGAGCAAGATCATGAACTCGACGAATTGGATGCTCCTTGGGTTGGTCGGCTGCGCGACCGGCCTTGTGTCGGCGGGCTGCTCCGAGCCTACGCCCAAGTGCACGGCGGGCCGCGGTGACTGGACCGTGGTGTACACGTCGGTCAAGTCCGGCGACGCTTCCTGCGCCGACACGCCGCTCGAGATCTACGGCATGCAGGTCTACAACCCTTCCAAGGCGGACCACACGCCGGACCTCAGTCAAGCCAAGGTGGCCATCCAATCCACCAACCTTGGCTCGGCCGCCCAGTACGTCATCGACTACGGCACCGAACAAGACGCAGCCGACGTCGCGAGCCAGAAGTGGTATGCGTTCGGCGCGTTCGCCACCAATGAGCCCGAGGCAGACTTCTGCCAGGTCCCGACGTTCGCCCCGGCCAAGCTCGACGCCCCGGCTGTCGTCATCCCGGATGACCCGAGCACGCCCGCGGACGAGTCCGCTGCCTCGGCGCCGGCCACGAGCATCGAGTACGACTGGAGCAACGTGGAGTTCTACGTGACCACCGCGTCGCTCGGCACCGTCATGCGCGGCGACGTGAAGATCACGGTCGACGGCGCGGCGTGCGAGTACTCGGCAGTCGGCGTGTACTACAGCGTATACTGCGGAAGCACGGTCATGCAGCCCGTGCCTGACGTGGACGATCCGTCGAAGGTGGCGTCGTGCGCGGCGGACACGGCCGCGTGCGACTTGATCGGGACGCAGTGCGACGCGAACAACAACTGCACGCCGTGCCACGTCAATCCCGACGATCCCAACAGCACCTGCACGCCGATCGGCGCTTCCTGCGTAGGGATCCAGTGCGAGGCGCCGGTCGCGTGCACCGATGCGTCGGAATGCGCCGCGTACAACGCCATCTGCAACGGCTCCGGCGAGTGCGAGAAGGCGGACCAGCAGCTGTGCAGTCCATCCCCGGATCCGGACCACGGCTATCCGACGGGCTCGGGCATCGACCCGGCGGTTCCCATGAAGTGCGACGAGGCCACGATGATGTGCGTGCCCGACGGCACGCCTCCGCAGTTGCAATAGGGCGACGGCGGCATGCGCTGGGCGCTTCGTGCGCCGTGGCATCTCCAACCGACCAGGTTCGATGTTCGACGCAGTACTCAAGAAGAGCGAGTGATCTGCCGGCAGAGCGGTCGGCGGTGCGATGTTTTCGGTGGCGGCGCATGGCGCGGTCATCGCGCTGGCCCTGGTCATTTCGGCGCGGGCGGCGCTGAGCAACACGGAAAAAGCGGCGCCAACGGTCACGTTCTTCGCTGCCCCGCCGCCACCGCCGCCGCCACCGCCCCCGCCGGCCGGGGTGACCAATCCCAAGCCCAAGGTGCCCAAGCACGAGTACGTCAGGAAGCCTGACACCATCGTCGAGACCAAGAAGAACCCCGATCCGCAGCCTGAGCAGCAGCAGCCGGAATCCGAAGGCGAGCCCGGCGGAATGCCCGGCGGCGTGCCGGGTGGTGTCCCGGGCGGCGTGCCGGGCGGCGTGCTCGGCGGCGTGCCGACGGCCAATGCGCCGCCTCCACCGCAAAACATCGTCCTGCCGTTCGGGCCGGGGATGACGCGCCCTACGCGCATTGCCGGCCGCGATCCCCAGTACACCCGCGAGGCCATGCTGGCCCGCGTCGAGGGCATGATGATCGTGCGCTGCACCATCACCCTCGAGGGAACCCTGACCAACTGTCGTGTCATCAAGTCCCTGCCGCACATGGAGAAGGCCGTCCTCGACGCCCTGGCAACGCACCGCTACACGCCCGTGATGTATCAGGGCCACCCGGTGAGCGTGGACTATGTCTTCAACATCAAGCTCAAGCTGCAGGACTGATCCTTCCCTGTCATCTCCGAACCACCGCGCAACGGAGGCGCGAACCGATTGCCATGAAGTTTACGCTCGTTGAACTCTGGGGCCACATGGGCATCTTCGCCCGCGCGATCGTGGGCGTGTTGTTCATCATGTCGATATCGTCGGTCTACGTCGTGATCGATCGCCTCTTCGTCTTCTACAGCGCATGGACGAACTCCAAGCGTTTTGGCGAGAAGATGGCGCCCATCCTGCTCTCCGGTGAGCTCGAGCGGGCCGCGAGCACGACGTTCGAGGGCAAGACGGGCTACCTGGGCCGCGTGGTCAACGCGGGCCTCGCAGCCTTCCGCACCGCGCCCAAGGGCGACGACGACTTCATCATCGAGACGGTCGCCCGCGCGCTCGAGCGCCAGTCCGCTCGCGAGGTGCAGAACCTCAAGCGCGGCCAGGGCGTGCTCGCCACCGTGTCTTCCACCGCGCCCTTCGTCGGACTGCTCGGTACCGTCATGGGCATCGTCACGGCCTTCCAGCAGATGGCCGCCACCGGCTCCGGGGGGCTCGGCACCGTCTCCGCCGGCATCGCCGAAGCCCTGGTCACCACCGCCTTCGGCCTGCTGGTCGCCATCCCTGCCGTCATGTGCTTCAACTGGGTGCAGAACTGGATCGACGCCCGCGCCATCGACATCTCCGAGTCGTCCAACGAGATGCTCGACGGTGTCTCCAGAGCCCTTCGCAAGCGTCGCCTCGAAGGCGACACCGATGACGCGGACGCCTCGTGAAGGAGTGAGCGGTCGTGGCATTCGCAGGCGGCGACAAGGGCAGTCTGAGGAACCAGATCAACGTCACCCCGTTGGTCGACGTGGTCCTGGTGCTGCTTATCATCTTCATGGTGGTTACGCCCATGCTCCAGCGCGGCAAGGACGTCACGCTTCCGACGGCCAGGCAGATCAAGGAGGGCGGCAAGCGCGGCGACCCGATGATCGTGTCGGTGACGCGGGACAAGACCCTCTGGTTCGAGAACACGCAGGTCGACGAAGCCGGGCTTCAGCGCGAGATAGCCGACCACCTTCGCACGACGCCCGACCGCCCCATCCTGCTCAAGGGGGATGCGAGGCTGACCGCGGGTGACGTGCGCGAGGTGATGAAGAGCGCGCGGGCGGCGGGCGCCAAGGGCATCGCGCTCGGCGTCGAAGAGCTCAAGGCCCACAAGTAGTCAAGGGCACGTTCAGATGAACGAGGGACAACGACATCCACGAGGCGACAACGACGCGGCGCCGCGCGCTGCACGCGGTGCCCGCGCCCACTCCCACAAGCCCGTCGTCATCAAGCCGGCTGCCAAGCTCAGCTCCGACATCAACGTCACCCCGCTGGTCGACGTGGTGCTCGTTCTGCTCATCATCTTCATGGTCGTCACCCCGCTGCTCGAAAAGGACATCAACGTCCGCGTGCCGAGCACCGAGAAGGTTGACCAGGTCGATGAGGTTCCGCAAGACCAGCTCGTCGTGCGCATCAACGCCAAGGGCGAGCTGAGGCTGAACGACGAGCTGCTCATGCGCGACCAGTACGTCGACACGCTCCGCAAGAAGCTCGAGTCCCGGGCTCCGGTCGACCGCGTCGTGTTCGTGGTTCCCGACGACGGCGCGAACTACGGCACGGTGGTGTCGGCGCTCGATGGAGCGAAGGAAGCGGGCGCCGAGACGCTGGGCATGTCGACGGACGATCCGGAGAAGATCGCGACCCCGTAGAGTCGCCGGGAGCGTGTTGTTCTTGGCGCGCGGCACGACCTGCGGCCTGGGACTTGTCTCTCCGGCGGACCGGCCGTAGCTTGCACGCCATGACAAGTCCCGTCCGGTTCCTGATCGCTTGCGTGGCATTCGGGGGCACGCTCGCTGTCTTGCCGGCGCGCCCCGCTCGCGCGCTCGACGTGCCTTTCCAGAAGTACGCCCTTCCCAACGGCTTGACCGTCATCCTGCACGAGGACCACGCGCTTCCGCTGGTGACCGTCAACGTGGTCTACCGCGTGGGCTCGCGCTACGAGCAGGCGGGCAGGACCGGTTTCGCCCACCTGTTCGAGCATCTGATGTTCATGGGGACACGCCGGGCCCCGACCAAGATGTTCGACGCGTGGATGGAGGCCCAGGGCGGCTGGAACAACGCTTGGACCAGCGAGGACCAGACGGACTACTACGACGTTGCGCCCGCCAACGCGCTGCCCCTGCTGCTGTGGCTCGAGGCCGACCGGCTCAGCTCCCTGGGCAACGACATGACGCTCGACAAGCTCGATGCCCAGCGCGACGTGGTGCGCAACGAGCGGCGGCAGACCTCCGAAAACCAGCCCTACGGCAAGGTGGAGTTGCGTCTGCCCGAGCTGCTGTTCCCCGCGGGAAGTCCCTATCACCACCCCGTGATCGGATCGCACGAAGACCTGCAGGCCGCCACGGTCGATGACGTCAAGTCGTTCTTCGGCCGCTGGTACGTGCCCGCGAACGCCTCGATGGTGGTGGCCGGCGACTTCGACCCCGCGACGACACGCCAGCTCATCGAGCGCGAGTTCGGCTGGATTGCGTCGCACGCGTCGCCGCAGCCGCCGCCGGTCACGCCCGTCCGCCTCGACCACGTGGTGCGCGAGACGATCGAGGACAACGTGCAATTGCCCAAGGTCGTCATGGCCTGGCCGAGCCCCGATCGCTACGCGCCGGGCGACGCCGAGCTGGATCTGGCGCGCGTGATCCTTGACGAGGGCAAGTCCAGCCGGCTGTTCAAGGCGCTGGTCTACGACCACGACTTGGCGCAAGAGGTCAAGGTTGCCCAGAACTCCCGCGACCGCGGTTCCGACTTCGAGGTCGAGGCCATTGCTCGTCCGAATGTCACGCTCGATCAGCTCGAAACGGCCATCGACGCGGAGCTGCGCAAGCTCGCCGGCGAGCCGGTGTCCCAGCAGGAGCTCATGCGTGCGAAGAACCAGTTCGAGACCCATTTCGTCGAGCGCCTCGAGTCCCTCTCGGAGAGGGCCATGGCGCTCAATCTGTACCAGGCCACGCGCGGCGATCCCGGCTATGCCGACCGAGACCTGCAGCGCTACCGCGATGTGACGGCTGCGTCGTTGCAGGCTGCGGTGAAGTCGACCGTACGGCCCGACGCGCGGGTGGTGCTGCGCATCGTGCCGAAAGCGCAAGCGGCGAGCGGGCAGGGAGGTGCGAAATGAGGGCGTTGACGATTCGCGCGGCGCTCCTCTCCGCAGGCCTGGTGGCGTGGCTGTCGGCGTGCGCAGCCGGCACCGCCGTCCACGCGCCGCCGCCGGTCCCGGCTTCCAGCAGTTCGGTGGCTGCCCGAGCACCGCAGCCGCCCGATCCTTTGGGCCCCAGGCCCGAGCCCGGCGTGGCCAAGGCCGTCCACATGCCGCCCCCGGCCATCTTCACGACGGCGAACGGCATCACGGTCTGGCTCGTCGAGCGGCACGCTCTGCCCATGGTGTCGGTGGCCGTGGCTCTGCCGGTCGGCTCTTCGTCGGATCCGCCCGATCGCCTGGGCCTGTCCCACCTGACGGCCGACATGCTCGACGAGGGGGCGGGGGACAAGAACGCGATCGAGCTTTCCTCGGCGATCAACGACTTGGGCACGTCGGTCTCCATCGGCACGGGGCTGGACTCGAGTGTCGTGTCGATGACGGTGCTCAAGGGCAATTTCCCGAAAGCATTCCAGCTGCTCTCGGACATCGTGGCGCGTCCCCGGCTCGAGCCCCGCGACTTCAAGCGCGTAGCGGACCTGTGGGTCAATGGCCTCGAGCAGCGGCAGGACGATCCGGACGAGGTGGCCCGCGTGGTGATGGGCGCTGCGCTCTACGGGGCGAGGACGCCCTACGGGCACCCGGCCGACGGCTACGTGGCAGACGCCAAGAAGGTGAAGCTCGCCGACGTGAAGGCCTTCCACGCGGCTCAGTGGCGTCCGGACCGGGCGATCGTCGTGGTCGTGGGAGACGTCACGCGGCCCGAGGTCGAGACGGCGGTGACGAGCGCGCTGGGAGGGTGGAAGTCGGGCGCGAAGCCGGCGCCGGTGACTCCCGTGCGCGAAGCTCTGGTGCCGGCGGCGACGCATCCGCGGCTCGTCGTGGTGGACCGGGCCGATGCGCCGCAATCCGTCGTAGCGGTGGTGCGCGACGGCGTGTCGGCGAGCGATCCGAGCGCTCCGCTGCTCGATCTGGTCAATACCGCGCTCGGGGGCTCGTTCACCTCGCGGCTGAATCAGAATCTGCGCGAGGACAAGCACTGGACGTACGGCGCATTCTCGGCGTTCACGCACCCGCGAGGGCAGGGAGCGTTCATCGCGAGGGCCTCGGTGTTCGTGGAGGTGACCGGCAAGGCGCTGCACGAGATGCTCGGCGAGCTCGACGGCATGGCGCAAAGAGGTTTGACCACGGCCGAGCTGGCGAAGGTCAAGGCGCAGGACCGCGCGGACCTGATTCAGACGTACGAGACGGTCAGCGGCACCAGCGAGCGGCTGGCCGCGCTCTACGCGCTCGGCCTCGACCCGTCCTACGACGTGACGGCGAGCGTTGCGCGGCAATCGGCGACGATGGCGCAGCTGGCGGAGCTGGCGAAGGCGCATGTCGACGTGTCGAAGGCGACGATCGTGGTGGTGGGGCCCAAGGACAAGGTGGTACCGCAGCTGGCGGAGGCCGGGTTGGGGGAGCCCGTGTTCTGGGGACCTGAGGGATCGAGCGTCGCAGCATCTGCGGCGAGATAGCCCGAGACGCACGGCGGGGCACCTGGCCCCATATCGGCCGCAAGCGTGACCAGGTGGTCACAAGAGTGGCCGGGTGGTCACAAAAGTGACCACTTCACCTGGCCACAAGAGTGGCCACTGGCTCCGCTCGCCGTCCGAGAAGTCACCTGCGGGAGCCTGTCGACGAGCTGCCCCCGGACCGGTGTTCTTGTCGCTGGCGACGGTCGTGAGCAAGGATCCATGCGGGGAGGGATCGACCGACCCGCGCCCGCGCGTCGCGTTGCACCGGCCGTCCGCCCGAGTGGCCCGCAGCTTGCTCGTGCACTGCGCCGAGGACGCCAGCCCTTGCGGAGCAGGCAGCGAGTCTCGCGTCCCGACGGTGCGTGCTGAATCGGCCTTTCGAGGCCAATTGTTTGGGAGGTTGCTGTCATGAAGAAGACGATCTTGGGCGTGGTGGTGGCGAGCGTCGTGGCTCTGGGAGCGAGTGGCTGCGTGGTCGCGTCCGACGGAACCGTCGGCCAGGACGGTACGCCGACCGACGAGCCCGCCTCGAGCGAGGCAACTGACGAGACGGCGCTGCAGCCCCCCCCGTCCGAGCCTGCGATGGAGGACAACGGAACAGCGGAGGAGTCGAACGCGCTGACATTCGACCCGATCACGGTGATCGCGGTATGCGGCGAGTTGGCGAAGATCGCGAAGGACGCGTCTGAAGCCTATCGGAACATGACGGTGAGCGACGCTCAGTTGGTCACTTTGCTGAACGGGCTGGACACGAAGTTGGACGACGTCCTTGCCAAGCTTGGAGCCATCGAGCAGCAGATCACCGACGCGGAATGGAAGTTGGAAAGCATAGAGTTTGCTAATCACTATCACAATCTGCAAGGCCGACAAGAGACCCTTCGACAGATTCTCCTTGGCCCGACAAGTTCGTGGCCGTACCAGGTGCCGATGGCAATCGGCGACGTCACGACCGACACCGGGTGGTACTCGGACCAGGATCGCTGCATGGCCCCCGACGGCACCTTCAGCTTTCAGCGGGCTGTGGTGACCGAGCCAGGGCTGGCTTTCGGCGCGGGTCTTTACTTGGCATACCACGCCGCCCACGGCAGTATGAACTACGCTCTGCTCGATCAATGGGCAACTCAGTTGGAGTGGATTGCCGACCAAATCGATGCCTACATCTATAGTGGGGCGAAGATCGCGCACTACACTTCGTGCGACACGTGCACCACCTCCACAGGCAAGCCTTGCATTGGATACCTCGATATGCCCCTGTGCACGACGTCGTTTTCCTCGTGCGTGTTCTCGAAGTGCGTTTCTGGAAAGATCACGCACAGCATCCGGAACCAGTCGGCGGCAATAGCGCAGGCTGTTTCGACCGCAAACGCGAACCTGCCGCCGCTCATCGCAGCGGTCGAGGATCTGGCGGGCCTCGGGACGATGCACGACAACGCAACCAGCATTCGAAAAGGCCCCCCGCTTCAGATGATCTACATTCCGTCCCCGACCCTCATCACTCTGCATTGATTCACAGCCTCCCGGGTCCGGCCGATCCCCGCCCGCCGGTAGACCCCCTTCGGGTCTAGACGCCCGGACCCCGCGCGTACACACTCGTCCCGCATGGTCCCGTTCCTCGTTCCCCCAGGCTCGCCTCCACCCGTCATCGGTGGCTCCGACTCCGGTCCGTCGCAGGACGCCATCGTCCACGTCCGTTCAGCCATCGACGGACAGCCCGTCGCGTGCGCCGGAACCGTGGTCGCTCCCCGCATCGTGCTCACGGCGCGTCATTGCGTGATAGGCCTGAAGAGCCCTTTCACGACCTGCGCGGGTGCTGCATTCGAGGATGCAACCACTGCACAGCTGGATTCCGTCACAGTCAGCGCAGGCGCCAGCGTCAGCTCACCGTCGGCCGAGCGTGGCGTCGTTTCCGTGATCGTACCCGGGCCGACCGCGGTGTGCGGAAATGACTTCGCTGCCCTGATATTGGATTCGGCGCTCCCGGCGGTGTCCCCCGCGGTCCGGTTCGACCGCCGAACCGTTGCGGGGGAGTTGGTGACGATCGCGGGCTGGGGGTGGACCGACACGACTGCCCTACCGTTGACGCGCCAACAGCGGCAGCACATTCCCATCCTGGACGTTGCGGACTCGGACCGGTCTTGGGTGATGCCCGACGAGCTCGTGTTCGGTGAGTCGATCTGCGACGGCGACAGCGGCGGACCTCTTCTTTCCGAAGAGACTGGGGCGCTGATCGGCGTCGCCAGCCGCATGCACCGCGACGACACGCAGGTCATTCCCCCGGCTTCGTGCGAGGGCGACGCGGTCCGCAACGTGGCTGGTTCTACGTCGGTGATACTCGACGTGATGCTGCGCGCTACGCAAGAGACAGGCGAAACGATCCAGCCAGAAGCCTCGCCTTCTGGCGCGATCTCCCAGGTGGGAGCAGCGTGCTCGGCGGACGATGAGTGCATGTCGGGGCGATGCGAGCACGACGAGCTCGGGCAGGCGTGCTCGATGACGTGTGGCGAGTTGCGGCCGTGCCCTGACGGCTCATCGTGTGAGCCCGAAGACGGTCTGATGGTGTGCCACCGGACGGCCGCTGCAGACGCCGGCGGGGGCGAAGACTCTGGTTGTGGGATCGCGACAGGCTCGTCGCGGCAGTCGACTGGTGCCCGCGTGGTCGTGCTCGCGACCCTCGCATTCCTGCTTGGGCGCAAGCGGAACGGCAAGAAGCCGAGCTGATCATCTGTCGGACGCCCGGTCTGCCTTGGTTCCGACTGCGGCGAGCAGCCCGAGCAGGGCCGGGCGGTCCATTCCCTGAGCACTCGCCGTCCCACCTCGACCTGCGCTATAAGTCCCCATTCGCATCACCCGCGGGGAGCACCCCATGCAACAGATCGGCGATTTTGAGATCATCCGGGAAATCGGCCGCGGCGCCATGGGTGTCGTCTACGAGGCCATCGAGCGTCCTCTCGACCGACGCGTCGCCCTCAAGCTGCTCAACGCGCACCACGCCAGTCAGCTCGAGGCCAGCGCGCGCTTCACCGAGGAAGCCCGTGCCGTCGCCCAGCTCGCCCACCCCTGCATCATGCGCGTCTACCGCCTCGGACGCTTCGAAGACCAGATGTACTTGGCCTTGGAGTACATCGATGGTGTCGCCCTGGACCAGCTTCTCGCCACCGAGCGCATCTCGACGGAGCGGGCGCTGGTGATCCTGACGGCTATCGCGTCGGGCCTGGGCCACGCGCATGCGGCCGGCGTGGTGCATCGCGACGTCAAGCCTGGCAACGTGCTCATCGAGCGCTCGGGTCGCGTGGTGGTCGGCGACTTTGGGATTGCCAAACGCCTCGACAGCGATGTGGCTCTCACGCGTGCAGGCCAGATGATCGGCACACCGGCGTACATGAGCCCGGAGCAGATCACCGGTGGGGTCATCTCTCCCGCCACGGACGTGTACGCGTTGGGCATCGTGGCGTTCGAGCTGCTGACCGCGCGCGTTCCCTTCACGGCGGACACGGCCATTTCGCTGCTGATGATGCATGTCAACGATCCGGCGCCGCGGCTGGACCCGGTGCGGTTTCCGGCGCGCCTGGTCGACCTCGTGGACCGGATGCTCGCCAAGAATCCGGCGAACAGGCCCGCCAACGGGCAGGTCGTGGCCGAAGAGCTGGCGGCCATCGTGCACGACATGACGCCCGCGTCCGATGTCTCGCCCCTGGCCGCCACGATGCTGACTACGCAGGCCGTCGAGCGCATGCCGCTGGCGTCGTCGTCATTCCACGAGCAGGACATCACGGCCGTGTGCTTCGAGCTGCGAGGATTCAGCCAGTCGGTGGCGCAGGACATGCTCCCCGACCGAGCCGCGTTCGTGCTCGAGAGCTGGCTGCGGCTCGTGGGCACCACGATTCGTCCCCACGGCGGTCGGTTCGATCGCAACGTGGCCGACAAGGTCACGGCCCTGTTTGGCTATCCCGAGGCGCACGCGGATCACGCCGACAAGGCGATAGCCGCGGCGCTGTCCATGCGCAAGGCGCTCGACGACTTCAACCGGGCCCACGACCTTCACTTCCACATGAGGGTGGGAATAGCCTGCGGCCCCGCGCTGGTCGGCCGGATCGTCGGCGACGTGGCCGACACCACGGCCGCGGGCACCACCCTGCGCGAAATGGCCTACCTCACCAAGCTCGCCACGCTCGACGCGACCATCCGCGTCACGCGCGCGATGTACCGGCGCGTTGGGGGCTCTGCGCCTTTCCGGCGCGTCGAGGACCCGAAGCTGGGCGAAATCTGGGTGCTCGACTGACGCCGCGACGCTATCATGTCCGGCGTGTTTGTCGTCGCTCTCGCTCACGTGACCGGTGAGGCCGAGACCCAGGCTGCCAACTTGGCGGCCATCGTGGGAACATCGACGTATGACGCGCGCCTCTGGCTCAAGGGCCTGTTGCCGCGAATCATCTTCCGCAGCGAGTCGCGGGACGACGCATTGTCCGTGCTCCGGGCCGTGACCTCACGGGGCTCGGGCGCCGTGATGTGCAATGCAGCCGACGCCGTGCCGACCACCGGCATGGCGCGCGTCAGGAAATTCCTGCTCGACGACCTTGGCATCTCCGCGAACGGTCCGGAAGGCGAGGTGGCATCGTGGGGCGACTTTACCGCTCTCGTCCACGTGCTGCTGCGCACCAGTGTGGAGAGGACGACCCGGGAGAAGGTCATGGTGCACACGAGCCATGGCACGGCAGTCACGGTCGATCGAGACTTCACGAGCAGGGAGCACGACGCAGAGCACGCGCTGTACTTCTTTCTTCGCGATGGGGCGCGGCCCTGGTGCATGCTGGAGCACGACGCGCGGTATCTTGGTTTGGGCGACCGAATGGGCGCGACGAACCGCGAGAACTTCGAGAGAACGCTCGAGATCGTGCGGTCGAGGGCGACGAGAGCGGCATTCGACGACCGGTTCGCATTCGGCGACATGCCGGTATCGCGCAATGTGGCAGTGCGCGGGCACGAGCAACCCAACCTGGCGGGGGCCCAGCCGCGGGAGTCGGACCTGCTCATTCACCTGCTGCAGCTGTGGCTCACGCGGGACCCGGGAACGCCCTATCGGTAGGCGTGCCGGCAGCGCGTGCCGCGGTGTCTAAGGTGTTGCAGCCGGCGCGAAGCCTCCCTGATGATCGTGGCACTGCCCGCACCACGCGCCGTCGTGCGGATCGCCGTCGCCGGTCCTGCGATAGTGGGAAGTCGCCGTGTGGCATACCTCGCACAGCCCCGTGCCCGGTTCGGCCCCCGGCACTCCGGCGCGCACGAGGCCGTCGGCGCTCGCCCCCTGCCTCTGCGTAAAGTGGATATCGACCTTGCGTCCGTCGGGCGTGGTCAGCATTTCCCGCACGAGGGCCGCATTCCTGCTGCCGTGCGGGTCGTGGCAAACATTGCACGACGACGCGGTCGGATGGGCCACTTCGCTGTGGCAGCTGGAGCATTCCGCGCCGGAGCGATGCCCCGGGCCAGGGGTGGCGGACACCTGCTGATGGCACACGGGGCAGCCGAGCACGAGCTGATGGGACGATGCATTGCGCCAGGCCGATTGCACCTCGACGTGGCACGACAGGCAGTCGGAGACGGTCTGCTCGTCGGTGCCGACGCCGTTGGGCGGTGGCAGGTCGGAAGACGAGGCTGCGGGAACGGGCGCCGGATCGGCGGTGAGGCTGCCTTGTGCTTCGGGGCCGCAGGCCGAGAGCGCGATCAGGAAAGCGGGAATGAGCGTTCTCATGGGCGCGGGTCTTCCGCATCGACCAGATGCGCAGCCGTGCGCCACGCCAGCGCCTGCTGCGTCAGAGTCGGGTTGAACGCCGTCGAAGTGGGGAAGACCCCGCCGTCCGCCACCCAGACGTTCTGCAGATCGTGCAGGCGTCCCCAGGGGTCGGTGACCGAACGGGTCGGGTCCGTGCCCATCCGCGTGGTGCCCAGCAGGTGCTTGGTGTCAGGGATTCCCGTGCGCGCGGCGCCGTCTTCCTCCATCACCTCCACGGCCCCCGCGGCCGTGGCGATCGCTTTGAGCTTGGGCATGTAACGGTCGATCACGGCTTGATCGTGGGGGCTGGCGTGCGTACGTGATCCGCGCTACCGGCTGGCCGTACACGTCGCGCACGTCGGGGTCGAGCTCTACGCGATTGTCGAGGACGGGCAGATCCTCGCCCATCATCGATACCGCCGCAATCCGCCGACGGTACTTGCCGCTCTTCATCAGGTCCTTGTGCAGCAGCCAGGGGTAGCTGACACCTTCCTGCACCGGGCGAATCTGGCCGCCGAGCTCCACGTATCCCCCTCGCACGAAGTCGTCGCTCCCGTCGTGGACCGTGAAGTCGGCCAGCGCGTGGGTGACCACCCGGCCACGGTACGACCGTATCTCCTGGTCGAAAACGCCGATGGCCGCGAACACGATATGGAACATCAGATAACGCCCGACCAGCCCCGAGCTGTTCCCGAGTCCGTCGGGGTGGGCGGAGCTCGACGACAACAGCATCAGCCGCGGAGTTTCAATCGCGTTGCCGGCAAGGACCACGTGACGCGCCGTTGCCACGCTTTCGCGCCCCGAGCGGTCGATGTAGCGCACCCCCGTGGCGATCTCGCCCGAGGGCGACGTCTCCACGCGGATGGCGCACGACTCGGGCAGCAGGGTGCAATTGCCGGTCAGCACGGCGTCGCGAACCACGGTGACGGCGGTGGAGCCCTTGGCGTTGATGGGGCAGCCGAACAGGCAGAAGCCGCAATTGACGCACGCCGGCCGACCTCGGTAGGCCACGGAATTGAGCGCCATGGGCATGGGGTGCGGGTGGTAACCCAGGCTCTGCGCGCCGATCGTGAGCAGGTGCGCGCCTTTGGGGACGTAGCCGGGCGGCATGGGATACTCGCCTCTGGGCTCGGCGAACGGGTCGGCGCCAGCCCGGCCTTGTACGCCTATCAGACGCTCCGTCTCGTCGAAGTAGGGCGCCAGGTCGGAATAGGAGATCGGCCAATCCACCACGTCGGCCCCGTCCACCGGACCGAACAGCGAGAGCAGCCGCAGATCGGCCTGCTGCACCCGCGGGCTGTCGGCGTCGTACTGCACCGTGCCGCCGCCCACCGTCACGCCCAGGCCCTGCACGGCGCCGGTCACGATCCGTGCGCCTTGCCCCTTGCGAAAGGTCCTGGGCTCGATGAACGGATCCTGAAACGCATAGTAGCGCCGGCCCCGGATCTCGTCGTTGCCGTAGAGCGAGCCGCGCAGCTCCGCCTGCCCCAACGTGGGATAGGCGTTGCGTCCTTTCTCGAGCAAGGCGACCTTCCAACCGCGCGACGCCAGCACTCAGGCCGCCACGCCGCCTCCCGCGCCCGAGCCCACGATGACCGCGTCGAAGTCCGTCGATCCCACGGCTCAGCCCTCCTCGGGGTACATCATCTGATGGGCCGTGAAGCCCACTGGCTGCCGGTCTCCCTCGTAGTCGACCGATTGCCACCCGCTCATCTGCGAGTTGCCGCCGTACACCGGATCGCCGTAGGTCCCCTCCACGGCGTGCTCGTAGGCCATCTGTACGAACGCGCCGTCGGCCTGGGACAGCATCGCGCGCCGATCGTCGAGAGCCAGCATCGCAAAGCCTTGTCCGTAGGTCTCTCGTGCGGCCTGGTCCAGCGCATCGAGCCCCTGGCGGTAGCGGTCCACCAGACCGACTACCGGTCCGTTGAATTCCCGCTCGGCGATCCCCTGCGAGCCCTCGAGGTACGTGCGCCAGCGAATCTCCTCGACCCGCGTCAGCGCCTGGAAGTGCGAGAAGCCGTCGAGCCCGCCATGGCGGCCGGAGTACGGTCCGCCCGCGAAGATGCGAGGCGGGTCGTGCCGGAACGCCCCGAAGAGCTGGTCGATATACCACGCAGCGTGAGCGCCGGTGGCCCCCGCGAAATCGTCGTCCGACGGCACCAGGGCGTCGACCAGGGCGCATAGCAGGGCATAGTGGGCCGCGTCGAGCACGGTTCCCTGCGGGATGGGCCACGGGCCGATGTTCGAGGGGGGTGTGTCGGCCGCGGGCTCGGACGATGAGCACCCGGCAGCAGCGGGCCCGAGGAGGGGCGGCGCGCAGATCAGCAAGACGGCTCCGCCCAGGAAACGGCGGCGGCTCGTGAGCGGGCGTGAGGTGGTCATGGGGCGAGGGACGCTATCGGTGAGTGGAAATCGTGTCAATCGACGGGGAGGGCAGAGCGATGCTGCGTGCCGGGACGGCAGTGGGAAGGGCTCGGGAGAGGGCCAGGGAGCGGAGAGGAAACGGCGGGTCAGAGCGGCGGGGGCGCGATCGACGCGGTTGCCCAGTGCGAGCCCTTGATGGCGTGCAGGGCAGTCGTGGCCGCCATCTGCACGATGCTGTTGACCGGCGCGCGCGGCGAAAGCACGGTCACCGGCTTGCGCAAACCCAGCAGCACCGGCCCGATCTCGTCGAAGTTCGCGAGACGGGACAGGAACTGATAGACGCTGTTGGCCGCGCCCAGGCTCTGAAGAACGAACACGTTCGGCACACCGGTCAAGCGGCAATGCGGCCAGTACTTCTCGCGCAGCGCCGCGTCGAGCGCCACCTGCGCCTGGATCTCGCCGTCGCACTCCAGCTCGGGCTCGCGCTCGCGCACGATGCGCGCGGCCTCGGCGACCTTGCGTGCGTACGGGTGGGCCGAGCCGCCCATGTTCGAGAACGAGATGAGCGCGACCTTGGGCTCGATGCCCAGCTCGCGCACGAAGCGCGCGGTCATGATGGCGATCTGCGCGATCTCGGGCCCGTCGGGAGCGATGTTGACGCTGGTGTCGGCGAAGAACAGAGGCCCACCCTTGGGCGGTACCAGGATGTGCACGCCCGCGGCGGTCTGCACCCCTTCGGCCAGCCCGATGAGCTGCAGCGCCATGCGGATCGTCTCCGGATAGCCGTGGTGAATGCCCGCCACTGCACCGTCGACCAGGCCCCGCCGCACCATCATCATCGCTACCGTGGTGGAGTCGGTCGTCAGCAGCTGACGAGCCCGCGTGGCCGTCATGCCGCGACGTCCCCGCGCCTCGAGCAGCATGCGCGCGTCGAGCTCGATCTGGTCTCCCCGGTTGCTGATGTCGACGATCTCGATGCCCTTGAGGTCCACGCCCGCCTCGCTGGCGGTCTGCTCGATGACCCGCGGCGTGCCCACCAGCACCGGCTTGACGATATCGTCGTCGACCAGGATGCGACAGGCGCGCAGGATGCGGCGGTCATCGGCCTCGGGGAAGACAATCGTCTTCTTGGCGCGCTTGACGACCTGGGTGAACTGGCGGATGAACCCGCGCGAGGCGCCGAGGCGCTGCTCAAGGGAAGCCTTGTACTCCTCGAGATCGAGCTTGTGACGGGCCACGCCGGCCTTGATGGCGGCCATCGCGACCGCCGGGGCCTCCCACAGCAGCACGCGCTCGTCGAGGGGCTTGGGGATGATGTAGTCCGGCCCGAACTTCAGGTCCGCGTTGTAGGCCGCCGACACGGCCTCGGGCACCGGCTCGCGCGTGAGCGCTGCAAGGGCCTTGGACGCCGCCAGCTTCATGTCTTCGGTGATGCTTCGCGCGCCCGCGTCCAGCGCCCCGCGGAAGATGAACGGGAAGCCGAGCACGTTGTTGACCTGGTTCGGGTAGTCGCTGCGCCCCGTCGCCACGATGGCGTCGGGCAGCGTGGCCTTTGCGAGCGGGTACGGAATCTCCGGATCCGGGTTCGCCAGCGCGAAGATGATCGCCTTGGGAGCCATCCTCCGCAGATCGTCGGGCGTCAGCAGGTTGCCCTTGGACAGCCCCAGGAACACGTCCGCGCCTCGCATCGCCTCCTGGACCGTGCGGGCCTTGGTGTCGACGATGTACGCCTCCTTGGTCGCGTCGACCTTGCCGCGCCGCCCTTCGTGCAGCACGCCCTTGGAGTCGCACATGATGATGTTCTCGCGCCTGACGCCCATGCGGATCCACAAGTTGCAGCACGCGATGGCTGCCGCGCCGGCGCCCGAGACCACGACCCGGATCTCGTCGATCTTCTTGCCCTGGATTTCGACCGCGTTGACCAGTCCCGCCGCGCTGATGATCGCCGTGCCGTGCTGATCGTCGTGGAATACCGGGATCTGCATCCGCTCCTTGAGCGTCTGCTCGATCTCGAAGCACTCGGGGGCCTTGATGTCCTCCAGGTTGATGCCGCCGAAGGTGGGCTCGAGCGCCGCCACCACCTCGATGAACTTCTTCGGGTCCTTCTCGTTGACCTCGATGTCGAACACGTCGATGTCGGCAAAGCGCTTGAACAGAACGCCCTTGCCCTCCATCACGGGCTTGCCCGCCAGGGCGCCGATGTCGCCCAGGCCCAGCACCGCCGTGCCGTTCGAGATGACAGCGACCAGGTTGCCCTTCGCGGTATAGTCGAAGGCCTTGTTCGGGTCCTTCGCAATGTCCAGACAGGGCTCGGCGACACCTGGCGTGTAGGCCAACGACAGGTCGCGCTGCGAAGAACAGGATTTGGTGAGGGCTATCTCGATCTTTCCGGGACGCCCTTCTGCGTGGTATCGAAGTGCATCTTCTCTCAGGCTCATGGCGAGCGAAGTACCAAGTTCTCCCGCCGAATACAATGCTCGGCGCGTTGTTCGGTCGACGATATCGAGGTTCACGGAAGCATGACCCGCGCATTCCAACCAGACCACGCGCCCAAGCACGGCGCCGTGCGCAGCGCTGCGAGGCCTTGTCGCACGGCCGGCGACTCACCCGTCGTCCGCCCGCTGTTCGGCCTCGCCATCGCCCTGCTGCTTGCCTGCTCGTGCCGCGGCGACCCGGCCAAGGACCAGGCCGCCGCTCTGGTCCGCCTCGTCTCCGATCTGCGTGACGCCCCCAACGCGGCCAAGCGAGGTCCCCTCGATCGCCTCCAGGCCATGACCTGCTCGTTCTCCGACGTCTGCGAAGCGCAAGCCGCCTGTGTCGACGCCTACAAGCACCACGTGCACGGCATCGAGATCGGCGCGCACCTGCACGACGTCGACGCTTCCGCGCCCGGCCAGGACGAGTCCACCGGACTGACCATGCGCCTGCTCGAGATGAACCTCGAGATCGAGGAGGGCAAGTCGCGCATGCCCCTGTGCGAAGAGAAGATGGCCGCGCTTCGCGTGGCCCACAACGTCTGAGTCAGCCGCGTTCCGCCCGCAGCGACTCGTCCAGGATCTCGCGCGTGCTCTGGTCGATCGTGGCCTGGATCCGATCGATGGGCAGATCGTTGGCGTCGTATCCGAACGGATCCTCGATCTCCACGCCGATCTCGTCGATGCCGAACAGCGCGAAGCCCAGCACCCCAGCCGCAACCGGCGTGTACCAGCGCAGTGCGTCGACCATCGCGAACGGCACCGTGAAGCAGAACAGCAGCACGAACGTCTTGATGTGGTGCGCGTACGCAAACGGAACGGGCGTCTTCACAATCCGCTCGCACCCCCCGAGATTGTCCAGCAACGCCGTGACGTTGCCGTCGAGCGCGAGCAGCATCGTGTCGCCGAGCTTGCCTTCGCGGTGAAGCTGCACCACCCGCGACGAGATCATCGTCGCCACGACCGGCGCGCGCCCCTGGTGCGGCTCGATCGCCTCGCGGTCCCGATCGGTGAGCAGCCCGCCCAGCGCGCCCAGGTCCCGCTCGCCGCGCAACCCCTGCATCGAAGTGGCGTAGAACACGACGACATAGCGTCGAATGTCCTCGAGCGCGGCCACGGTCGCCGCGTCGCGCTCGCGCACGAAAGTGGCTGCCTGACGCACCAGATCCCGGCATCGGTTGACCATGGCCCCGAGCAGCTTGCGCCCTTCCCAGTACCGGTCGTAGGAGGCGTTCGTGCGGAACACCAGCAGCAAGCCGAGGGCCACGCCGATCATCGTGTGCGCGATCGGTGGAACCTTCGTGCCCTCGCGCTCGTACAACCACGTCGCGATCACGCCGATGGCGGCGACCAGCAACGTGCGCCACAGCAGCCGCGGCAATACGGTCCCGCGCACCCGCACTGCGATGCGGAACCAGTGTCTGGGCTCGTAGTCGATCATGGCACCCCTGTACCACGGGTTGGGCCGCGGGAGTGACGGCTGCCGCTGCCCCCCCCGGGCGCCTACCAGGGGCTCCCAGGTTCTGCCAGGACGTGCTAGAAGCTCCGTACCCTAGGAATCCCCATGTTCGAAGCACTCACCAAAGGCTTCCGGCAGGCCCGCAATCGCCTCGCTGGACTCACCGAGCTCAACGAAGCCAACCTCGAACCCGCGCTGCGCGAAGTGCGCTTGAGCCTGCTCGAGGCCGACGTCGACCTGGGCGTGGTCAAGGCGTTCCTCGCGACGGTCAAGGAGCATGCGTTGGGCCAGACGGTCCAGACGCGCGTGAAGGCGGACGGGGCGCAGCACGAGGTGTCGGCCAGCGACCAGTTCATCAAGCTCTGCCACGACGAGCTCGTGGACATGATGCAGTTCGACGGCGAGCCGATCACGTTTGCGCAGACCGGTCCGACCGGCATCATGATGGTGGGCCTGCAGGGCTCGGGCAAGACGACCTCTGCCGCCAAGCTGGCGCGCTGGCTCTCGAAGGAAGGCAAGAAGCCCCTGCTGGTGGCCGCCGACATGCAACGTCCCGCCGCCGTCGAGCAGCTCCAAATCCTCGGCCGTCAGATCGGCATTCCGGTCTTCAACCTGCCCCACAAGAGCCCGGTCGAGATCTGCTCGGCCGCGGTCGAAGAGGCCAAGCGCAAGAGCCACGACGTCATCATTTTCGACACCGCTGGCCGTCTGGCGATCGACGACGCCTTGATGGAAGAGCTCGACGAGATCAAGGCGAACGTCTGGCCGGAGAACATCTACCTGGTGGTCGACGCGATGATCGGCCAGGACGCCGTCAAGACGGCCAAGGCATTCCACGAGAAGCTGGCGCTGACGGGGGTCGTGCTGACCAAGCTCGACGGCGACGCGCGCGGCGGTGCGGCCTTGTCGATCAAGCAGGTCACCGGCGCGCCGGTCATCTTCAGCGGTGTCGGCGAGGGCACCGACCGCTTCGAGCCCTTTCGCGCCGACGGCATGGCCGGCCGCATTCTGGGCTTCGGCGACGTCGTTGGCCTGATGCAGGACTTCGAGGAGGTGATCGACAAGAAGGAAGCGAGCGAGAAGGCCCTGAAGATGATGCAGGGCGACTTCAGCTTCGACGACTTCTTGGAGCAGGTGCGCACGATCCAGAAGATGGGGTCGCTGCGCGACCTGGTGGACAAGATGCCCTTCTTCCCGGGCGGCCTGCCCGAAGGGGTCAATCTGGACGATCGGGAGCTGGTGCGCATCGAGGCCATGATCCAGTCGATGACCCCCGCGGAGAAGGCCGACGCGTACGTGCTGGTGCGGGAGCCGTCGCGGGTCAAGCGCATCGCCAAGGGCTCCGGCCAGCCCGAAGTGGGCGTGCAGGAGCTGGTGCAGAAGTTCCTGTTCATGCGCCAGATGATGGGCTCGATGTCCGGCAACCTCGGCCTGCTCGGCAAGATTCCCGGCATCAAGCAGATGGCCACGGCGCGCAAGATCAAGAAGGCGATGGCCGGAGGCGGCATGCCCAACATGGGCGACCTGTTCGGAGGCATGGGCGGCATGCCCGGCCTCGGCGGCTTCCCGGGGATGGGCGGCCTGCCCGGCATGGACCCGTCGATGCTCGCCGCCGACGGTGCGCGCGAGAGCATCACCAAGATGAAGCCGCTGTCCAAGTCCGAGAAGAACGCGAAGAAAGCGCAGCGCAAGCGCGAGCGCGACGCGCGCAAGAAGTCACGCAAGTAGGGAGTGCATACCTTGGCGGCGCCGCTCGTGGCGCCGCAGTCAACCGAAGGGGAGACGTACGATGGCAGGACGATCCAGCAAGTGGGCACTGGCGTTCATCACGGTCGCGATGGTTGGGATGGGGTGCGTGGGCGGATCGAAGTCGGCGACGGTCGACAAGGAAGCGCTCAAGCAATACATCCTCGACGCGCCGCCGGCGAACATTCCCCACCGCATCGATGCCGACTTCGAGGGCAAGGCCAAGCTGCTCGGCTACGCCATCAGCCCGGAGGGGACGGTGGGCAATGGCGCCGAGGTCAAGCTGACCCTGTACTGGCAGTGCACCGGCAAGATCGACGAGGGCTGGGGCTTGTTCACCCACGTCCTGGACAACGCCGGAAACCGTTTGCTCAACATCGACAATGTCGGCCCGCTGCGCGCCTGGGTCGACACCCACCAGGCACTCGCTCCCTCGTACTGGGAGAAGGGCAAGGTGTATGTCGACGAGCAGACCTTCCGCATGCCCGACAACATGACCACGCCGGAAGTGACCATCGTGACCGGCATCTGGAAGGGCGAGGCGCGGCTCAAGATCATCTCCGGTCCCCACGACAACGAGAACCGCGCGATCGTGGCCCACCTCAAGACCGGTGTCGCACCCAAGCCCAAGCCCAACCTGACCATGATCAAGACGCTCCGTGTCGACAAGCTAGCCGACAAGGAGACCATCACCATCGACGGCAAGCTCGACGAAGAAGCGTGGAAGAAGGCGGCCACCACTGGCCCTTTTGTCGACGTGGGGAGCGGCGAGCCTAATCCGTCGTTCCCCGTGCAGGGGTCCGCCAAACTCCTCTGGGATGACAAGAACTTCTACGTGGCATTCGAGGTCAAGAGCAGGACCGTGGTCGGCGGCTGGCCCAAGGACGCCAAGGACCCCCACCTGTGGGAGAAGGATACCGTCGAGATCATGGTCGACCCCGACGGTGACGGCGACAACAAGGACTACTACGAGATCCAGATCAACCCGCAGAACCTCGTGTTCGACACGCAGTACGACGACTACAACAAGCCCAAGGACGACTCGAAGAACGTCTTCGGCCACATGGAGTGGTCGGCCAAGGTCAAGTCCGCGGTCGTCGTGCAAGGCGAGCTGGACAAGCCGAACGGTGCGCAGGGCTACACCGTCGAAGCCGCCATCCCGTGGGCCTCGTTCGCGAAAGCCGCTCGCACGCCCCCCAAGCCGGGTGACACGTGGCGCTTCAACTTCTACGCCATGAAGAACAACTCTGGCGTAGCCTGGTCGCCCATCCTGGGCCAGGGCAACTTCCACCGCGCCTCGCGCTTCGGCCGCGTCGTCTTCGCGCTCCCCGGCCAGCCCCTGCCCGCGGCCTCCGCGTCGGCGGCCCCTGGACCCTCCAGCTCCGCTCCTGCCGCACCGTCGGCCTCCGGCCCCCATCCGCTCCTGCCCCCGCACGTCCCCGCCCCCAAGCCCTCCGCTCCTTCCCCGCACTGATCGCCCTGAATGCCCGCCAGGCCGCTTGCGCGCCCTGCCGGATCGTGCTGCGATGTCCCGCCCGCTCGTCCTACGGTGTCGGATCGGATTCCGCGCCCTCCACGAACGCAGCAAAGCATCTTCCCCATGACCCCCGGTTCCCATTCGGCCCTGTATGTCGCTGGCGGCAGCGTCGTCACCATCCTTGCCGTGGCCCTCGGCGTGCGCGCCGTCTCCCCGCCCCCACCCAGGTCCGCCGCCGCATCCGCCCAATCCCCGTTCACCAGCCTCAACGGCCCCGGCGCCCAGCAAGGCTTGCCCGCCGGCGCCTCCTCCGCCGCGGCCGCCGGGTACCGCGTCGAGCAAGCCGTCCCCATCGAGCTTGGCGGCCAGCCCGGCATCGCCGTCCGCTTCAGCGGCCAGGGGCTCGACGCCGCCGGCAAGCAGATGGCCGCGCGCGATATCTTTCGACGCATGAAGGACGACGCCGAGTCTGCGGGCGCTCAGGTGCTCGTCATCTCGTATGGGGAAGAATTGCCGGCCCCGGGCGACAAGCCCAGCGCCGAAGACAACTTCATCTTCATGCGCCAGCCCGACGGAACCTGGGCTCGCCTGCGAACCGATGCGCCTCCGGACGAGTCGGCCTCCGCGGCGCCACCCGCCGGTTCCGTTCCCTTGCATCGGGTCGTGCCCGCGCCCAAGTAGCCCGACGCCGCGCGCTCGCCTGCGAGCTACTTCAGCTTCGTCAGAGCCTCATCCATGCCCGCAAGCAGGCTGGCGGCGTTGCTCTCGTCGTAGAAGTACTTGTACTGGGGTCGAGGGGCATGAATCGAGTCGTCGACCACGCCTTGCGAGGAAAGGAACAACGTGCGTGGGATGTACTCACCGTCGGGCGCGAACTTCGCGCTCAGCTCCGTGTTCTTGTCCTTGTCCAGGTGGATCATGACGAACTGCCTGGCCTTGTCGACCACGCGAGGATCGCTGAAGACCTTGCGATAGTTCCTGCAGTGGGGGCACCACTGCGTGTAGAAGACGAGGCAGATCGGCTTGTGCTCGGCCTTGGCCGCGGCCAGACCTTCGTCGAAGCCCATCCACTTGATCTGCGCGTCGTTCCAGTCTTCCGCTGCTGCCGCGGGCGGCGGGGCGGTCCGGGCCGGCGGGACCGCCGCCGAAGCCACAGCCGCGGTCGTGTGCGGCGCGGGTGTGGCCTTGGTCGATTGGCCTCCCGCGTCGCATCCGGCGAGCAGGACGGCGGACGCGATGACGACGAGGAAACGGGTGGGGATGGCGAGCGACATGCGCCGCATGCTGTCACATTTCGGCTTCGGTTGCCCGGGTTTCGAGGCGTACGACCGCGCCGTTTCCCCCGTGGAACCGGGCTACATGTGCTTGCTGATCACGCACATCTCAGGCTGGACGAGGCGCGCGAAGTCGTCGAAGAACATCCGGATTGCCTCCATGTGAGACCCGGCGTTGAAAACGATCTCGTCTTCGTCCGCCAGGCTCCGATCGCACAGCACCCGCATCCCGTACAGATTGCCGAACGGCGGCATGGCTCCCGGCTCGCACTCCGGGAACAGTTGCTGGAACTCCGTCTCGGTCGACAGCCGCACATCGGCGTTGTGGGTGGCGCGCGCCAGGTCCTCGAACTGCACGCGATGTGTCGCCGGCACCACCGCCATCAGGTTCTCGCGCCCCGCCTTGACCATCACGGTCTTGGCGAAGCACGCCCCCTTGACGTGCGCGCTCGCGGCAATCTCCTGCGACGTGGGCGCGACCGAGTGCACGATGGACACGTATTTCACATTCTCCCTATCGAGTAACGCCTTCAATCGCTGTGATATCGCCATGACCCACCCCCCTTCGTCTCCTTGACCGATTCCTTCTTTCGCTCACTCTCGGAGCGACTCGCAACGATGAGCGGACCGACAGACGCTTGTTCGATCCCCGCCCGCGCCCCTCAACGTCGCCACGTCACTCGCACAAGATTCTCCTGCTGGACGTACTGCAGCTCGAGATCTCCCTTGTAGGCGTGGCGCAACGTCTCGCCGAGGCCCCGCGCCAGGTGCGTGTCGGTGGTGGTGATCAGCGCGTGGTCGGCGGCCTGCGTGATGCTCATGATTCGCTGCAGCGCGTGGTTCGCCTTGGCCTTGTCCGCCTCGTTGCGCACACAGCTCAGGATCTCCCCCACGTGCGCCGAGAAGAATGGCCCTTCCAGACGCAGGAACCCCACGGGCATCCTGTCGTGCAGCCGTTGACATGCGGGACAACGCTCCTCCCGTGCGTTCTCTGCGTGCTCCGACCACTGCCATCGCCCGTCTTGAAACACCGCACCGCACCCGGGGCATCGGGTCGGCGCAGACGGCTTGCGCCGCATTCGGTAGCAGTCCGGATTGCGGTTCCCCAGGCGTCGGTTTCGACGCTGCTCGAGCCCCCCGGCGGTCGTGAGTTGCAGCGGCATGAGCACCCCCCTTTGTCATGGGGCCGTCCAAGGCCCCGAGCCCACTCCCGCGAACATGGAAAGGGTAACGCCGCGAAAAGCAAAGGCCACCCCCAATGAGGCATGGTTCGCGCGCCGGGGTTCATCCTTGCCGCTTCCCTTGTTGCCGCAGCTGTCACCGTCCCCGGCTTTCGAAACGCCGCGCGCCTCGGCCCGGATCCGAGTCGCCCGGATCGGGCAAGGACCAGGATGCGGGCAGTACCGATGACACGGATGAGGCCGGTGTCAGAGCCATTGCCGGGCTACGGCGCGATGATTGCGACGCCTTCGTCCGGGTCGGACGTCTGCTCGCGCTTGGAAGCTGTGCATGCGGCGGATCGGCCGACCGGCGCGTGGGAGCCTTGGCCTGCGCCGGTGTCGACCATTGCGGTTGCCATCGTCGCGGGATGTCTTCAGGACTTGTCGCCCGCAACGGGCGCGTGCTTGTCGCGTTTCGGCACCAGGCCAATGAGCAGATTGGCCACTGCCGCCACGACGATCGCGCCGACCAGGATCTCGAAAATCACGGTCATGATGCCCTCCCTCGTACTGCTCGCGGACCTTGACCCAGAATCGATCGTGCCGCCGCCCAGACGCCCCGTGCACCGTCGTCGCGTCGGTGCCCTGCCGAACAGCACGCTCGGATCGTATAGTGGATCGATATGTGTACAGTGTCCAGCAGCTTTCACGAGATGCGCCGGCAAAGCAATTGGCGCGCAGCGTCGTCGCGCCTGACGCGGAACGGGGGATCTCGCCGTGCTCGACGGAATGGCTATGTGGCAATCGTTCCGGTCGCCGCCGGCGCCCGAGGAGCCGCGCTGCCGTGGCGCGTGCAGGGATCGACCGGCTGGACAGGCTTTGGGCTATGCTGCCTGTCGAGGTGTCCCCATGCCCAAGTTCACCGGAGAGCAGGAAGAGACCTTCACCATCGACCTCCCCGCCGACAAGGTGTTGGAGCACTTCCTCGATCTCCGCAACATCACTGCCGCCTATGTTGGATTGCAGCGCTCGGAGACGATGGACCCACATACGCTCCGGCTCGTGCTCGAGCCCCAAAGCGCCCTGGGCACGACGTTCCAAGGCACGTACGTGTGCCGCTACACGAAGGCCTCCGATCGATCCATCACGTTCCGGTCGGTGGGCACGGGCGATAACATGGAGTCGGTGGGTGGCGCGGAGTTCGTCGCCGAAGGGCCCCATCGGACGCGCGTGACGTACCGCGATCGAATCACGTGTGATATTCCGATCAACCGCCTCCTCGCCAAGGCGCTCGCTCCTATCGTGGAGAGGAACATCCGAAGCGGCGTCAAGGCGTACGTGGCGCGCATGAAGGCGTCCCTCGAAAGGCAGTGAGTGCGGAGAGGCGATTCGAGCCGCGAGCGTAGGGGCAGCAGCCCGCGGGCCGGCGGGTTCATGGCTCGGGCGGCATCAGGGTGTCGAGACGGCCCACCCGGTCGCCCAGCATCTTTTCCATGACCTTGCGCACGTCGTGGTGCGTGCGTTGCGACAGCAGGGTGATGTCCAGCGCGATCTGGCTGGTGGCCACCTCCGCGACGGGCACGGTCTCGCTGAGCACGCCGTGATCGTGGTCGGTGTTTTCGGTCGAGGCGATCAGCGTGCGCTTGTCGTCGGCCACGATGATGAGGCGGTGTTTCCAGAAGGCTTCCAGGTCGGTCTCGCGCAGGCCGTAGCTGAACACGTTGCCCGGCAGCTTCGGCAGCGCGGAGTGCGAGAACATCACCAGGAACGCCCCTCGCTTGTAGGCCTTGCGGACCTCGGCGGCCAGCTTGGCGACCTCTCGCGGCCAACCCGAGATGATCAGCCGCGACTCGGCTCCCGCCACCAGCCGCTCTGCTTCCTCCAAGATCCGCGCGTAGCCGCGAACGCTGTAGGCGTCCGGCGCGATCGGCGCCACGTCGATCCGGCTCACGGACTCCTCGAACTTGGACGCGGTCTGGTCGAACCTCTTCCTGAGCAGCGCCAGCACGTGGTCCGCGGGGACGGCTGCGAACCGCTCGGGCGTGCCTGCGACCGACCTGGCCAGCCCTTCGGCTACCAGGCCTCTCAATACCCCGTACACCGCAGAGCGCGGAATCTTGGCCCTGGCCCCTACCTCGTAGCCCGTGGCCGGGCTCTCGCGCAGCAACGCATGATACGCCCGTGAGGCATTCAGGCTGAATCCCAGCGCGGTCAGCGCAGTCACAACCTCCGGCTCGGCCATTCCATGCACTCCTTGTCTCTCCGCCGGGAGCTCCCGGCCGGTTACGGCGCATGACCCTACAGGCCGACGCTTCGGCGCGCAAGACGCAACTCCGGGATGCGTTCCGGTTCGCGGGGCTGCGATCAGGGAAGGAAGGCGCGACGCGGCAGGCGTCAGCGTTTCATGGAGACCCGTTGCCGCTGGGCATGTCCACGAACGTCACGCCGCTGCTGCCCCACTCGAACACGTTCACCATGCCGCAGCGCCCGAAGTGATTGTTCGACGGATAGGGGGTCTCGACCTGCTTGAGGTCCGGCTCCCATCCGGGCCCGTTCGAGATGTACGCCTTGATCTCGAACCACCGGTTGCCGTTAGAGTCGGCGTAGGCGCGCGAGCAGTCCATGTCCACATCGAGCATCCAGTAGTGCATGCCGTACGTGTTCAACGGCTCGAGCCCGTAGCCGTCGAGGGCGACGGTCTTCTGCGGCCCGTAGTCCTCCGGCCACACGTTGGTGGTCCAGTCCGACGGCGATCCCTGGGCGAGCAGGCCCGAGGAGACCCCTAGCTGCGTGGGCTCGTGCCCATACCAGTCCAGGTACCGGTCTCCGGGCTTCCACGGCGCCGTCGTCGGGTTCTTCAGGTTGCGGTGCACGATCGGAATCGCGCACTTGTAGTTGGGAGTCGAATCCCCGTTGGTGCACTGCACGCCGCGCTGCGCTGCAGCGTCGTGATCGATGCCGCCCCGCAGGAACATGTCCTGGCCCGGCTGCGTCTCGGCCTTGAGGAACACCACCGTGCGCTCCAGGTTCGGATTGGCCTCCGCACCCTCCACGCCGATATCGAAGTTGCTCCCAGCGCCTTGCGGGTTGTCCCAGCGCTCCGCCACCAGCAGCCGCTGCCCTTGCTGATACCACTGCTCCGTCACCGACCCGTATCGCGTGTAGTCCACCACCAGCCACGTCTTGACGTGGTAGTAGACCTGCATCTTGCGCGCTTGGGAAGGTACTGCCACCTTCGACTCGAACACCTTGCGGTACGGCTCCGGCGCAAACACCGAGGCCGCCGTCGGCGTCATCTCCACCTCCGAACGCCAGCCCTGCTGGTCGTCGAAGTACACGCCCATCGTCACCTCGTGCACGAGGTCGCCGTAGATGGGCTGAATCGCCTGCCCGAACCGCGTGTAGGTCTGCGCCTTGCCGATTGTCCGATCGATGGCCGACGCGTTCACCAGGGTGTCTGCACGGTATTCGGTGTAGCCGAACAGCACGTCCGCGCCCGCGACGGGCCCTCCGCCCTCGATGACGCGGTTGCGGAAGTTCGGGCCGTCGCTGTCGAACAGCACGGCCTTGTCCGGCAGGTCCCCGCCGAATACCGCGATCGGGCGGATCACCGACGCATCCACCGACGCGGTCGCCGCCGCGTCCCCACCGTCGGAGTACGCCACGGCGAAGCGGATCTGATCCACGCCCGCGGGTACCACGAACGAGTCGGTCTTCGCGTACAGAGCCCAGTAGGCGTCCCCGGTCCACGACGAAGTCGACAACGTTGCGGAGCCGACCTGCGCGCCGTTCTGGTAGTAGAGCGCCGTGACCGTCATCTTGGTCTGCATGACGCGGTCGAGCGCGGGCTCCTCCCATTGGTCCGGATGCAGCGCCTGCCACAGCTGGTAGGCCGGCACCGACAGAGTCAGCGTCTCGCCACTGCGCACGAACTCGTCCGTGGTCGAGTCCGTCAGCATGCACTCCATCTGGTAGTCGCCCCAGGTGCTCGTCAGGTTCAGCACCGCGCTGCCCGGATCCGTCACCGAGTACGCGCTCGAGGCCGAGCCGAGCTCGACGTCGTGCTGGTCGGCGACCGCCTCCGTGGCGCTGGCGCCGCAGCCCACCGCGGCCTGTCCCGCCAGAAGTACGTTCGAAGCGGTGATGACCACCGCGCCCATCCTGCGTGCCTTCACCTTCAACACGGTCGGCCTCCTTGAGGGCGGTCAGCGTGACTCAGTGCTGAGTTACAACTTGTAGGACAAGGTGGGGCGCCTGACAACCAAAATCGACCGCGCGCCTCCCCGCCCGGATCAGGCTCCACACGTCGCACCGTACAATCCACACTGGCCGCGGTATCGTTCACGCATGCCCGTCCTGCGCTCCGCCCTCGCATCGCTCGCGCTCTGCTTCCCATTGGCCATCGCCGCATGCGGCGCCAGCGACGCGACCGGGCAGTCGGTTGACGACCAGCCGGTCTTTCCCTATCCCCTGGACGACACGCTGCGTTTTCAGGACGTGCAGAGCAAGTCCACGCACAACAGCTATCACGTCGAGACTCCGGGCAACGAAGTCGGCGATTGGCACTACTCCCACGTGCCGCTCGACCGACAGCTCGGCGAACAGGGCGTGCGCCACATCGAGCTCGATCTGCACTACAACGCAACCGACGCCGTCTTCGAGGTCTATCACCTCAAGTATCTCGACGAGCAGTCCACCTGCCACCTGTTCACGGAGTGCCTGTCCGTCGTCAAGGGCTGGTCGGACCAGCACCGGGCGCACCAGCCCATCGTGATCCAGCTCGAGCCCAAGGACGCCGTTCCCGACGACATCGAAGCGTGGTTCGCCGCGCTGCACGCCGAGATCACGTCGGTATGGCCGATGTCGCGGCTCATCACGCCCGCCTTCGTGCAGGGCAGTCATGCGACATTGGGCGAGGCGATTCGGCAGGACGGGTGGCCCACGCTCGGCCGGCTTCGCGGGCGGGTGATGTTCACACTCGACAATAGCGCCGAGTTCCGCGACGCGTATACGCACGGCGGACAGAGTCTGGACGGGCGCCTCATCTTTGCCGATTCGTCGCCGGGGGATCCGTATGCCGCCATCGCGATCCTGAACGACCCGGTGGGAGGCGCTGCCGCCATCGCGGATGCCTTGGCGGCGCACATGCTCGTGCGCACGCGCGCGGACTCGTCTCCAGCGGATGTCCTTGCAGGCAAGGGCGACCATCGGGCGGCCGCCCTGGCGAGCGGGGCGCAGTTCGTCAGCACCGACTTCCCGGCTCCCGTGCCCGGCGTGGACTATTGGCTGGACATTCCGGGAGGCACACCCTCGCGGTGCAATCCCGTCACCGCGCCGCCGGAGTGCACGTCGGAGGCCATCGAGGACCCGAAGTTCGTCCGGTGAAGCCGACTCCCCGGCCGTCCAGCGTCACGCCGAATTCGCACCCTGTCGGCGGTCGATTCCGCGCCGTGCTATGAATGCCCCGACGTGCACCGCTTCGGCCACCCGCCCCAGCCGCTCGCAGGCTCACCGACCCGACGGATCGTGCTCGAAGTGCGCCTCGAGCGGCCGGCCCAGCGCGTCGAGCTGTTCGGCGAGATGGGAGACTGGCTCACGCCCAGACTCCTCGACGGTGACGGCATTACGTTCGGCACCTCGCTCGACCTACCCGATGGTGTCTATGCCTACAAGCTTCGGGTCGACGGTACGTGGCAGATCGATCCGGACAACCCGCGTACGCGCTCGTCGCGAGGCGAACGCAACAGCCTGCTGGTGGTGGGCGGAACGCCCGAGCCGATCGTCTTTGCGCCGACCCTGCCGTTCGTCTTCGTGGACGAGAGCGGCTTTCTTCAAGTAACGGCAGGGCTCCGCAAGAGTGCGGGGGACACGCTCGGCGTGCGGTGGGCCGAAGACGCGGACACGGCCGAGCATCTGAGCGCGATGTCCTGCCTCGCGGAAGAAGACGAGCACCGCGTGATGCGAGCGGCGATTCCCGCCTCCACGCCGAACGTGCACATCAGGTTCGAGCTGGCCGACGGCACGCTTGTCGGGCACGGCGATGCCGCGGAGCCGTTCGTGGCGCGGCGCGAGCCGGCGCCCTGGCCGTCGTGGTGGCCCGAAGCCGTGCTGTACGCGATATTCGTGGACCGGTTCAGGCCATCGGCGGATCGCGCCGACTGGGAGCGCAACCCGGGAATCGACGTCGCCGCGGGAGGGCACCTGGACGGGATCCGTCGTTCGCTCGGCGAGCTTGGGGAGCTGGGCGTGACGGTGCTGTACCTGACACCGGTTCACGTCGCCGCGACCTGCCACCGCTACGACGTAGTCGATCCGTTCCGCGTCGACCCGGCGATCGGCGGGGAAGAGTCGTTCCGAGCCCTGCTCGACGAAGCGCACGGCATGGGCATGCGCGTGCTGCTGGACCTGTCCTTTGCACACGCGGGCCGCGGCTTCCCGCCGTTCGAGGACGTACTCTCGCACGGCCGCGACTCCCGCTTTGCGGGGTGGTTCCAGTGGAGCGACGGCGAGCCGCCCGCGCTGCGGCACTACGGCAAGCGCGCGGACGCTCCCCTGTTCGACCTGGATCACGCCGACGTGCGGGCCATGGTCGTCGACGCGGCGAGGCATTGGGCGCGGCTGGGCGTGGACGGGCTGCGGCTCGATGCCGCGGCCGAGGTGCCGCACGAGCTGGCTCGCGAGGTCAATGGCGCATTCAAGGAGTTGCGCCGGGACGGCATCGTGCTCGGCGAGGTCGTGCCCGCGCACGCTTGGCGGTGGCGCCAGGAGCGCTCCGTGGATGTCGCCTATGACTTCGGCTTCCAGTCGGCCGTGGCAGACTATGCCGCAAGCCGGACCATCGACGCGGCCGAGGCCGCGCGGCGCCTGCTGGCCGGATCGCTGGCCCGGGGCGGGCCCGAAACGGCGTCGCTGCGCTTCCTGTCCACCCACGACCACGCGCGTTTCGCCACGATCGCGCGCCTGCACCACGACCCGTCGCGTGTTCCGCTCGGGCTTCTGCTGCTGGCGGCCAGCCCCGGCGTGCCCGGCCTGCTGTACGGCGAGGAGGTCGGCCTGGCTGCGGATGTCCTGGAGCTCCTGCCTGAGCACGCATGGCAGGATCGGGCCCCCATGCCCTGGGATCGGACCCGGCGCAACGAGCAGTTGCGCACGCTCGTGCGTCGGTTGCTGTCGCTCCGCAAGAGCACGAGGGCGTTGCTTCGAGGCGATGCCGCCGTCGTCTTTGCGGAAGGCCCCTGGCTCGTGATGCGCCGCGAGGCGGCGGCACAGGCTGTCGACGTGGCCGTCAATGCCTCGGACGAGCCGGTGGAGCTGGACCTCGAAGACGACCGCCTCGAGGTGATCGAGCCGCTGGTGCAGGTGGGACAGGTTCGCGTGAACGGCCAGTCGGTCACACTAGGTGCCAATTCGGGGCTCATCGCCCGGCGCTCCGTCGCGCACGCGGCCGCGCGGGCTCGGAGGCAGTTTGACGCAAACGTATCGATGGCTGAGTCCGAGTTTCGCGCCGGCGCCTGCGGCGTGCGGAGCCGTCCCCGGCGGCTGGACTTCTCGCTCACGGAGCGCTGCAACCTGCGATGCCGTCACTGCATCAACGACTCCCCCGCGAGGACCGAGCGCCGCAGCGCGAGGAGCATGACCGAGGGCGTGCTCGATCGCCTCCGAGGGGATCTGGCGTTTGCCGATTACTTCGGATTCGTCCATGGTGGGGAGTCGCTCACCTCGCCGCTTTTCTTCGAGCTGCTGGCGGCCATCCGGACGGAGAAGCGCGGCATGCCCTACGTGGTCCACCTGCTGTCCAACGGGATGATGCTCACGGCCGAGGCTGCGCGCAGGTTCGCCGAGCTCGGTGGCAGCTCCGTCTCGGTGTCTCTCGACGGTGCCACCGCGGCGACCAACGACGCCGTCCGCGCCGGCGCCCGGTTCGATACCGTCGTTGCCAATCTGCGTGAAGTCGTACGGATGCGGCGAGAAA
Organism: Myxococcales bacterium; assembly: GCA_021847645.1. Taxonomy (GTDB): domain Bacteria; phylum Myxococcota_A; class Polyangia; order Polyangiales; family Polyangiaceae; genus JAJZQG01. Next base: position 47,487 of record JAJZQG010000003.1, read on the forward strand.
CGAAGGCCGATCTGCGCATCGGGATCTCTTGCGTGGTGCTGCGCCGCAATCTGGGCGAGCTGGGCGCGCTGGTCGACCTGGCCGCGGAGGTGGGACTCGATTGGGTCAAGCTCGAGGAGTTGGTGGACAAGAGCGAATTCGCGCACGGCGAGCTTCCGGAAGAGGCGGCAACGCGACAGGCCGTGGCTCGCGCGATCGAGCACGGCAGGGGCCGTGGGCTGGTGATGGTCGAACACGTGTTCCCATCGCCGGTGTGGCGATGCCAGCTCGACGAGCACCCCGGGGCGCGGGAGTTCCTGGAGGCGGACGAGTTCGCCAATCGGAGCCGAATCGACCCGTGTCGAGCGCCGTGGGAGCTGGCGTGCATCGCTCCGAACGGCGACGTGCGCATGGCGGACTTCTGGGGACCGGTGCTGGGCAACGTGGTGGAATCGTCCCTGCAGGCCGTCTGGTCGGGCGAGGCCGCCCGAGCGGAGCGGGAGCGCGCGATGCTGGCGCGTCCGTGCGGGATGCGTCGCCCGACGTGCGGACGGTAGCTGTCAGAGGTCCGGGGGCGCGATGTCCAGCTACTGCCCGTTCTTGCGCTCCAGCACGCGCGCGTACACGTCGCGCTTGGGTCGCCCGCTCCAGGCCGCCACGCGTTCGGCCACCGTTCGCGTGTGCGTTCCTCTCGCCAGTTCCTCGTCGATGCGCGCGTCCACCGCCGCGTCGTCTGGTGCCTCGCCGGTCTCGCGCTTCCAGGCGCCGAGCACGACGGTGATCTCGCCGATCCATTCCCGATCGTCGGCAGCCAGCTCCTGCAAGGTGCCGCGAAGCACTTCCTCGTGCACCTTCGTCAGCTCCCGCGCGATGATGGCCTGCCGCTCCGGCATCGCGTCGGCCATCGCCCGCAACGCTTCCGTCATGCGGTGCGGTGCCTCGAACAGCACGACGGGTTCCGCGCGCTGTGCCAGCTCGGCCACGGCTGCCGCCAGCTCGCCCTTTCCCCTGGGCAGGAAGCCCGCAAAGTAGAAGGGTCCGTCCACCAGCCCCGACAGCGCCACGGCGGTCGTCACCGCCGACGCTCCGGGAAGCGCCTCCACCGGCACACCGCGCTCGATCGCGATTCGCACGATCGCCACGCCCGGGTCGCTCACGCACGGCATGCCCGCGTCGGTCACCAGCGCCACGTCGCTGCCGCCTTCGAGCCATCGCGCCACGCGCTCCAGGTCGGCTTGCATGGCGTTGGCGTCCAAACGCGTGAGCCGCGAGCCGTCCGCTCCTAGGTGCGACAGCAGCTTGATCGTGCGCCGCGTGTCTTCCGCCACGACGTGCGCACACGTTCGAAGCAGGTCCGCGGCGCGGACCGTGATGTCGCCCAGGTTGCCCAGGGGCGTCGGCACCAGATACAGCTTGCCCGATGGTTCTGCCACGATGTCAGCTCACTTCGATTGCTTCGCCGAGCTCGGCGCGCAGGAACTCCCGCAGCCTGGACAGGAGCCGCGCCTCGAGCTGCCGCACGCGCTCCCGCGATATCCCGAAACGCTCGCCCAGATCCTGGAGCGTCAACGGATCCTCTGCCACCAGACGCTCCTCGAAGATAGCAATGTCCTTGGGGCTCGTGAGCGTGCTCCGGAACGTCGCCATCTTCTCCTTGAGCATCGCGCTCAGCTCGCCGTCCGCCAGCGCCAGGTCCGGCGCCGTGGTCGCGGCCGGCATCATCTCCACGCGCGAGACCGCGCGGCCGTCCGAGTCGCCGATGGGCGCGTCGAGCGACGCCTCCCTGGCGGCCAAGCGCCGGTCCATCTCGATGACTTCGCTCTCCTCGACGTGGAGCCGCTGGGCGATCTCGGTGGGCGTGGGCTCGATGCCCATCTGGGTCAGCCGCGCCTTCTCCTTGTTGAGGTTGAAGAACAGCTTGCGCTGCGCCTGCGTGGTTCCCAGCTTGACCAGCCGCCAGTTGTTGAGCACGAACCGCAGGATGTAGGCGCGGATCCACCACGCCGCGTACGACGACAGCTTCACGCCGCGGTACGGGTCGTAGCGCTTGACCGCCTGCATCAGGCCGATATTGCCTTCCTGGATCAGGTCCATGATGTTGCGGTAGGCACGCCGGTACTCGTAGGCGATCTTGACCACCAGCCGCAGGTTCGACGACACCAGCTTGGCGGCGGCTTGCACGTCGCCCGTCTCCGAGTAGCGCACGGCCAGGCTGTGCTCCTGCTCGGGGGTCAGCAGCGGGTGGCGCTGGATCTCCTGCAGGTAGGCCTGGAGCGGATCGAAGTGCGTGAGCGCGGAGCTCTTCGATTCGGGGCCCGACGCGCTGTCCGGTAACACGTACGAGTCCGGCGGAACGTCTTCCACGACCTCGGCGGGAACCTCGACGACCTCCTCGTCGTCCTGCGCCTGTTCGTTGCCCGACGCCTCTTCCTCGCGGTCAGCGTCGTTCGTGCGCTCCGGTTGCCGAGGCGGCTGGCTCTTGCGCCGGCCGGCCTTCGTGGTCGCCCCCTTGCGCTGCCTGGTCTTCCCGTCCGTCATCCGTCGCTCTTGTTCCTCCCCGACCTCAGGGCCAGGATCCGTTCCGCTACGCATGTCATATCATCGGACGGCGTCCCTTCGTAGGATTCGCCGCGCTCGATTCGATGACCGGCGCGAAACTTGGTGTCACGCGTCGCTGCCGGGGCCTGCCTCGTCGCGCGTGGGGGCGCGCCGTGCATCGAAACACGCCTTGCAGTACACGTCCCGGCCAGCCGTCGGCTCGAACGGAACCTGCGCGACGCCGCCGCATTGCGCACAGACCGCATCGAACATCGCTCGCGGACGACGACGTCGGGCCCGACGCTCCCCGCCTTCGGCCGCCCCTGGCCTAGCCGCGCGAGCTGCATCGTCGCCGCGCCGACGGGGCTGCCCCTCCGCCCCGGTGGAAAACTGACCGGCCATCGGGCTTCGGTAGTCATTCGTGTCTCCGACGATCTGACGCTGGTATGCGTACGCCCGCGCTTCGTCGCCGCGATCCGGCCGACGCCCGAACCTGCGCCGTGCCCCGGCGCCCGCGTGCGCTTGCTCCCCGCCCTGCATCGGGCTCCGATACTCGTTGGGATCGCCGATCGCGTTGGGATCCCGCGCCCAGATGTCGTCGTCCTCTTGCTCGCCGCCATCGGTGGCGACCGTCCGTGTCGGACGCCAGTCCCGCATCTTGGGCGCTGTTGAGTACGCGCCCTGCATCGGGCTCCGATACTCGTTCGGATCCCCGGTCGCATAGGACGGCGTCGCGGCTGGTTGAGGCTGCGACGCCTGCTGCCGCTTGGTGCGCGTCCGGCAGCTGCGACATGTGGCCGGCGGCATCGGCCAGCCCCGCCGCTGGAAGTACGACGCATCCTCCTGCGAGAACGTGAACGTCTTGCCGCAATCCCGGCAGACCAGATCCTGATCCTTGTTGTCCATGGCTTTCCCTGCGAGTCGGCGTCTTTCTGCCATGTCGCATGGCCCGGTCAAGCGGGATCGTCGCGACCTGTCCCCGCGCGGCCGCGGCCCATTTCCTCACGGGGCCCGACAGCGCCTTTTCTCCGGGTGGCCCGCGCATCGTCGCGATTGCCGCCGTTGCTTGCGGCCCATCGGTGCCCCGGGCACTTTGCGACGTTGACACCACGCCGTCCGACCGTCTACTTCACGAGCAGCATTCCGCCATGACTCTCGCAGCCCTCGGCCTGTCCGCGAATGACTTCGACGCCTACCTCCCGGAGCGCGCGAGCTCCAACGCGTTTTCGCGCCCCAGGCTCGAGTTCAAACAGCGCGCGCTCGCGTGGGCTCGCGGCGTGACCGCCCGGCTCGCCCAGCTCGGCATCGCCGTCGATGTCCACGGATCCGACGAGCACCCCAGCCTGTGGAACCACCACCGCGTCGACTGCCAGTGGGTCTTCTTCTGGAGCCAGGCCGACGAGCGCGCGGACATCGACGCCCTGCTCGACCTGCGTCGCGGCATCGCCCAGACCGTCCGAGACCCGTCCCCCGCGTTCCGCCACGCGTTCCTCGCGCTTCGTGTCGATTCGGAAGGCGTCGAGATCTGCGTGCAGGTCCACCCCGATGCCTGGCTGGACTTCGAGACGGTCGCTGCTCGGCTCCACGACGGCGCGCGAGCCGTGTCCCTGGTCGGCGCCTTGTCCAAGCTGCCCGACGAGTTCGGCTTCGGCGTGGGACGCGAGCTGTTCGCGCCCTGCGAGACCGCCACTGTCGACAGCTTGCTCGACGCTCTCGGCCAGGCGCGCCAGCGTCCCGAAGCGCTGTGGGTCGGCTGGAGGATCCCTCGGGCCGTCGCCGTCGAGCACACGGCGCTTCTCGATGAGCAGCTCGAGGACGCGATCGTGGCGCTCGCGCCTTTGTACCGCGAGCTGTCATGGCGCGCGGACGACGACCCGGCGGGCCTGCGCGGGCAGTTGGACCAAATGCGAAGCGATACCCAGCGTCACGTGGCCGAGCGCGTGGCGCAGGATGAACGACGCAAGGCGGAGGACGAGGCGCTGCGTGTCGAGACGACCGAGAAGAGCCGCGAGCGCACGCGCGAGAAAGTCGACTACGCCGCGCGCCCCAACGTCACGCTCGCCAACCTGTTCAAGTCCGACTCGCCGGCCGCCGCGCCCGCCCCTGCCAGGCAACCTCGCGCGCCCCATCCACAGCTCCCTGCGCCGTCGCCCGGCAAGCCGGCCGCCGCGCCCGCCGAACCCCGCGAGCCCGCCGCATCCCGCCGCCCGCCGCGCGAAAAGGCCGGGTCCAGCCGACCATCGCCCCGGCGCGATGCGCCCGTTGTCGAGACGCCGCGCGACTTCCGCGATGCCGAACTGGTCGACGACCCGGACGGTGTCCTCGACAAGGGCGCGAAGGTTCGCGTGAACTCCGGGCCGTTCGCCGGCAAGGTGGGAGTCGTGGGTGAGCTCGATGGCCGCGGAGGCGCACGCGTGCTGCTTGGCCTGCTGTCCACCCGCCTCGCTGTGGCCGAGCTGTCCGTGCTGGCCGAAGCTCGCGACCGCCCGCCCATGCACTCTTCCCACCGCCATCCTCCCCTCCGCTCGGGAAAGTGAAGCAGGCAGGCCCGCTGCCCAATCAGCCTGCGAAACCCATGCGGTCCGCGCCGGCAGGCCTTTGGTCTCACTTCCGCCGGCAGGCCCCCGCCTACGCGCTCGGTGCCCTGCTGCTCGCCGCGCTCCAAACGCTCATGAGCGTGCGCGATCGCCTCCTGCGCGCCGGCGTCAACGCCGCCCTCGCTTCCAACGCGTCCGCCACCATCCGCGTCGTCGTCCTCATTCTCGTCGTCGTGGTCTCCGCCGCGGGCATCCGCGTGCTGTCTCGCATGACCATCTTCCACGCCGGGCGCATGGCCGAGTACGAGATCCGCAACCTGCTCCTGCGGCGCTTGCTCGTGCTCGGCGTCTCGTTCTTCCGTCGCATGCCCACCGGCGAGATCATGAGCCGCGCGACCAACGACCTGACCCAGGTCCGCCTGCTGCTCGGCTTCGGCGTCCTGAACGTCGTCAACACCCTCTTTGCCTTGATCAGCGCCCTGTCCGTCATGATCGGCGTCTCCGGACGGCTCACCCTCGCCGCGCTCGCTCCCTTCCCGTTCCTGGTGTTCGTCACCCGCGGATACGGCCGCGCCATGTTCCGTCGCACCCGCGACAACCAGGCCGCCATCGGAGAGCTGAGCGAGCGTGTGCAGGGAAGCCTCGCGGGCGTTCGTGTCGTGCGCGCTTTCTCCCTCGAGGAATCCGAAAAGCGCGCCTTCCACGCCGCCAGCTTGGGCTACCTCGGCAAGGCCCTCGCCCTGGCCCGCCTTCGCGGCTTCATGGGCCCGACCATGAGCGCGATCGGCGCCACCGGCATGCTCGTGGTCTTCTGGTACGGCGGCTACCTCGTCATGACCGGCCACATGAGCCACGGCGATTTCGTCGCCTTCTGGGCGGCGCTCTCGCGCCTGACCTGGCCCATCATGGCCTTCGGCTTCGTCGTATCCATGGTCCAGCGCGGGCGCGCAGGCTACGCACGCATCCAACATATCTTCGAGGCCGATCCGGACGTGGTCGACGGCTCCCGCCCGGCGCCTGCCCACGTGCACGGCTCCCTCGAGGTTCGCGCTCTCGGCTTCTCCTACCGCAACGGCAAGGTCCTCGACGACGTCTCGCTCCGCGTCGACGCCGGCCGATCGCTGGCGATCGTCGGCCGCGTGGGCAGCGGCAAGTCCACGCTCGCTGCCCTGCTCGCACGCCTGCTACCGACTCCGCGCGGCACCGTCTTCGTCGACGGGCACGACGTGTGCGACCTGCCCCTGTCCTCGGTTCGCCGCGCCATCGGATACGCACAGCAGGATGCGTTCCTCTTCAGCACCACCGTGGGCCGCAACGTCGCCTACGCGCTCGACGACCCGGACACGGTCCAGGGCGTGGCGAGAGTGCGCGAAGCCATGCGCGATGCGCAGATCCTCGACGAGGTCGAGCTGCTGCCCGACGGCCTGGACACGGTCGTCGGCGAGCGCGGACTGCAGCTGTCCGGCGGCCAGAAACAGCGTGTCGCCCTGGCTCGCGCGCTGCTCTACGAGCCGGCCATCGTGCTGCTCGACGACCCGCTGTCGGCTGTCGACGCCCGCACCGAGGCCGCGATCCTCCAGGCCATCGACCAGCAGATCCGGCAGCGCACCGTCGTGCTCATCACGAGCCGCGTGGCCGCTGCCGCACGTTGCGATCGCGTGATCGTGCTCGACCGCGGACGCATCGTGGAGTCCGGCACCCACGAGCAGCTCGCATCCGCCGGCGGCGTGTACAGCAGGTTCGTCGAGGAGCAGCGTCTGCAAGGCGAGATCGAACGCGCGGGCGACGCCGCCCTGGCCACCGAGGGCGCCTCATGAACGAGCCCTCGACACCTCGCAAGACGTCTCGCACCGAGGAGGTGCTGCGCGCGTTCCACGAGGAGCGCGACGTCGGCGCCCAGCTCGACCGGCGCCTGGCCGCGCGCGTCTGGCCCTTCGTCCGCCCGCACACGCCGCTGCTCGGCTTGTCCATGCTCGTGCTCGTGGCCGTCGCCGGCTTGGGGCTCGCGCGGCCCCTGATCATGCGCCGCGCCTTCGAGGGCAACGAGACCACTCTCATGCACGCGGGCTTCGTGCTCGCCGGCGTGATCCTCGTCGAGCAGTTGTTGGTGTTCGTCCAGGTCTACTCGATGCAAGTCGCGGGCGCGCGCGCTATGCACGACCTGCGCGTGCGCGTGTTCGAATTCCTCCACGGCCAGAGCCTGGCCTTCTTCGACCGCAGCCCCATCGGCCGCCTGGTCACGCGCGTCACCAACGATACCGACTCCATCGGCGAGGTCTTCGCCTCCGGCGCTCTCAATGCCCTGGGCGACTTCATCCGCCTCGCCGGCATCGTCGTCATGATGCTGCTGCTCGACTGGCGCATGTCCCTGTTCGCCTTCGCCCTGGTGCCTCCCATCTTCGTGCTCGTCGAGCTCATCCGGCGCCAGGCCCGCAACGCATTCCGTGCCATCCGCGTCAAGCTCGCCCGCCTCAACGCCTTCCTCAACGAGCAGGTCCAGGGCATCTCCGTCGTGCAGAGCTTCTGCCGCGAGGAGCAGACCGCCGTGGAGTTCGACGACATCAACCGGGCCTACCGCGACGCCAACTTCCGCGCGATCACGCTCGAAGCCACGGTCGACGCCTCCATCGAGATGGTCTCGAGCATCTGCATTGCCTCGATTCTCTGGTACGCCGGCGCCCACGCGCTGCGCCACGAGGTCACCTTCGGAACGCTCGTGGCCTTCGTCGCCTACATCGAGCAGTTCTTCGGCCCCATCCGGGACCTGAGCTCGAGCTACACCGTGCTGCAGTCCGCCATGGCCAGCGCCGAGCGGGTCTTCCAGCTGCTCGACAGCCACGAGCCCGACGCTCCGGTCGATGCCGCGCGGGCAGCGCATGCCTCGTCGTCCGACGGCAAGCAGGGCGGCTTCGAGCTCGACGGCGTGACGTTCGGATACCGGGCCGACGCCGACGTGCTTCACGACGTGACCATCCGCGCCCGAAAGGGCGAGAAGATCGCCATCGTGGGCCCGACCGGCTCGGGCAAGTCCACGATAGCCGCGCTGCTCCTGCGGCTTCGCGATGCCGATCGCGGGACCGTGCGCGTGGACGGCCGCGACGTGCGCACGATGGAACGCCACCAGCTTCGCAAACGGTTCGCGGTGGTGCCCCAGGAGCTGTACCTGTTCCGCGGAACATTGGCCTCCAACGTGGCAGTCGGCGATCCGAATCCGGACCGCGCGCGCGTCGAGCAGGTGCTGCGGCGCGTGGGCGCGGGTGACTTGATCGATGCCCGCGAAGGGGGCATCGACGCGACGGTCGACGAGCGTGGCGCAAACCTGTCCGTCGGCGAGCGGCAGCTCATCGCCTTCGCCCGGGCGTTGTACAGGAATGCACCGATTTTGCTGCTGGACGAGGCCACGGCGAGCATCGACTCGGACACCGAATCCAAGCTCCAGGCCGCCCTCGCCGAGCTGTTGGAGGGCCGGACGGCGCTCGTCATTGCGCACCGCCTATCGACGATTCGGGCGGCGGATCGGATTATCGTTTTGCACCGCGGGCACGTCGTCGAAGAGGGCACGCACGACGAGTTGGTCGAGCGCGACGGCTTGTATGCGAGATTGCACCGGCTGCAGATGGCGAGGGGGAGCGAGGGGACCGTTCCGCGCGCGACGGCTCGTGCGCCCGCCTAGTGCTACTCTGCGGCCGAAACGTCGAGGGAAGATGGACGGCCACGTGCCGTATCAAGAATCGGAGGTGGATACTCAATGCGCCGAAATAGCCTGATCTTGTCCCTTGGGATGCTGGTTGCCGTGGGGTGTGGCGGAGGCTCCTCGCCCGCGGGCGGGGCGACGGGCGGAACAGGGGGAACCGGCGGAACCGACGTGGAAGCTGGCGGCACGGGCGGCACGGCTACCGGCGGCACGGGCGGCACGGCCACCGGCGGCACCGGAGGCGGTGCGGACGCGGGTCCCATCGACCCGTGCGCGAACGTGGACGCCATCCGGGCAACGTGCGGTGCTCTCCCTTCGCACTTCGCGCAGTCGACTACGCTGCCGAAGGGCTGCTACCACGCGGACGCCACGCCGACCCTCGCGGCTGGCGTGACGCTGACGATCTCTCCTGGAACGACCCTGATCTTCGCCGACGGCGCCGGTTTGACCGTCGAGGCCGACCAGGCGCTGGTCGCGGTCGGAACGCAGGACGAGCCAATTTGCATGACAGGCGATACGGCGCAGCGAGGGGCGTGGGACGGCGTGCGCCTGGGGCGCACCGAGGGCAGCGACGACCAGCTCGATTATGTGACCATCGAGTACGCGGGCAGTACCACGGTCGACCCCGAAAACGCCGCGCTCAAGCTGTCCTCCGACAGCCGCCCCGTTCGCCTGAGCCTGACGAACACGACCGTGCGCGAGAGCCAGGGGCACGGCTTGTATCTGGTGGCCAGTGCCGACCTCACGTCTTTCTCCAACAACAGCTTCACCGCGAACACGAAGGGACCGGCCAACGTCGACTCCGACGTGGCGGGCTTGCTGGACACCACGTCGTCCTACACGGGTAACGACGTCGACGAGATCACGGTCCGCACGAACAACGTCAGCAAGAACGCCACGTGGCATTCGCTGGGAGTGCCCTATCACCTCATGGGCAACCTGGATGCCGTCGTGCCGTGGACCATCGAGGCGCCCAACACCTTGATCGCAGCCGAGGGGACGCGGATCAGCGTGGGCGGCGACGCGGCGGCGCTGCACGCGGTCGGGACTGCCACCGACCCGATCGTGTTTACGGGTGAGACCAAGCAGCGAGGCTTTTGGAACGGCCTGGTCTTCGACGGCACCAACAACGCTTCGAACGAGCTGACGTACGTTACGGTGGAGTACGCGGGCAATACCGCGCACGACGCGGCCAATGCGGGAGTCAAGGCGATCGCGGACAGCCATGGCGTGACGCTCACCATCTCCCACACGACGATGCAGGAGAATCAGGGATACGGTCTCTTCCTCACGGGCAGCGCCACGCTGCCTGGCTTCGCCAACAACACCTTCACCAAGAACACCCTCGGACCGGTGAACGTGGGCTCGCTCGCGGTCCACCAGCTGGACACCGCCTCGAGCTACACCGGTAACGACCTCGACCGCGTGCGCGTGCGCGACAGCTATGTCAACGAGACGGTGACCTGGCTGGATCTGGGCGTGCCGTATCAGCTGGAGTCCAACATCCACGTGGGCAAGGTGTGGACTCTGGCCCCGGGCGTGACGCTGATGATGGCGCAGAGTTGCTGGATCAGCGTGGCGAGCGACGACGCCGGGTTCCACGCGGTCGGCACGGCACAGAAGCCGATTACCATCACCGGCGTCGAGCCGACGAGCGGCTACTGGCACGGCATCATCTTCGACGGGACGCTCAACGCCGCCAACGCGCTGGAGTACGCAACGGTGGAGAACGGCGGTTCGACCACCGGCGGCGGTGAGCAGGGCATGATCACGGCGCAGTCCGACAGCCACGGAGTGGCACTGTCCGTGAAGAGCTCGACCATCCGCGGCAGCGCGCAGTACGGCATCTGGCTGGGCATGTGGGCCAGCTACAACGACGACATCGACTCCGCCAATACCTTCGCCGACAACGCGGGCGGCAACGTCTTCCGCCAGCAGTGACGTCCACCGCGCCTCCGCGTCAGCGGCTGAGCGGAATGTGGCTCACCATCGCCTGCATGCTCCGCATGACCTCCGTGTAGCGCGTCATGTACAGCTTGGCGACCTCGCGCGTCACCTCGAGCCCCGCCTTGGGGTTCTTCTGCAACGTGTCGAGCATCACCGACGCATCGATCGCGATCATGGTCGTCGGCTCGACCGCGACGGCCGCGGCCGTGTAGCGCTCGCCGCCGAGCAGCGGAGCGATGCCGAACAACTCGCCGCGCGACACGCGCGAGATGAGCAGCCGGAAATCCTTCGACATGGCCGGCAGCATCATGTGCACCGCCCCCTCGATTACGAGCATCAGATGCGTCGCCCGATCGTCGTGTCGATAGATCGTTTCCCCCGCCTTGAACGAACGCATCGTGGCGTGGCTGCTCACACGCTCGATCTCCTCATCGCTCAACGGCCGGAACAGATCATAGCCCCGCAGCGTCTGCTGGATGCTCATCGGACCCTCCCCTGGTGGACGACACATGGAACGTAACCGTCGCCAGGGAATCCGTCGACCTCGCAGGTGCGCCAAAGCCGGGTGCCGGGCGCACACGCGTGCGGGGCGATGGCGCTGCATACGCCCCGGACGTTGACTTGCGGGTGGCAGAGGGGGATTGCGGAAGGTCAGTTGGTCTCTTCGAACTCGGCGTCGATCACGTCGCCGCGCTTCTTGCCATCACCACCGGAAGGCGCGCCCTCGCCTCCGCTGCGAGGCGGCTCGCCAGCGCCGCCGCCGCCGCCGCCGCCGCTCGCGGGGCCACCGCCCGACTGCTGGTAGAGCACCGAGGCGATGCGGTGAGCCTCCTTCTCCAGACGCTCGAGCACATCGCTGACCCGGGCGTCGTCCTGCTTCTCGACCGCCTGCTTGCCCTCCTGGATGATGCCCTCGAGCGTGGCCACATCGTTGGCCGGTAGCTTCTCCTTGTTCTCGCGCACGGTCTTCTCGAGCTGGTAGCACATGTTGTCCAGGCGGTTGCGCCGATCGATCTCGTCGCGACGTCGCTTGTCCTCCTCCTCGTGCGCGCTGGCCTCCTGCACCATGTTCTGGATCTGCGAGTCGGACAGGCCGGAGTTGGCCGTGATGGTGATGCGCTGATCGCGGCCGGTCGCCATGTCCTTCGCGGTCACCGCCAGGATGCCGTTGGCGTCGATGTCGAAGGTGACCTCGATCTTGGGAATGCCGCGCGGAGCGGGCATGATGCCCTCGAGGTGGAAGCGCCCCAGCGTCCGGTTGTACCTGGCCTCGGTGCGCTCGCCTTGCAGCACGTGGATCTCCACCGACGGCTGCCTGTCCGCCGCGGTCGAGAAGATCTCCTTCTTCTGGGTCGGGATCGTCGTGTTGCGCGGGATCATCGCCGTCATCACGCCGCCCAACGTCTCGACACCCAGCGACAGCGGCGTCACGTCGAGCAGCACCATGTCCTTGACGTCGCCCGACAGCACGCCGGCCTGCACCGCCGCGCCCACGGCCACGACCTCGTCGGGGTTGACGCCCTTGTGGGGGTCCTTGCCGAAGAAGGTCTTGACCGCTTCGACCACGGCCGGGATGCGCGTGGAGCCGCCGACCAGCACCACCTCGTCGATTTCCTGCGGACGCTTCTTGGCGTCGGCCAGCGCCTTGCGCACCGGCTCCATGGAGCGGTCGATGAGCGGGCGCATCATGTGCTCGAGCTTGGAGCGCGACAGGTTCTTCTGAAGGTGCTTGGGGCCGCTGGCGTCGGCGGTGAGGAACGGCAGGTTGACCGTGGTCTCCATCTTGGAGGACAGCTCGATCTTGGCCTGCTCGGCCCCGTCCTTCAGACGCTGGATGACCATCTTGTCGCGGGACACGTCGATGCCCGTGTCCTTCTTGAACTCCTCGATGAGCCAGTCCATCACCAGCATGTCGATGTCGTCGCCGCCCAGGTGCGTGTCGCCGTTGGTGGAGATGACCTGCACGACGTTGTCACCGACCTCCAGGATCGAGATGTCGAAGGTGCCGCCGCCGAAGTCGTAGACGGCGATGACCTCGTCCTTCTTGCGGTCGAGGCCGTAGGCCAGGGCGGCCGCGGTGGGCTCGTTGATGATGCGTCGCACCTCGAGGCCGGCGATCTTGCCGGCGTCCTTGGTGGCCTGTCGCTGCGAGTCGTTGAAGTAGGCGGGCACCGTGATGACGGCCTCGGTGACCTTGTCGCCCAGGTAGTCTTCCGCTGCCTTCTTGAGCTTCTGAAGCACCTTCGCCGATACCTCCGGCGGCGCCACGTTCTTGCCACGGATCTCGAACCACGCGTCGCCGTTCGGTCCCTTGGCGACCTTGTACGGCACGCGACGGCTCTCCTCGTGCACCTCGTCGTAGCGGCGGCCCACGAAGCGCTTGGCCGAGTAGACCGTGTTCTCGGCGTTCGTGACGGCCTGACGCTTGGCGATCTGGCCCACCAGGATCTCGCCCTTGTCGTCCCAGGCGACGACGGAGGGCGTGAGGCGCGAGCCTTCTTCGTTGACGATGACCTTCGGCTCCTTGCCTTCCATGACGGCAACGACGCTGTTGGTGGTACCGAGGTCGATTCCGATGATCTTGCCCATGTCGAGATGCTCCTCCGAAGCCTCACCTGGTGCACGCGGAACACGGGCCTGATGGCTGCGGAGAACCCGACTTTCGAGTCCCGCGTGGGGGTTGATGCGACGTTGTTGGTGCGCAACTCCTGCGCGCCGCGGCCAAAGTAACCATGGCGCCAACTCCGTCAACTGCGCGGCGCGCGTGGTTTTCGGGGAGATCGGCCGCTGTTGGTCGGGCGCAGGGGCTTGCCCGCCACCCAGGGTCGGCCGCTGGGGCGATTGTGCAGATGCTGACAGGTTCGGCTTGACATCCCCGTCGCCGCGAGTAGGCTCCGCGCGTTGCTTCGGCACCCCCCCCCGCAACATCAGTCCGAACTGGGGCTGTAGCTCAGTTGGGAGAGCGCTAGAATCGCACTCTAGAGGCCGAGGGTTCGACTCCCTTCAGCTCCACCAGTCGGGGATGCTCCGTTGCCGCGCGAGGCGGAGTAGCAGTGGACACCCGCTCGCGCGACTCATCCCACGTCGCACTTGACCCGCGCGGTGCGCCGGACCACTTTGCGTGCGCCATGCGCAGACCCTCCGTCGCAGCAGCCAGCGCCTCTGCCGCCGTCGTGCTCGCCGTCGCGTCGCTCGCACCCGATGCGCAAGCGCAAACTGCTGCCGGCAACCACGAAGCGGAAGTCTCCAAGCCCTACGAACGGCGTGGCGGATTCGTGCTCGGGACCGTGCTCGGAGCCGCACTCGGCACCGCCAGCGGCAACCCCAAGGGCCAGAACTACCGCTTCGATCCTGCCTACGAAGCCAAGCTCGGCTTCGCTTGGGGATACCGCTGCACCCCGTTCCTCGGCGGCGCCCTGACTGATTGGCTGACCGTCGGCATCGGCGCGTCGTTTGGCTCCATGTGGACCGGCGAACACCACGACGCCACCGTCACCTCGTTCGTCTTTCACTTCGAGGCATTCCCCCTGTACGCCAAGGGTGGGCCGTGGCGAGACCTCGGCGCCATGGTCGACTTCGGCGCCGGCGTGGGGACCATCCACAACACTCGCACCGGCGAGGAACTCGCCAACTCGGCGGTCGCTTCCACCGCTGGCCTCGGCGTGTTCTGGGAGCCCTGGCGCATCTGGCACGTGGCCGCCGGCCCTGCCGTCGCCTACCAGCGAAACTGGAGCCAGTGGTACGAGCGTGACGACGTGCTCGTGGGGCTTCGGGGAGTATTCTACGGGGCACCGTGAGCCGCGGCACATGACGCGCCGGTGGCATCAGGCAGGCGGGATGGTCAGCAGGGCTGCAGGACCTTGGTGTCGGCCTCGTCCAGGTAGCGCGACAGGCGGCCAACGCTCTCGGCCAGATGCTCGTTGAGCACGCGTACGCCGGGCGGGGTCTGGGGACGAATCGGGGCGAAGTTCCAGATGACGCGGATGCCGGCCGCCGCCATGCGGTCAATGACCGCCTGCGCGTTTTCGGCCGGAACCGTCACCACGCCGAGCTTGGCGCCCGTCTTGTTGATGACATCTTCGAGCTGGTCGATGGTCTCGATGCGATGACGGCCGACCTCTTGGCCGATCTTGGTGGAGTCGCGGTCGAACACCGCCTCCAGATGGACGCCGTGACGCTCGAGGGTGCCGGAGCGCACCAGGGCCACGCCCATGTTGCCGACGCCGACCAGGACCGCGGCGCGCTGGGTCTGCTCGTCGACGTGACGCTCCAGGGCGGTGATGACTTCGGCCACGGGGTAGCCGACGTGGGGCTTGCCGATAACACCGAGGCAGGCCATGTCCTTGCGCACCAGGGTGCCGTCGACGTGCAACTCGCGACCGCACGCGTCGGACGACACGTAGGTCTTTCCGGCGTTACGCGCTGCGTCCACGATCTCGCGATATCGTGCAAGTCGTCCGGCTAGTGCTCGTGACAGTTTCCTCTGCGCTCTTGCTTGTACTGTGTCTGCCATTTTCGTTGGCCTCCGGTCTGGAGCCGTGGGTCCCCTCGTCCGCGCGGCCACTGTCTAGTCGTGAGCGTAGTAGGACGGGGTCGCCGATCAAGCATTAGCGACCGGTGACACCAAGAAGTCACGGTTGGCCTCCATTGGCTTATAACCATGCGAAATTCAAAACGAAACCACGTAGCAAAAACCCTTATACGTGTCGTTCACGATTTCGCGAAATAGGTCTTGCGCGCCGCGTAGAAACCGTTCCACGCACTTCGGCGGCCTCCCCGACGGTACGTCCGTGGTTCACAGATCGTGCGGAAAACTCTGTCGTGCTACGACACAACCCCGCGTCCCGGGCCTCCGGCGCTGTGTGGCAAAAACCGTGATCCCCACAAACGCTCGGGAATTTGCCGCAAATTATTCGCGGATCAGCGCGCCCGTGGCGACCAACGCCCTCCCCACACCACCTCGAAACGCGCGTCGCCCTTGTTCTTGAGCCATTTCGACGTGATCGCCGCGCCCCCAGCACGCGCCTTGGCGCCGCGCGCTACCGCCTTCACAGGCATGCGTTCGAGACACAGTCCTCGCCGGCCGCGCAATCGGCCTTCGTCACGCACTGCGGATCCGCCTCCGCCTCGCTCTTGCAGATACCGCCGTCGCAAACCGGAATCCGCGCGTCGATCAACTCGCACTCGCTGCCCGTCGTGCACGCATAGCGGCAGTAGCCCTCCACGCAGGTCTGGGCCGCGGTGCACACCGACGGGTCCTTTTCGCAAGGCGCCTGCGGTTGCGGGTCCGCAATGCACGTACTCGTGGACGCGTCACAGATCTCGGTTGCCGCGCAGTCCGCGTTCGACCCGCAGGCGCCCACGCACACTCCGCCCGAGCACACCATGCCGCCGAGACACGGGTTGGTCGCGCTGCACTGCGGATTCGTCGCGTCGACCTCGCACACCTTCTTGGCATTGCACACGAAGTTCGCCGGGCACGAGTTCGCGTCGCATCCCACGACGCACTTGCCGTTGACGCAGATGCGCCCGCCGCCGCATTGGGAGGTGTACTCGCAGGGCACCAGACACAGCCCGTCGATGCATTCGGTATTCCCTTGGCAAGCGTCACTGCTCGCGCATGGGCACGTGGTGCTGGCCGGATCACACGTGGCCGCGTCGGATGCCGTGCCCTCGCTCCCGCCCGTGCCGCTTGCCGTGGGCTCTGCGGGGCGGCAGCCGTACGCGTCGCAGACCGAACAACCGTTCGGTCCGCAGGAGGCCTGCTCGTGGCCGGCGCCGCACCCGGTGGCCGACAGGGGGACCAGCAAGGCACAGCACGATCCGAGGGCGAGGACGAGGGGCGAGAATGGGTGAGCCATGGGACCTCCTGAGCGGGGCGTTGGCGGTCTTCCTATCCAACAGCCGTGCCAGGCAGGATGGGTCTGACCCAAGTCGCCGCGGAGCAATGGGTGACTGCATCCCGGCTCGGGCGGGGGCTCGCGCACGGTCTCGCGCTCGACCGGAGGGCTCCATTGTTTCTGCTCGGCGACCGAGGTTGACAGGTGCTGTCCCCGCGTGGGTTCGGGTCCAAGAGGAACGGCACATGGCCAGGACCGCCCGCGTTAGCCGTGAACCCGTTGTCCCAGGCCTCGTGAACCCAGCTTCACACTCCTGTCGCGCTCCGCGCCCTCCATCCTGGACCCGCGCTCCGCTCCCCGCGCTTGACCACCCGTGCGCCGAAGGCTAGGGGTTGCAGACCATGACTCGTACCCGTTCCGTGCGTCTGATCGTCGCCTTGCTTTCGATCGCCGTGGTCTTGTTGGTCGCCCCCGCCGCGTTCGCCCAGATGAAGTTCGCTGTGGTGGACGTCCAGCGCGCCGTGATGGAGACCGAAGACGGCCTCCGCGCCCAAGCCACCCTCAAGAAGCTGTTCGACAAGCGCCAGAAGGAGCTCGACACACGTCAAGAGCGGCTCCAGCGCGAGCGCGACGACATCGAGAAGCAGCAGCGCGTTCTCTCGCGGGACGCTCTGCAGCGTCGCACGGACGAGTGGCAGCGCCAGGCGGTGGAGCTGCAGGGCGTGTTCGTGGAGTTCAACAAGGAGCTCCAAAAGAAGCAGAACGAGCTCACCCAGCCCATCCTCAACCGCGTGCTGAGCGTGCTCCGGCAGATCGCGTCGCAGGACGGCTACGACGGCGTGTTCGACCGCAATTCCGTGCCGTACGTCCGCAACGACCTCGACATCACGGACAGGCTCATTCAGCGCTACAACGCCACATCGACCACGCCTGCCACGGGCGACTCGTCCGGCACGCCGGCCCCGCGGGCGCCCGCCGCTCCGCCCGCTCCTCCTGCCGCGCAGCCACGGCCTGCCGGCTCGCACTGACCTGCGGCGGCCTTCCACGTGACTACCGCGCGTGACGACACCCCGTCGGACGGAGCCACCGCGCGCGGCGTGTACCTGCAAAGCCCGTTGAGCTTGCGCTCGCTGTGCGACGAGCTCGGCGGTCAGCTCGATGCGGCGATCGAAGACGCGGTCATCGACAAGGTGGCGGCGGTGGAAGACGCGGACGCGCGAAGCCTGGCGCCGGTGCTGTCCTCGCGAGGCAGCTCGGCGTGCCGGGCGAGCAGCGCGGTCCTGCTGGTCGACGCTGCGTGGGCGTCGTCCGTGCCGCAAGGCAGACGCTGGGTCCACACGCATGCCCGCTGGGTGATGGCGTCGATTCTGCGAGGAGCCGAGCGGGCCAGCGCCGAGCGGATCAGTCCCCGCGCGGTGATCGAGCCGGGTGCGACGATCGGGGTCCGGGTGCGGGTGGGGCCGGGCGCGGTGGTGATGGCGGGCAGCCGCATCGGAGATGACTGCGCCATCGAGCCGAACGCGGTGGTCTACGGCGGGGTCCGCATGGGGGCTCGCGTGCTGATCGGCGCCGGCGCGGTCGTGGGGCGTCCCGGGTTCGGTTGGGCGACCGGGCCGCGTGGGGAAGTGTGCCGCGTGCCGCAGCTGGGCGGCGTCGAGATCGAGGACGACGTGGAGGTGGGGGCGCTGGCGACGGTGGACGCCGGCACGCTGGGCCCGACGAGGCTGCGTCGAGGGTGCAAGCTCGACGCCCACGTGCACGTGGGCCACAACGTGGAGATCGGCGCCGGGACGATGATCGCGGCGCAGTCGGGGTTCGCCGGATCGGCGCGTGTGGGCGCGGGCGTGTTGGTCGGTGGCCAGGCCGGTGTCGCGGACCATGTGGTCATCGGCGACGGCGCACGTCTCGCGGGCAAGGCAGGCGTGATTGGGAATGTTGCCCCCGGCGCCACGGTGGCGGGGTATCCTGCGGTCGAACGCATGCGATGGCTGCGTTCAGTGGCGACGTCCCTGCGAGGCCGATCGACGTGAGTGCCCCTGACAAGACGGTACGGCTCGATATCCACCGGATCCTGCAGATCCTGCCGCATCGGTTTCCGTTCGTGATGGTCGACAGTGTCGACGAGATCGTGCCGTACAAGTTCGTGCGCGGGCACAAGTGCGTCTCGTACAACGAGCCCTGGTTCCAGGGTCACTTCCCGCACCGTCCCATCATGCCCGGGGTGCTCATCCTCGAGTCGCTCGCGCAAGTCGGCGGCATCCTCGCGTACGCGTCCGAGCCCTTCGATCCCACCACGAACCTGATGTTCTTCCTGGGCATCGACAAGGCGAAGTTCCGTCACACGGTCGTGCCCGGAGACCGCCTCGACCTCGAGTGCCGTGTCATCCACCACCGGTCCAACGTGTGGAAGCTCAATGGCGAGGCGTCGGTCGGCGGCACGCTCTGCGCGCAGGGGGAGCTGCTCGCCACGATCGTCGATCGGGCACCCTGAGCCCGGGAGTGACCCATGGCGCCTGACATCCACCCGACTGCGGTCGTCGATCGCAACGCGCAGCTGGGCGACGAGGTCCACGTCGGGCCGTACTGCGTGATCGGTCCGTCGGTACGACTCGGGCGTGCGACGAGGCTGGTGGCGCACGTGACGGTGTTGGGGCCGTGCGAGCTGGGCGAGCGCAACGAGGTGTTCCCGTTTGCGGTGATCGGCGCGGCGCCGCAGGACCGCGGCTACCACGGCGAGCCGACGACGCTGGTCATGGGCGACGACAACGTGGTGCGCGAGCACGTCACGGTGCATCGAGGCACGACCAAGCAGGAGGGTGTGACGCGGATCGGCAACCACACGATGCTGATGGTGGGAGCGCACGTGGCCCACGACTCGGTGATCGAAGACCATGTGACGCTGACCAACGGGACGATGCTCGGAGGGCATGTGCACGTGGGGGCGTGGGCGATCACGGGCGGGGCGGTGGCTGTGGCGCCGTTCGTGCGCATCGGGGAATCGGCGTTTCTGGCGGGAGGGGCGATGGTGGAGCGGGACGTGCCGCCGTTCATGATGGCCGCTGGGGACCGTGCGACGATTCGGGCGGTCAACCGGGTAGGGCTGGTTCGGCGGGCGGTGCCGGAAGCCTCGCGGGTGGCGATCAAGCGGGCGTTCCGCATGCTGTACCGGTCGGGAGAGCCGCGGGCCGAGGCGATGGCGGCGGTGGAGCGGGAGCTCGGCGATGATCCGTGGGTGGGGCGGATCCTCGCGTTCCTGAGGGAAGCGCGGCCGTTGCGGGTTGCGTGAGGCGTTGCGGACTGACGGGCGCGCGACGACTTCACGCGCCGCGCAGGTGACGGCTCCCAGAGCCCGTCACCCGCCGTGGAACGCCCGCTGAATGGCGGCGATGTCGAGTTTGCCCATGTGCATGACGGCGTCGAACGCGCGCTCGCGCGCGGCCGGGTCTCCGCCGGCCATCCACGTCGCGAGGTTCGCGGGGACGATCTGCCAGGAGAGCCCGAAGCGATCCTTGAGCAACCTCGTACAAGCGCGCGTCGAGCGCGCCGCGTTCGCAAGCCCCCCGCCGTGCCGGAGGGCGTCGACTTCCGAACGTTCTCTGACGGACGCCGTTCACCTGCGTCGGCGGCGGGCGAAGGCCAGCGCGACCGCCAACAAGCCCCAGGCAGCCGTGTTGCGTGCCGGCGCGTGCACCGTGCTGCAGGCGCAGCCGTCCGGGGATTCGGCCGTGCTCCAGCCGGAGGCGTTGATCGCGCTAGCGGCGTCGGGCGCGGTGGATGCGTCGGGCGCGGTGGATGCGTCGGGGCCAATTGACGCCTCGGGCGCGGTCGAGGCTTCGGGCTCGGTCGAGGCTTCGGGCGGGCTAGAGGCATCGGGCTCGGGTCCGGCATCGGGCTCGGGCTGGAGCGTGCCGCGGCTCCAGATGAAGCAATGAACCGTGTTGAGGTTGGAGTAGCCGTTGTTGTAGCCGGGCCAGTCGTAGCGGGCGCCGGCGCCGTCGTAATTCATGTAGCCATTGTTCTTGTTGCCGTACGGATCGTTGAAGATCGCGGTGTGCTGGCTCTGCAGGTAGCCGATGTCGACGATGTAGTGGCCCGCGGTCGTGAGGGACGTGAGGACGACGAAGGGGCGCTTCGCGTCTATCTCGCTGATGACCTTGTCCCAGGTCGGCGACCAGTCGACACCTGAGCTCGGGCCGTGGAACTCGATGTATTCGGCCATGTGGCCCTTGGTGTCCGCCCAGTCGTTCTGAACGATGTAGCCGTATCCTCCGTAGGCCGTGTTGCCATTGGGATCGGCCGACCCGACGTCGAGCGTGTGGCCGTTGACCGTGTAGATCTCGGAGACGTAATTGCCATAGTGGCTGACATGCGAGGACGGGACGCTGACCGTGGTGTCCCATGCGTCGATGACACCCCAGTAGGCGAGCGTCATGACGGCGGAGGTTGCGTTGCATGCCCAATTGCCGTCGAAGTTGTCGGGTGTGTCGTAGACCTGATGCAGGTAGGGGACGTTCGGGATCTGCACCGGGGCGCCGGGCGCAGGCGGAAGAGGCGTGCGAAGCAGCGTGGCGGCTCGGAGGTCCAGGTGCGATTGCGCGAAGCTCTCCAACGGAACGGCCGAGAGGGCAGCGAGGGTTGGCGTCTGGGCCAGCGGTGCGATGACAGGTGCAGTGTCGAGAGCCGCGCGGTACACGAGGCTCCTGCCGTCGGGGGAAACGCGCGCGTCGAAGCCGATGGCGCCGGCCACGACGCGACGCGCGGTTCCGTCGAAGCGCACGGTCTCGAGCCGGGAGGGCTGCGCGCGGCCGTCCCCGCGAGGGAGGTCGGCGGCCGTGAAGATCACGCGCTCGCCGTCGGGAAGCCAGGACGGCGAGGTTCCGCGGCCAAGGGAGACAACCGCTCCGGATTGCAGGTCGGCGCACGCGATCGTGCCGTTGGTGCCGCGCAGGAGCAGCCTCTTGCCGTCCGGCGCCCACGAGGGCGCGTAGAAGGCGCCGTGCGTAATCGGATGGCGATCACCGGTGGCCAGGTCGAGCACCCAGATCGCGTCGTCCGGAGCGTTGTAGGCGAGGCGCGTCCCGTCCGGGGACACGACGGCCAGGTTTACGTAGTGGCCGAGATCGCGCCGGGACTCGGCGCCGTTCGCAGACACCAAGATAGCCTCGCGCCCGAGGGTGAAGACGACACCGCCGCGGGCGGAGAACGATGGGACGCCGGCGAGGCGCGAGGGAGCGGCCAGCGATCGGAGCGTGCCCGTTCTCGCGTCATAGACCATCGGCTCCTGGAGGAAGCCGTCGGCGACCGCGTGCAGCACCTTGAAGCCGAGCTTGGTTCCGTCGGGAGACCAGGCAAAGGCGTAGCCGCTCGAGGGCGTGTCCGTCAGCGTGGAGACGACACCGCTCTCGCGGTCGAACACCATCAGGCCACGGTCGGACGTCGCCGAAAACGCGAGGCGCGCCCCATCGGGGGAGAAAGCAGTCTCCGCGTGCGCCGTCGTCGCCGATGCGACGAAAGCGAGGGCAAGAGCCGAGACGCGAGCGTGCCTGAATGGATAAGAGGAAGTCCGCGGCATGGGACGATTCTAAGCGGCATACGCCTGGGTGCAAGCGTTGTGGCGCGCCCCGTTTGGCTGGCGTTGGCTGCTTTCCGAGCCCTATTGCGCAGGCAGCTCGAACGGTTCGCGTCCGGGAAGTGTCTCGCTTTTGAGGACCGTGTCCTCGATGATCCGCGTGCCGAGCTCCAGGCGGCTTGCCAGCACGGACGCGCTTCCGGCGCTGCGCACCAGGCTCGTGAACACCAGCGCAACACACTTGTGCTCGGAAGCGCCGATGGCGAGCGCGACACCTCCGATTGCCGGAGGCGGCGCGCCAGGGGGCGTGGCGAGGCCCACGACCAGGTGGGAGGTGAAGCCCTTGGCGGGGAAGTCCGGCAGATCGCGCTCGTCGATGACGTTTTTGCCAGTGGGTGCCGGCAGATCCGGTTCCCAGTAGCGCAGCTTCTTCTCGCAGGTCTGGGGTGTCATCAGGTCGTGTTCTGCCCACAGCCGTGCGCGAACGATCGTATTGGACGGGTGCGTTGCCTGGAGCCACTCGGTGGTGTGGTCATCGATGCGCCAGGCCTTGCCGTCGGGAAGCGGGATCGACAGGTGGAAGCGGTGGGAGAGGAAGTTCGCCCAGCCAATGTCCTTGAGCTCGGCCGGAGGCGCTGGCCGGGGAGCGGCCGGTGCTGGCGGTGTGGGCCTGCTCGCGCATCCGCTCATGGCGACCAGGGCTGCGGCGGCCAGGACAACGGCAGTGGTCTTGGGACGGTTGAGCATGGTGTCTCCTTGGTCAGCGGCGCGCGGGACGATCGTCGGCCCCTACCAGCAGCACGCACAACGCACCTTCGCCGCCGTGCTCCGGCGGTGCGGTGACGAAGGCCGAGACGTGCTTGCAGGACTTGCCTTCGCTGAGCCACGCGGCCACCTCGCCGCGCAGCACGGACTGTCCGGCCGGCGAATTCCTCCCACGACCGTGCACGATGACCACCACGCGATCTCCCTTGGCGCGTCGGTCGCGCACGAACGTCTCGACCGCTTCGCGCGCCGGATCGAGACGCATGCCGTGCAGGTCCAGGGTCGCGTCCACGGGCAGCTCGCCGTGCTTCATGCGACGGACCAACCCGCCGTCCACGCCGCGACGACGTCCCTCGATCTGTCGCCCGTCGTCGACGATCTCGAAGCGGCTGCCCTCGTCGACGAGCGCGCGGAACCGGGCCCGGGCCTGCACCTCGAGCTCCTGCTCGTGAGCGAGGGTTTGCTGGATCTCCTGGTCGCGGTCGGCGCGCACGGGTGCGCCGGAGGTGGGCACGCGGCGGGCCGGACCTCGATCGAGTGGGACGACGCCGCCCATGAGGCGGTCGAAGGTCAGCAGGTCGTCCTCGGTGGGCGGGGCAGGTTTTGCAGGCTTCGTTGCCGGGCGAGGGGAGGGGGTGGGCGCGGTGGGTCGCGCGGCCTTCGGTTGCGGCGCATTCGACGGTTGGGCTGGTGGCGCAGGCTTGGGCAGGGCGGCGAAGGGGCGGAAGAACCCGTCACCTTCCTTGGGCGTGGCTGGCTGCTTGCGTGGACCGGGTCCGCTCTTGTCGCGCTTCTTGCTGCTCATCGTGTGTCTCTGGCTCCGCCACCGACGGGCGGTAATCCTGGTGCGTAGCACGAGCGGCGGGTGCCGGACAGGCGCCCCGCAGCTGCGGGCTTTGCAGGGCGCTTGGGTTCGCGTAAGCAGAGGGCATGCGAGGTCGACTCTCCGAGTGGTTGAGCGCTCCTGTTGTATGCCTGATCGTCGCCGTTGCGTGGTTGGGAGGCGAGCGCAGTGCAGCGGCGCAGGCTGAGCCGACGCACGAAACCGCTGCGCAAGGTAGCGCAACGAGCGTGGTCGTGCCCTCCGGATCGGGCGCGGAGCCTGGCGATTCCTCGGCCCAGCCGGCAACGAGCCATTCGGCGAGCGTACGTCGCGAGGCGCCGACGACATCGCCAAGCGCGGAGCCGGAGCCAGCCGCGAAACAAGAGCACGCACCCTTGGTCATCGGGATGCCGGGGCCGGTGCCGCCGGAGGTGGTGCGCGACACGCCGCGCGACACCGTGTCGGGATTCGTCGATGCGGCTGCCGCCGAGGACTTCGATCGCGCAGCGTTCTACCTGGATCTGCGGACCGTACCGTTTTCGCAGCGCAAGACGCGCGGTCCCGAGCTCGCCCGGGAGTTTTCCGAAGTCCTCGATCGCACGGTGTGGCTCGACGTCGAGTCCATCCCCGACGATCCGGAAGGCGGGGAGCACGGCGGGGCGGCGTCGCAGGACGTGCGCGTGGTGAACATCCCGATGCCTGGGGGCAGCCAGGGAATCCGTGTGGAGCGCGTGCGCGACGCGGTGACGGGCAGCCCGATCTGGTTGTTTTCGAAGGCCACGGTCCAGTCGATCGACAAGCTGCACGCGGAGCATGGTTTGCCGGACGTGGTCCAGCAGCTTCCCGCCTGGACGCGGCGTCGCGCGTTGGGCATGCAGCTGTGGCAGTGGGGCGGGCTCGTGCTGCTCGCGGTGCTTTCGTGGTTGGCGGGCCATCTGATCGAGCGGCCGTCGATGTGGGGCATTCGCCGTGCGCTGGACAGAGCAGGGATTCGCAGGCTGCGCGAGTTCACGCACGCCTGGGAGGGGCCGGTACGCAGGATCTCGGCGCTGGTGCTCGCGCGTTTCGGCCTTGGCTTGCTCGCCCTGTCGGCGAACGCCGAGACGGCGGCGACCCGCGTGGTCGACATCGGCTTGATCCTGGCGGGCATGCAGGCAGCCACCCGGCTCGTGGGATTCGCGGCCGGGGCGGTGCTGGAGGACAGCTCGCTGGATGAGGACGAGCCCGCGCGCAGGAAGACGGTTGCGACGCGGGTGACGGCGATCCGTCGCATCGCGAACGTGATTGTCTTCGTGGCAGGCGTGGCGCTGGCCCTGATGCAATTTCCCGTGGCGCGGTCCGCGGGCTGGAGCCTGCTGGGGTCAGCCGGGTTGGCCGGCGCCGTCCTGGGCTTCGCAGCCCAGAAGACCGTCTCCAATCTCTTCGCCGGAATCCTCATCGCCCTCACGCAGCCCGTGCGGATCGGCGACACGGTCATCGTCCAGAACGAGTGGGGGATCGTCGAGGAGATCGGGCTGACGCACGTGGTCGTGCGCATCTGGGACCTGCGACGGCTTGTGCTGCCGGTCACGTGGTTTCTGGATCAGCCCTTCGAGAACTGGACGCGTTCGTCCACCGAGCTGGTGGGCACGGTGTTCGTGCACACGGACTTCGGCGTGGACGTGGACGCGGTGCGCGCCGAGGTCATGGCGCTGCTCGAGCACGAGCCGTTGTGGAACCGCAAGCAGGCGCGGGTCATCGTCAGCGAGCTCAACGATCGGACGGTGGTTCTCCGCGTGACCGTGAGCGCGGACGACGCGGACAAGCTGTGGGATCTGCGCTGTCTGGTGCGGGAGCGAATGCTCAAGTTCCTGCAGTCCGACGACTCGCGCATGCCGCAGTGGCGTATGAAGCCGCCGGCATCGAGCTGAATCGGGACGGGGAGCGGGAGCGCTTGCCGGCAGGCTTGCCGGTGTGAGCTCAGGGTTCGATGGCGGGCTTGGCGACCGGCAGGATGGGCGCCCACACGAGCTTGAACAGCAGGTTGTCGTCGACCACCACGCCGCGGTCGCTGAACCGCAGCACGTTGGCATCGTCGGCGTCGTGGCGCTCACCGACGAAGATGATGCCGCGGCCCTCGCCGTTGTAGCCGAGCTGGACGATCGCGTTCTTGACCCAGCGGCCGCCGTCGCCCAGGTCGAGATCGTAGGGCAGCGTGTAGAAGCCCTCGGGCGGGAGGGACTTGAGGGACTTGGCCCAGGAGGTGGCGCGGATGGGCACGGTGGGCTCGCCCCAGAACCATTGGTTCTTTCGATTGGCGCCGGGGCGCACGACGAACGTCAGGCCGCCGTTGGGCGGATTGCCGACGTAGACCAGGGCGTTGGCGGGGATTTCGTCTTCCTTGCCGGGGTAGGCGAGGGTGGTTCGGTACAGTCCAGGCTCAGGCATGTCAATCATGGGTCACTCACGTGTTGAATCGATGCGGGGGTTGGAGCCGAACACCGTGCGAAGGATTCGGCGGGCGCGCAGCTTAGCACGGGGAGGGCGGATGGCTACGGGGGGCGTAGGCGGTGTGATCCGAAAATGAAAGGGTCTGCGCCGGCGCGCCTCTCAGCGGCCCATCGTGCCCGTGACAACCTGGGTCTGGACGTCGAACAGGTGGACCAGCTCGTCGCGGTCGCGCAGAAGCAGCGTATCGCCGTCGGGGGTCATGTTGATGCCCTCGGGCGTGAACGACAGACCGATCGTGCGCGCCATGGCCGTCGCCACGTCGAGCTCGAACAGGCCTTGCTGGATGCCGTAGACGTGCTGCGAGTCGGGCAGCATCACGTAGTCGTCGAGGAGGACGTATGCGCCTTGCACGGTGCGCAGGCTGCGCGTCTCGATGTCGAGGATTCGCACGTTGTTCTCGCTCAAGAACGCATCGACGAGCAGCATCTTGCCATCGGGCGTTACTGCATAGCGCGGCAGCTCGTCACCGACGGCGAGCGTACCGTACGCGAGCGAGCCGACATTGATGAACATGAGGTGATAGCGGCTGTCGGACTGCGCCACCTCGGGCGGCATGGCAGGCGCCGTGGGGTCGGTGGTGTCCCGATCGAGGAAGGCTACGGCGGTATTGCCGCTCTGCGAGAGTGCGACCGGACCGAACCCGGGAAGCTGCTTCTCCAGCTGGCAATTCTCCAGATCGAGAACCGACACCGGGTCTCTGGAGCACCACGTCGGAGCGAGGAACGCACGCGTTCCACCCCGCGCAACCACGAACTCGTCGGCGCAGTTCGGCGCCGTTATCTGGCACGTGACGCCCGCATCCAAGGAACGCAGCACCTGCACCGTCGTAAACGGCATCGCCGCGTCGTTGGCGCCGTCCCACCAGGTGTCGGTCGTGACGATGATCTCGTCGTTCAGGTCGCGCAGGTCCACGTCGCGAATGGCCCGGTCGGGCGTCAACGAGCCGCGCTTCGCGCCCGTGTCCGGATCCAGGACGAACAGGGCCTCATCGCTCCAGACCACCAGCGACCCGTCCTTCTCGTTCGCCTTCATGTGCGGGTATGCGACAGGCGACGGAATGGACCATTGCACGGAGCGAGAGGCGAGGTCGTAGGACACGACACGGTCGCCGCTGGGGGTGCTGCCGGCGAGAAAGAACCCCTCGCCGCGGGCACGACTCCAGAACGCGAGCACGTCGGCGGTGGGCAGGCCGGCGACGACTTCGTAGGCCCGTGTCTCGAGGGTGCCGATGACGATCTGGTCGCCTTTCTTGGACAGGAAGTACAGGCCGCTCGGGGACACGGCGATCTCGCCGCTGCCCAGGAAGACTCCTTCGTCGCCGCTGCCTGGCGCGTGTCCACCCGTGTTGGCGCCGCCCACGTTGCCAGAGCCGAGCATCACGGGCAGGGCGAACGCGGCCGCAACCCACGACGCGAGCTTGCCGAGCCGGAAGGGAGCGTTGCCTAGCATGCGGGGAAGCAACATGCCCCAAGACGCGACCAGGGCGACGAGCGCGAGCAGATCGGTGGGATCGACGGTGTTGTTCCACGGCAGATGGGCGAGAGCGAGGGCCGCCGCGAAGGCCGAGGAGGCGGACGCCGAGACCTTGATGGCGGTGAAGACCAGGGCGGTGGCGGCATAGCAGGCGAAGAGCGCGCGGCGCGAGCGGGCGCGCACGAGCGCGGCCAGGAGCACGGGGGCGGCGAACAGGCCAGCGAAGTCGCTGGCCTTGCCCGTGAGCCAGACGGGCAGGATCCCCGCACCTTTGAAGACGTGATCGTTGAGCGCAAGGACGGTCACGGCGGCGAGCCAGCTGGGGTGCAGCAACGCGTGAGCGGGCTGCAGGCCGTGGCTCCGGACGTACTCCTCCCTGCGCTTGCCCCGGAAAGACAAGCGAGTAAGCGACATGTCCGCCGGTCAGCAAGCGCCGGGCCACCGCAGGTCGCATCCGCGTTGAGGCTTTTTCTCGAACGATTGCAGCGGGAGTGTCGCGGGTGGCCATGCGCGGGATGACACTCGTGTCGCAGTGTGGTGCTCCGTCCACAGGTGGGACGTGGGACCGCTCCCGGCCGGTGGGGCGGGCAGCGCCGCTTTGCACTCGCCTGTTGGCGCGACGCTTCCGGGCGTGGATCCGCACAGCCAGGACACGACTCCCGGGCGTACGCGACGGCTGGTGGGGGTGAGGTCCACTGGCCCTCGGATGGTCGTGCGCAGTTGTCTATGTGCCAATTCCTGCCGCTGACATGCCTCAAGGCGAGGACGAATCACGGCTGTTTGCGGGAGGCGCGCTCGACGGGCTCGTTGCCTCGCCGCTCCCTCCGGTGCGGTCGTCGGGTGGAGGCTATGGCGGTGACATCCAGCAAACACCGCAACCTCGTGTGGGTGTGACGGCCAGCCCCTGGACTTCCATTGGGCTTGCGTGGCCGGGATTCCGGCGCTGGACTGGTCGTGCGGCACGGCGTTCATGAATGGCGGCAGCGTACTGACCGCGTGTGGAAACTCGTCGAGTTGGTGTCCCGGGACTCAGCAGTGCTGCCCCATCACCGGCACGTGCTACGACCCGGCGAAATCGGAGCTGTGCAAGGTGCCCCCGGCGGGCACCTACTTCCCTTGCATTCAAGACTCGGATTGCCCGCTGCCGACAGACTTCTGCGTGGGACCGACCTGCGGGCGCCGGGCGGCTGCGTGCACCAGGCCAAGCACGACGACTGTACGGGGCAATGGGACCCGGTGTGCGGCTGCGATGGGAAGACGTACGTCAACGCCGTTTGCGCTCAGGCGAGCAGGATGGCCGTGGCCCACAACGGCTTGCCGCGTGTCAGTCCACACCTGCGGCGAATCCAACCAGAGAAACGCAGAAACGCAAAGGCGCAGAGGATGGCCCCTTCCTCCGTGCCTCAGCGCCTCTGGTCTCTGCGTTGTTTTCTGCGAAGCGCTGGCGTGCCGATGGACGGGACGCAGCGGGTGAACAACCTGTTGGGGCAGGAAACGCGCGAGCAGAAGCGCAAGTGGGGAAAGACCTACTGGGGAGTCGGGGTCGGCGCCACGGCCTTTCCGGGAGGCGTGGGGCTGGTGGCGCCTACCGTCGACCTGGCCGTCTACCACGAAACCGAGACGGTCGCGGTCGGCGGAGATATCCGGCTGAGTACGGGCGGCAGCGGAGCAGGCGAAAAGGAGGGGTCCTTCGAGGCGCTGTCCGTGGGTGCGCGATACTTCACGTCGGACGCAGACTCCACGGCGTTCCTCGGGGGCGGACTCTCCTGGTCGGGCGTCCAACTCTACAACGGAGATTGGGATGGCGACGGTATCGGCTTCAGCTTCTGCGCGGAGGGAGGAGTCGAGGCGCTTCGAACGTACAAGACCCGCCTGGTGGTGGGTGTTCGCGCGACGCTTCCCGTCTATCAGGTGGAACCGAGCTACATCCACCCTTCTTTTTCGGGCGGGATCGCGCCGCCCACGCCCGAGAAGAAGTACGTGGTGCCGATCAGCCTGGCGGTGACGTTCATGTTCTGAGCCGCGCTTGCCGATCGCGTCGATCGCGCGCGGCGAAGGCGCTGGGTGAGGGGCGCGCCGCGAGCAGCCAGAGAGAGCGTCGAGCGCGAGCTCACCTCACCACGGGGGCTTGTCCATACCCTCGCGCCCGGACCGATCACCGATGGAGCGGCGAGCGCTCCGTCTTGGCGCACCTGACCGCTCTCACGCGCGCGGATCGAGGCAAATAGCAGGTGATCGACGCGCGGCACGAACCTGGCACCGTCGCGCTGCAGGAGGTCATCATGCAGCTGGCGACGACGTCACCTGGCACCGGACAAGATGCAGGGGGATTGCGCGCGGACGATTGGCGGGCGGGGCGCCCGGCGGAGGATCCGGAGAAGATCAAGCGTTGGGGCGTGGTCACGGCCAAGCCCTCCGAGTACCTGGTGCACGTGCGTCGCGGGCGCGTTCTGGCGCGCAGCTCGGGGCAGGGGGCGAGCTGCTTCAAGTGGCCTTGGGATGCCGTGGCGGTGGTGCCGACTTCGCTGCAGCGGCTGAGCTTCCGCGCAGACCAGGTCACGGCCGAGAAGGTGGGCGTGGAGGTGGTCGGTCTGGCGGTCTACCGCATCGCGGAGCCGCTGCTGGCTTATCGCGTATTGAACTTCAGCTATCCGGAGCGGGCGCAGCAGAAGCTCGAGGAGACACTCTGCAGCATGTTCGTGGGCGCGGCACGTCGGCTGATTGCGAACCTGAGCGTGCAGGACTGCCTGCAGAAGCGCAAGCACGCCATTGCCGAGGAGCTGCTGCACGAGATCGCGCCCGTGGTGGGCGGCAGCGGGCGCGTGGACGACACGACGGTGCAGGGCTGGGGCGTGGTGATCGACACGATCGAGATCCAGGAAGTGCGGGTGTTGTCCGAGACGGTGTTTCAATCGATGCAGGCGCCCTTTCGGGCCGAGCTGGAGCGCCAGGCCAGGGAAGCGCGCGCGCTGGCCGATCAGAAGGTGACCACGAGGGAAGCGTCCTGCCGTCGGGAGACGGCGGAAGCGCAGATCACGGCGGAGGAAGCGATTCGGGAGCGGCGCGCGCTGGCCGCGCGGGCCGCGGCGGAGCAACAGGCGGGCGACGCGAGGCGGGCGTCGGAGCTGGAGGCGGAGCGGGAGCGTGCGCGGATCGCGGCCGAGACGCTAGTGCAGGAGCACACGGCGCAGGCCGAGCTCGCGCGGCACGAGGCGCGCAGCAAGGCGGCGCTGCGTCGCATCGCGCTCGAGGTGGAAGAAGCCCAAGCCGAGCGAGCCGCCCTCGAGCTCAGGCTCGGCGCCCAGGAAGCGCGTGCGGCCATGGCGCGCGCCGAGGCGCTGTTGCGAGCGGAGCTGGACGCCACGAGCGTGCAGTCGGAGCTGGTGCGGGGGCGGGCGGAAGCGGCGGTGCAACTCGAGCTTTCGCAAGTAGAGAAGGCTCGCGCGGAGGCCCACGCGCGCCGGGTGTTGGCGGAGCGCCTTCCGGATCTGGCCGGTGCGGTCGGCCAGCGCATCGGGGAGGTGCGCATCACGCAGCTGGGAACCCACGGCAATCCATTCGAATCGATCGTGCAGGCCATCGGCGCGGTCGTGGAGCTGGCTCGCGCAGCGTCGTCGGAGTAGCGCAGCGCCCGGGCTTGGAGCGTCAGGGCGCGGGGGCTCCGGCGTCGCCCTTTTCGAGCTCCTGGAGCTCTTCGAGATTCGCCTTGGCGCGCGGGTCCTGTGGATCGAGCTGCTGGGCTTTTTCTAGCGCCTTTCGGGCCTCCGCGAGATTGCCGCGTTGCGCGAGCGCGGTGCCCAGGTTCAGCCACGCATCGACCAGCTTCGCGTCGAGCTCGATGGTCCGGTGGTACTCGGCTATGGCATCGTCGAGCTTTCCCTGCTGCTGGAGCACATAGCCCAGATTCGATCGATAGGACGCCTGCGACGGCGCCAGCGCCACGGCGCGCTGCAGAAGGGGCAGGGCCCGCGTCAGCTCGTGCATCGTAGCCAGGGCGGTGCCCAGGTCGTTGAGCGTGCCCGGATCGTCGGGAGACAGCCGCAAGGCTTTCTCGAAGGCTTGAACGGCGTCGGCGAGGCGATGGCGCAGCACGAGCGCCGTGCCGAGATTGCGCTGGCGTGCGGCGCTCGACGGGTCGAGCTCGGCCGCACGGCTCAAGGCCTGCAGGCCGTCGTCCGCGTAGCCGGTCGCGATGCAGGCGACACCGAGGGCGGATTGCGCTTCAGGGTCGTTGGGGGTGAGCGCGACGGCCTTGCGCAGGGCGACGATGGCGGGCTGCGCATGCCCGAGAATCAGCTGGACGCGACCGAGCTCGAGGCTCGCCGGTGCGTATGCGGGATCGAGCTTCACCGCGCGCTGCAGGTCCTTGAGTGTGCGGCGCAGGCTCGGATCGTCGGGAGACGACGCATACTGCAGAGAGGAATTGCTACGTGCGATATCGACGCGCGCGAGTCCGACGAGCGGGGCGGGATCGCGCGGGGCGAGGCGAGCGGCCTTCTGATACGCACGTTTGGCGGCGTCGAGCTGGTCGGCGTCGAGGGCGGCGTCGCCTTGGGCCAGGGCCTGATCCGCGGGGGAGCCGTCGCCGCGCGCGAGGTGCGGGGGTGGCGAAGGAGGCGGCGGCACGGAGGCAGACGGGGGAGCGGAGCTGGACGGGTCGACCGGGGGCGCCGGGACCGCAGAAGCGCTCGCGGAAGCGGATGCGACGAAGAGCCCCGGAGCCGGCACGGAGCGCACGGGCTCGCGCGGTGCGGAGGGCGCCGGTGCGGAGGACGCGCAGCCCGGGGAGCCGGCCAGGCACGCGACACCAACGGCCGCGGCGAGGCACAGGCCGGCGGCGAGGGCAGCCTCTCTACTCCTTTTTCTCCTCACGGATTTCCTCGGAGGTGTGCTCCTTGCCGTCGTAGCGGAGCATTACCGGCCTGGATTCGGTGATGGTCTTGATGACGACGGGGCGCTTCCAGATACGGAAGAGAGCCTTGAGCGCCTCTCTGGCGTAGTCGACGCGCAGGTCGAGCCCCTGGTGGTCGTGCTCGAGCAGCAGCTCGGAGCGGTTGCCGTGGTTGGCGTCGACCACATAGATGAACGGGCTGCCGAAGTTGGTGAGCTGGGAGAGGAGCTTGGTCTTGATGGACTCGAACTGGCGCGTTTCGATTTCGAAGCGGCCGTTGCGCTCGACCCATGCGTAGGTGAACATCTTCTGCTCGACGGCGAACTCGGGAGTGAGGAACTCGTCGATGAAGGTCACGTCGGTATACAGCTGGCGGACCTGGAAGACCTTCTGGCGGCCGAGGCCCAGGCGCATGTTCCAATGGCGTTTGACCTCGAGGTCGTCGCACTCCTCCCAGTCCTTTCCGAACTGGCCCTTGTTCCAGCGCTCCTCGATATTGCGATAGAGCTCGACGCCCAGCTTGTAGGGATTGAGACGGCCCCCGGAGGTGGCGAGAACGCCCGCGGCGTTGTCCGCGTAGTCGATAATCTCGGAAGCGTCGAGCACCTTCTCGGTCATGATCTTGGAGTGCCAATAGGTGGCCCACCCCTCGTTCATGATCTTGGTCTGCATCTGGGGAATGAAGTAGTAGGCCTCGTCGCGGATGACCTCGAGCACGTCGTGCTCCCAGTTGGCCAGGGGCGCGTTCTCCAGGAGGAACTGCAGTACGTCGCGGGCGGGGTGCTCGGGGAAACGACGTTTCTTGGCGCGCTGCTCCTCGAGCTTCTTCTTCTGCTCCTCGAGATACTCCTCGGGGTTGATGAAGGAGTCCATGTACTCCTTGGCGCGCAGCCGGGGCACCTCGACGGTCTCGGGGTTGTCGTCGTTGGTGCGCATCTTGGGCTCGGCGCCGGAGAAGGGACGCCAGGGGTCGACGAGGTTGTCGAGGCACAGGCAGGTGTCGATGAACTCCTCGATGCGATTGATGCCGAAGCGCTCGATGTGGCGGCGCAGGCGCGAGCCGTGGTTTGCCATCTTGTCGATCCAACGGCGATTGGGCTCGTAGGGGTGGCGCACGCGCATCGGATCGGTGATGCGGCCGGAGGCGTCGAGGTCGGTCGCGCGGAAGGAGAAGTTGTGCTTGAAGAAGTCGACATGGGCGAAGACGTGGGCCATGACGAGCTTCTGGTCGGTCAGGGAGTTGCCTTCGAGCAGATAGGCGTACGAGGGGGTGTTGTTGATGACCATCTCGTAGATCTTCGACAGGCCGTACTCGTTGCTCTTGGCGAGCTGCTCGTACTCCATGCCGAAGCGCCAGTGGGGATAGCGCGTGGGGAATCCCCCGTAGGCGGCGATCTCGTTCATCTGCTGGTAGTTGAGGATCTCGAAGATCGTGGGGAACGGATCGAGGCCGAAGCCTCGCGCGATCTTCTCGATGCGGTCCTGCTCTTTGCGCAGGTAGCTGGGGAGCTGGGTCTTGAGGGCGAACTGGCTCATCGTGCGGTGCCCTACTTTCCCTTTCCGAGGAAGTCCTTGATGCTGCCCATGATCCCGTCGCGATCGTGGATCTCGCTGAGCACCAACCGCTCGTCGCTGCCCAGCCCGTTGCGCAGATCCTTGATGAACTGACCGGAGCCGTAGGGGCTGTCGACCTGGCCGTAGGCGAACATGTTCACCCGCGGCAACAGCGACTTCTTCAGCAGCTCCAGGCATACCGCCGTGTCGTCCATCGACCAGTTGTCGCCGTCGGAGAAGTGGAACGGATAGATGTTCCATTCCTCCGCGGGATAGTGATCGTCGATCAGCTGCGAGCACAGCTTGTAGGCGCTGGAGATCATCGTGCCGCCCGATTCGCGGGTGCGGAAGAACGTGTCTCGATCGACCTCCCGGGCGGCCGCGTCGTGGATGATGTACCGGGTCTCCAGCCCCTTGTACTGGTGCTGCAGCCACGCATCGATCCAGAAGCTCTCGATGCGCACCATCTCCTTCTGCTCGTCGCCCATCGAGCCCGAGACGTCCATCATGTAGATGATGACCGCGTTGGCTACCGGCTCGGCCTGCGTCTTCCACGAGCGATAGCGCTTGTCGTCGGGGATGGGCACGACCACCGGGCGCTCGGGGGTGAACGTGCCGCTGGCCACCATGCGCTTGAGAGCCTCGCGGTAGGTGCGCTTGAAGTGACGCAGCGACTCGGGACCGACGCGGCGGATGCCGGTGAAGCGGTCCTTGGCGTTGATGATCTTGCTCTTGCCCTTGTTCATGATGTCGGGCAGCGCGAGCTCTTCGCCCAGGATGCCCGCCAGCTCCTCGAGCGAGACCTCCACCTCCAGGGCGTGCTCGCCGGCGTCCTTGCCAGCCTTGCCCTGCCCACTCTCGCCGTCCTGCTCCTGGCCGCCCATCGGATCGCCGGGCTCGCCGTCGCCTTGCCCCGTGCCCCCCGTCTGCTTGTCGCCAAACTTGAAGCGCGGAATATCAATCTGCGGGATCGGGATCGACACCAGATCCTTGCCCTTGCGCCCGATCATCTCGCCGTGGGAGATGTACTTCTTGAGGTTCTCGCGGATCTTCCCACGAACGATCGCTCGAAATCGGGAGTGGTCTTGGTCTATCTTCAGAGACATCTCGATGCGCAGTCTAGCGGACGGTTCGGGCACGGTCGAGCACGACTCGCCGAGCGGTCCGGTCGTCTCGGGACGCCCTTGAGCCCGCGAGGTCACCGTTGTCACGCTTCAGCTCCGAACATGTTCTCGATGTCGCACTGCACCGCGGCGCAAACGCACGCTCGCGCACGGCGCGCGGCGCAGCGTTGTGGACGCTGGTGATCGCGCTGGCGAACGGCTGCTCGAAGTCGAGCGGCACCACGGACGCTGGCACGGCTTCCGCCCCCGACAAATCTGTCGCGCCGGCTGCCTCGGCCGTCCTTGCGACGTCCCCGGCCTCCTCGTCTGCGCCTGCCGCGGCTGCATCCTCCGGCCCGGCCGACGACCAGGCCCTGTGCCCCGAAGAGATGGTCTTCATCCCGGGCCCCAAGCCCTTCTGCATCGATCGATGGGAAGACATCCTGGTCGACCGCTCCACGGGCAACCGCCTTTCCCCTTACTATCCGGTCGATCGCAAGCTGGCGATGCGTCTGGCCTCGGACTGGGAGACCAAGCGCAGCACGCTGGGCACCGACGAGGGCAAGGCCATTGCGGTTCCGCCGCTGTCGGCGTGGCAGCGCGGCACGGACGCCGACCCGATGGCGGTCTCGAAGCCGGGCGAGACGCCCAACGGGTACGTCTCGGGCAAGGTGGCGCAGCGCGCGTGTGAGAACGCGGGCAAGCGGCTGTGCAAGCAGGACGAGTGGGTGCGCGCGTGCCGGGGCAGCGAGAAGCGGCAGTTTCCGTACGGGGACAAGCACGAGCAAGGCAAGTGCAACATGTTCCGCTTCACGCATCCGGGCGCGGTGCTGCACAACGACGTGACGACGGGCCACCTGGATCCGCGCATGAACCTGGTGTCGGACAAGCAGGGGCCGCTGCTTCACAAGACGGGAGAGACGCGCACCTGCCGAAGCGACTGGGGCCAGGACGGCGTGTTCGACATGGTGGGGAATCTGGACGAGTGGATCGACGACCCGGAGGGGACGTTCCTGGGTGGGTTCTATTCGCGGTCGAAGAAGGACGGGTGCTCCTCGATCGTGAAGAACCACCCGTTCGAGTACTTCGACTACTCGCTCGGGGTGCGCTGTTGCCGCGACGCGGGCAAGTGACGGGAGCGGCGCGCCAGGACGATCAGAGCATCTCCATCCGATAGCTGAATCATCAGCCCATCCTGCAAAGGTGTCCGCAACACCTGCACGGACTCGAGGGACGTGCCGCAAGCGCAACCGCGAAGAGTGGCACTTTCGCGGGCCGCCCAGCGCTCGCTGCGCGCAGCGGGGCGTAGTTGATTCGCGAGTAGGCGCTGATCGCTCGCCGGCGCCTCCCCCAATTGCTCCACCGGCCTCGAGGCCACCTACGTGAAGGTCAACCACCACGATCCGTGTCGTGGTGCGCAATCGACGGTGTTCAGCTTACGGTCGTCTCCGGGGAAGGCTTACCGCGCAGTCGTCGGCTCGCGTCGACGAAGGTCTGCCGCATCGCTTCTACCAGCGACGGTGGCTTCTTGCGGACTTCGGAGCGCACGATGCTTTGCATGGCCTCGCGACTGTGTGCGCCCGCCCACGTCTTGGAGCACCCGGAGACCTTGCGGGCCACGACTCCCGGACGGACCTCGCGCTCGGCCGAACGATTCGTTATCGGAACCGATGGAGCCTGCAGGTACCGAAACAGGTCGCCCCGGCGATTGAAGCGGCTTCTTGCGCTGGAGAGCAACCCGCGGCCGCGCCGCGAGGCCGCACCGCTGCATCGCGTACGCCCCGTTCGCCAACTCCGCGCTCGGGGGAAGGCAGGATCACCCGGGAGCAGTCGCGCCGAGCGCCGCTCTGAGCTTCTCGAGGCGACTCGGCCCCGGCGCGTTCGGCATGAACTGGTCCAGCATCTCGTATTCGGCCAACCCACGAGCCTGCCTCTGGATGTGCTCGGCTGCACGCTCGGAGTCGTCTTGAGCCAGCGCTTCGTCGCCCACAGCGAGGCAGGCTTCCGCGGCACACAAGACCAACGGCAGCTCGGCAAAACCACCCTTTCGCATTGCATCCAGGTCCGCCATGGCTCGTTGGGCCACTCGATGGGCCTCCTGCACGCGCCTTTGCAGCCCGAGCGCTTCGGCCAGGTGCGACAGCATCAGGAGGCGCCGCACCGGTGTGTGCTGCGACAGCGCAACGGCCCTTTGAGCTTGCTCTTCCGCTTCTGACAATCTCCCCGCGGCCGCATGGGTCCGCGACAAAACATCGCGCGTCATCGCTTCGTACCCGGGCGTGCTTCCGGGAGTCGCCAGCCGCGCAGCGCGAGCGCCAGGCTGTCCGCCTCGTCTCGCGGGTCCTTGTCGGCTCTGTCGGCCAGGATGTTCGCCAGCGCAAGCTGGGCATGCGAGGTGAGCCGTGCGCTTCCAACCTCTTCTGCCAGGGCAAGCCCCGCGCGAACGGTGCATTCGGCCCGCTCGAACCGACATCGATGTCGTCGTCCGGCGGTACGCGCCCTGGCGGCTAGGCTGGAATCGCGCCTCACGACACAGATGGAGTCCTGGTGACGCGCGGCCACTGGCAGGCTGATCGGCCGCGGCGTCCCGTTCAGACGGGGTCGTTCCCGTTCAGACGGGGTCGTTCCCGTTCAGACGGGGTCGTTCCCGTTCAGACGGGGTCGTTCCCGTTCAGACGGGGTCGTTCCCGTTCAGACGGGGTCGTTCCCGTTCAGACGGGTTGGATCCGGAGAGAACGTTCCTGCGAGGGTTCCATTGCTCTGCGGGAACCCCCCGGCTTTGTCGAGGGTCGGTGACTCGCGGGCGATGAACGACGGGTGTTCTTCCATCGCAGAGAATCACCCGTTCGAGTACTTCGACGACGCGCTCGGGGGGCGCCGTTCCCGCGATGCGGGCAAGTGGCAAGATCGGCGCACCAGGACGATCAGACTCACGAGGATCACCACGGTGCCGAGCACACCGAGGGCCAGGCCGACTGCGCTGAAGTTCATCGCTTCGGAGATTCCTTCGGCCAGCAGGCGGGCCTTCTGCGACGGCTCGACGCTGGCGACCTGGCCGAACGCGCGTTGCAGGTAGATGGCAGTGGCCGTGAAGCCGAGCAGCGGTCCGAGCAGCAGGGCCGACGCTCCGGTCAGCAGGCCGAGCCACGGCACCTTGAGTGCGCGATCGGCGGTGGCGTCGGTCCCGGCAGGGCAGGCGGGGAGTGCATTGGCCGGAATGGCCGAAGCCAGGGGCCGGACTGGCCATCGAAATCACGGACGGGCGAGGTCGTCGCCGCGTTCCGGGTAAGGGTTCGTGCGATCGGTCGAACGCAACGGTTGCGTCGGGCCGGTGCCGGCGTATCATCGCGCAGAAGAAAGTAAGAAGTTGCGCTGACAAGGAGCTGCTGCCGTGAGCCATCGGTCGAGGACGCTTCAGGTAGGTATCTCGCTGTTCTTCGGTGTCGTTGCGACGGCGCCGCTGGGGTGCGGGAGCAGCGGACAGGATGGACCTGCCGCGGCGAGCGGCGGGGTTGGGGGAGGCGGCGGTGCGGCCATGGGCGGCGGTGCTGGCAGCGCGGGCGCGGCAGGCGGGGGCGGAGCGGACGGCGGAGCGGACGGCGGCGCGGCGGGCATGGCGGGCATGGGGGGTACGGGCGGAGCGGACGGCGGCGCTGCGGGCACGAGCGGAGCTGGAGGTTCGGGCGGTTCGGAGGCGATCGTCGACCCGGCGCTCGACGGGCCCTTCACCACGGCCGAGTTGGACGCGAATACCACCGTGGCGTCGACCGGCCACGCGGTGCCGATTCACTGCGTGGTTCCCACGGGAGGTCCGGGCGCCGGTCCGTACCCGATCGTGGTCTTCGCGCATGGGTTCCAGATTCCCGCGTCGCAGTACTACGGATACATCCGCAAGCTCGGGGGCTTCGGCTACGTGGCACTGACGGCGGACTTTCCGGCCGGGCTGCTCAGCGTCGACAACGTGGCGAACGCCAAGGATCTGCTCGGTGCGTTGGATTGGGCCATCGCGCAATCCGCGGACGGGGGCAGCCCCCTATCGGGCAAGGTCGACCCGGCGCTGGTGGGCATGAGCGGCCATTCGCTGGGAGGCAAGCTGTCGCTGCTCGCGGCCACTCTCGACCCGCGGGTCAAGGCCAGCATCACGCTCGATCCGGTCGACACCTCGGCCCAAGGCTGCGCACCCGCGAATTGCCCGGACGTGAGCGCGTCGATGTCCTCGCTCGCCATCCCGACCGCGTTCGTCGGGGAGACGACCGACGCGACGGGGACGTTCCAGGCGTGCGCGCCCGCTGCGGACAACTATGCGACGTTCTACGCCAACGCCAAGCCGCCCTCCCTGGAGGTGACCGTGCAGGGCGCCAATCACATGAGTTTTGTCGACGACCCGGTGAGCTGCGGGCTGGTGTGCTCGTTGTGCAAGCCGGCGACCGCGCCGCACGACCAGGTCATCGGCCTGTCCTATGCGTATGTCGTGGCGTTCTATGAGCGCTACCTCCGCGGCCAGGCCGGCTACGACGACTATCTGACAGGGCCGACGGCCCAGGCGAGATACGCGGGGCTGGCGGCCATCGAATCGAAGTAGGGACGGCGCGGGCTACAGCACGCCTGCCGCGGCCTTGTCCAACAGGCCGTCGAGGGCGCGGAACAGGTCGGTGTTGCCGTCCTGCGCGTAGGACGACAGATTCTTCTCGTAGGTGGGCAGGCTCTCGAGGAAGCGATGGATCGTGGCCGGATCGTTCAGGTCGTCGGCCGCAAGCCCGTAGCCGACGTGCTGCAGGTAGCGGGCATTGAGGATCTGCTCGAACTGCCGCGCGAGGGGAACGGCGAGCATGGGCTTGCGCAGGTAGACGGCCTCTCCCATGAGGGTGAATCCGCCGCCTGCGATGACGCCCCGGGCCGTGGCGAGGTCCTGCACGAAGCGGGCTTCGCTGAAGGGTCGGTAGCGCAGATTGCCTTCGACCTGGTCTTGCTCGAGCGAGCGGCGCATGCCGTAGATGCGGTATTCCAGACCGGTCTTCTTCAACGTCTGAACCAGCGAGTCATAGCCCTCTCCGGTCTGGTAGACGAGGATGTGCTCGCCGCTCTGGGGTTTGGTCGAGAGGATCTCGGGCCGCAGGATGGGCGGGTGCAGCGACGTTCTGTCCTTGCGCACCTGGGGCCGGAAGAACGTGCTGATCAGGTAGTGCTCGCAGAACGGCAGCTTGCTCTTGACGAAGGTCTTGGCGACCATGAAGTCGTCTTCCACGCCCTGGATGATCTCGTCGGGCAGCTTGCAGCGATTGATGATCTGCATGTTGTCGATCGAGATGATGGGCAACCGGTGCAGTTGGCCGTACAGGTAGGTCCAGGACTCGAAGTCGCTGATGACGACGCGCG
This sequence comes from Myxococcales bacterium, assembly GCA_021847645.1. GTDB lineage: Bacteria > Myxococcota_A > Polyangia > Polyangiales > Polyangiaceae > JAJZQG01. The sequence continues at coordinate 88,066 of JAJZQG010000003.1, forward strand.
GGTCGAGCTCCTCGATGAGCTTGAAGTAGGCCAGGACGTTCTGGGGGACGCCGGTGAGGCCGGTGAGCACGTTGGACCACAGGGTCTTGCCCCGTCGCACGCGGTTGTCCTCGTAGATCATGTGCAGGCCGTGGATGCGGTTGACGTCCTGCGCGCCGTAGCGCTTCGTGAGGAAGTCGTAGGCGCGGCTGGAGGCCATGATTTCGACCTGGTGGTTCTGCGAGAGCAGGTAGTCGATGACGACGCGCGAGCGGATCGCGTGGCCCATCCCTTCCCCGACTACGCCATAGAGTATCTTCATGGCCGCGAGTGTACTACGGTCGGCGTTGCGAGCGCGAAGGCATTGCGGGCATGTGGCGGAAGCGAATCTGGTGCGAGACGGTATCGGTGGAAACGCTGACGTCCCGTGCGGTCGTCGACTTGCTGGCGAGGTTCTCGGTGGACCCGATCGTGGCGGTACGGCCGGGCGGGCAGGGCTCGCTCGGGGCAGCGATCGAGCGGCTGCGCGAAGCGGGCCTTCGGCCGTGCATCTGGCCGATGCTCGACGACGCCGCGGGGCGGTGGGGCAGCGCGTGGAACGCGACCGCGTTTGCCGGGTGGGCGAGAGAGGTGGCCCGCGCGGCAGGCGACCCCGGCGTTTCGCACCTGGAAATCGCCTTGGATCTGGAGCCACCCATCGCGCTGATGGCGTGGGCGTTCTCGCGCGCGCGGGGTGTGCGCCGCCGGCTTGCCGGGGCAAGACCCGGTGCACGGCTGGAGATGCGGCAAGCTGCCGACGTGCTGCGTGCGCTCAACGGGCAGCTACGCGCGGACGGGTTCCGCACGATCGCGGTGGTCGCACCGGTGGTGCTGTTGGACGAGCGGGCGGCTGACGAGCGTGGCGCGCCCGGGCCGGGCGGTGGCTGGCAGGACCTGCTGGGCACGCCGGTCGACGGGATCGCATGGGACGCGGTGGCGGTCATGGCGTACTCGTCGATCGTGCGGGGCTGGTCGCGAGGGCTGCTGGACCAGCGCGCCGTGGACGCTGTTGTGCAGACGGCGAGCGCGCTTGCGGTACGGCGGTGGGGCCGGGGAGCGGTCGTGGCGCTGGGCGCGGTGGGGACCGGAGCGTTGGGCGACGAGCCGGTCTACGCGCACGTGGGCGAGCTCGAGAGGGACGTGGTCCTTGCGCGCTCGCAAGGCGTGGGCGACATCGCGTTGTTCGAGCTGGGCGGTGTGCTCGGCAGGGCAGAGCCCGAACGGTGGCTGGCGGCGCTGGACGCAGACTGGCCTGGCGCGGGCGCGCGGCCGAGTTGGCGCGCGCGCGTCGCGATTTCGGCGGCGACTGCGGTGTCCCGGATCGTCGGCGCGGCGCATGCCCGGTGGGCTCGTTCGCGGGGGGGGCCGGACGATTCGGATGCAACGCATTCGCCGGTTGCTCCCCGCGCCCGCGCGAGTGACGATGACGTCGTGGACCACGACCGATGACGACGAACGCGAGACTGGACGAAGCCCAACGCACCGCTGCCGCCGACGATCCGCTGATCGGCACGGTGCTGGCGTCGCGCTACCGCGTGGAGAAGCGCCTGGGTGCGGGCGGGATGGGAACGGTCTATCTGGCGCAGCACATCAAGCTGCAGAAGCCGATGGCGGTGAAGGTCCTGCACAAGGAGATGTCGACGGTGACCGAGGTGGTGGCGCGGTTCGAGCGCGAGGCCATCGCCGCGGCGCGCATCGATCATCCGAACGTGGTGGCGGCCACGGACTTCGGCACGCTCGAGGATGGGTGCTTTTTCCTGGTGCTCGAGTACATCGCTGGCCGCAGCCTGCGTTCGGCCCTGGTCCCCGGGGCCATGAGCGCTCACCGCGCCTTGCATATCGCGCGTCAGATTGCAGACGCCCTGTCCGCCGCCCACGACGCCGGCATCGTGCACCGGGACCTGAAGCCGGAGAACGTGATGCTCGTCGATCGGCGGGGCAGGTCCGACGTGGTCAAGGTGCTGGACTTCGGCATTGCGAAGGTGACGTGGGAAGACGCGCGCGGCGCTCCGCAATTGACACGGCTGGGCGCGGTGTTCGGGACACCGGAGTACATGGCGCCCGAGCAGGCGGCCGGGCTGAGCGTCGACGCTCGAGCGGACCTGTACGCGCTGGGGATTCTGCTGTTCGAGATGCTCGACGGGCGTGCGCCGTTCGAGGGATCGGATCCGGTCGCCGTGGTGCAGCGCCAGATTCGGGACGCTCCGCCGCCCTTGCCTCCCAAGACGCCTCCCGATGTGGTCGCGCTGGTCACGCGCCTGCTCGCCAAGAAAGCCGATGAGCGCGTGCAGACTGCTGCCGAGGTGGTGCGTCGCATCGACGAGATCTTGCCGCGCATCGACGCGCCGGACGCGGATCCGGTCACCAGCGTCGGAGACGCGACGATAGCGGTGGACGCGCCGACCTCGCTCGCGCTGCCGGTCGTTTCGCAGACCGATCTGGATCGAGGGCTACCTACGGTGCTGGGGGCGCGCGCGCCCGACGCGGAGCCGATCGACGTGGCGCTCAAGCGGACGGTGCTGGTGGGAACGATGCGCGTTCCGCTGTGGCTCACCGGGCTCGCGGCGATGGGCGCGGTCGTTGCGGTGCTGCTGGGCGTGGTGCTGCTGGTGAGTCTGCTGGGGGATTCCGCTCCGCGCGTGCGTTGATCGTCGCGGCAGGCGCGTTTTCCAACGGGCGCGGTTCCACGGC